>JACDCY010000100.1 GCA_013817305.1 Gemmatimonadaceae bacterium | reverse complement strand
GAAGCGTCGCGAGGAAATCGAGCGCGAGGAGAAGCGCGGCCAGGAGCGCGGGACGGTCGTCGAGCGCAAGCTCGAGCTCCTGGAGCAGCGCGAGCGCGAGGTCGCCCGCCGCAACGACGGCATCGAAGAGCGCGAGAAGACCATCGAGTCGCGCCGTCAGGAGGTCGAGCAGCTCGTTGGCGAAGAGCGCCGGCGCCTCGAGCAGCTGGCGGGCATGTCCGCCGACGAAGCGAAGAACGAGCTGATTCATCGGATCGAGGAGGAAGCGCACGCCGACGCCTCCAACCGCGTCCGGGAGATCCGCGAGACCGCGCGCAAGAGCGCAGACCGCGAAGCCAAGAAAATCGTTGCCCTCGCCATACAGCGGATCGCTGCCGAGCATACGTCGGAGACCACGGCGTCTGCGGTTGCGCTCCCCAACGATGAGATGAAGGGGAGGATCATCGGGCGCGAGGGGCGGAACATCCGTGCGTTCGAGCTTGCCACCGGCGTCGACGTCATCATCGACGATACGCCCGACACTGTCGTCGTATCCTGCTTCGAACCCGTTCGCCGCGAAGTCGCGCGGCTTTCGCTCGAGAAGCTGGTCGCGGATGGTCGAATCCATCCGGGCCGCATCGAAGAGGTGGTTGCGAAGTCCAAGGAGGAGGTCAACGTCGGTATCATCGAGACCGGCGAGCGCGCCGCCTACGACAGCGGGGTGCACGGACTCCACCCCGAGCTCATCAAGCTCATCGGCCGCATGCGGTGGCGCACGAGTTATGGCCAGAACATCCTCAACCATTCCAAGGAAGTCGCCTGGCTCGCCGGCATCATGGCGGCGGAGCTCGGGCTCGACGTGGCGATGGCGAAGCGCGGAGCGCTGCTGCACGACATCGGCAAGGTCCTGACGCACGAGCACGAAGGAACGCACGTGCAGCTCGGCGTCGAGGTTGCCACGCGGTACGACGAGCATCCTCTGGTGGTGAACTGCATCGCGGCGCACCACGACGACGTCCCGCACGAGAGCGAGATCTCGGTGCTGGTTCAGGCCGCCGACGCGATCTCGGGATCCCGACCCGGCGCCCGGCGCGAGGCGTTCGAGACGTACGTGAAGCGGCTGGAAGGCCTCGAGAAGATCGCGTCCAGCTACAAGGGAGTGGAGAAGGTGTTCGCCATCCAGGCCGGCCGCGAGATCCGCGTCGTCGTCACGCCGGACCACATTGACGACGTGCGCATGGTCTCCCTCTCTGAGGAGATCGCGCGCCGCATCGAGGCGGAGCTACAGTACCCCGGGCAGATCAAGGTCGTGCTGATCCGCGAGACGAGAGCGGTAGATTTTGCCCGCTGAGCTTCTCGACGGAAAGGCTATCGCGCGGAATATCCGCGACGAAGTTGCCGCAGGGGTTGCGAAGCTGGCTCCGCGCGGAATTCGGCCCGGGCTCGCCGTCGTGCTCGTCGGTGACGATCCAGCGAGCGCCGTGTATGTGAAAGCGAAGGGGAAGGCGTGTGAAGAGGCGGGGATGCATTCGGTAACGATCCGCCTGCCGGTGGATACGTCGCAGGGCGAGCTCGACCGGCAGATCGATTCGCTCAATGCGGATCCGGCCATACACGGCATACTCGTACAGATGCCGCTTCCCAGGCAGATCGCGGCCGACTCGGTAATCCGCCGCATAAAGCCCGAGAAAGACGTAGACGGATTCCATCCGGTCAACGTCGGCAAGATGCTGATAGGGGACAGCGATGGATTCGTTCCGTGCACGCCCGCCGGCATCCAGGTGATGCTGCAACGCTCCGGTGTAAGAACTGCCGGCAAGGAGTGCGTCGTCGTCGGCCGCAGCAACATCGTCGGCAAGCCGATGGTCGCGCTCATGCTGCAGAACGCGCCCGATGCGAACTGTACCGTCACGGTCTGTCACAGCGCGACCGCGGACATGGCTGAGCACACCCGTCGCGCGGACATTCTCATCGCAGCGGCCGGCAAGACCGGCCTCATCAAGCGGGACATGGTGAAGCCCGGCGCGGTGGTCATCGATGTAGGCATAAGCCGCGTGGAGGATGCGTCGAGCCCTTCAGGGTACAAGCTCGCGGGCGACGTGGCCTTCGACGAGGTGCGCGAGGTGGCATCGCTGATCACCCCCGTTCCCGGCGGTGTGGGCCCGATGACGATAGCGATGCTGCTCAGCAACACGCTTCGGGCCGCGGAGCGAGGCGCATGGTGACGGCACTTCAATCGACGTCGTCGGTAGAGGTGGATTCCACGCTGGCGAGTTTCGAGCGTGAGTTCGGATCCGAGCGCCGGGACGTCTCCGCCGCGCTCGAAGAATGCGCGGCCAACCTGATCCCGCCCGGTTGGTCCGACCTCGGCGACGCCGCGCGGTATGCCATGCTGGGTCCGGGCAAGCGAATCCGCGGAGTGCTGTTGATCGCCGCCTACCGTGCTGCGGGCGGGCGGGGCGACATCGCGCCGCTGGCCGCCGCCGTCGAGATCGTGCACGCGTACTCGCTGGTGCACGACGATCTCCCGTGCATGGACGACGACGACCTGCGGCGCGGTCGTCCGACGGTTCACCGCAAATGGGATGTGCGGACCGCGACCGTGGCGGGCGTCGCAATGGTGCCGCTCGCCGTGCGAGCGGCGCTGCTTGGCGCGGCACGGCTGGACCTCTCCTCCGCCGCCAGCGGAGCGATCGTCGCCGAGCTGATGCGCGCGTCGGGCGGGGGAGGGATGATCGGCGGTCAGCTGCTGGATCTCGAATCGCACGCCGCCGGATTCTCTCTGACCGACCTCGAGCGCATTCATCGCGGCAAGACCGGCGAGTTGATCGCGGCATCGGTGATGATCGGCGGGCTGGCCGCGGGCGCGCGCGATTCCCAGCTGGATGCCCTGGCCCGCTATGGCTACGACATCGGCCTTGCCTTCCAGATCGCGGACGACGTGCTCGACGTCACCTCCACCAGCGACCGGCTGGGCAAGACAGCCGGACGCGACGCCGCGCTGGGCAAGCAGACTTATCCGTCGCTCCTGGGAGTCCAGGGCGCTCTCGACCGGGCATCGGCCCTGATTGACGATGCGTGCGAATCGGTGAAAACGTCCGGCCTCGCGAGCGACCGCCTACAGCAGCTGGCGAAATTCGTCATACTGAGGGAATCGTGACTCCCAAGATGAACGTCCTCGACCGGATAACCTCGCCGGCCGACCTCAAGGCCCTGTCGCGCGACGAGCTGCGCGCTCTTGGCGCCGACATCCGCGAGCGGATGATCGAGCTTTGCTCCCGCACGGGCGGACACATCGGGGCAGGGCTCGGCGTGGTCGAGCTCACCATCGCGATCCACGCCGTGTTCGACGCACCGCGCGATCAGATCCTGTGGGACGTCGGCCACCAGGGATATCCGCACAAGCTGCTGACCGGCAGAAACACTGACATGGAATCGCTGCGCCAGGAGCAGGGCGTCTCCGGCTTTCTCAAGCGCAGCGAGAGCGAGTACGACGCGTTCGGCGCGGGGCACGCCGCCACCGCCATCTCGGCGGGCCTCGGCATGGCGGTCGCACGCGACCTGAACGGCGAATCGTTCAAAGTCGTGTCGATACTCGGCGACGGCGCTCTCACGTCGGGCCTGTCGTACGAAGGCCTGAACAATGCCGGGGGCGCGGGACGCGATTTCATCGTCGTGCTGAACGACAACGAGATGTCCATCGCCCCCAATGTCGGCGCGATGTCCCGATATCTCACGTCGGTGCAGAGGAACCCGCTGTACAATCGCGTGCGGTCGGCGATCGGATCCGCGATCGACCATGCGCCCGGACCGCTGTCTTCGGTAGGGAACGTCGTGCGCAAATGGGAGGAGAGCATGAAGTCGCTGCTCACCCCGGGCGTGCTGTTCGAGGAGCTCGGCTTTCGCTATTTCGGCCCTATCGACGGCCACGACCTCGACTCGCTCGTCGACACATTTGCCGCCGTTCGCGACATGACCGGCCCGCGGCTGGTTCACATCATCACGCAGAAGGGAAAGGGGTTCCCCGCGGGCGAACACGTCGAGAAATGGCACGCACTACCCCCGGGACACGACCCGGCCACCGGCAAGCAGCGCGCGGCATCGACCGCGAACCCCGGTTACACCGCCATCTTCGGGCGCGGCCTCACCGAGCTTGCCACCGAAGACCGGCGAATCGTCGCGATCACGGCTGCGATGCCTAGCGGCACCGGAACCATGTCGTTCGCGACGACGCACCCCGATAGGTTCTTCGATGTGGGCATCGCAGAAGGACACGCGGTCACCTTTGCGGCCGGGATGGCGACGAGGGGGATCCGGCCGGTGTGCGCGATCTATTCGACGTTCCTCCAGCGCGCGTACGACAGCATCGTGCACGACGTCGCGATCCAGAACTTGCCCGTCGTCTTCGCAATGGATCGCGCCGGGCTGGTAGGGGAGGATGGGCCCACGCACATGGGGCTGTATGACATTGCGTACATGCTCGCTATTCCGGGCGCGACGGTGACGGCTCCCAAGAATGCGGAGGAGATGCTGGGATTGTTGCGCGCCGGAATAGAGCACGGCGCGGGCCCGTTCTCGCTGCGCTATCCGCGAGACGCCGCGCCAGACCAGCCGCCGGCTGCCACGGAGATTCCGCCCGTGCCGTACGGCACGTGGGAGGTGGTCCGTCAAAGCACCGAGCGAGCCGGTGATGGCTTCGCGATCCTCGCGGTGGGCACGATGGTGCTTCCATCCGTTGCCGCTGCCGAGTCGCTCTCCGCCGAAGGATTCGACATAACGGTTGTGAACTGCCGCTATCTCAAGCCGTATGACGAAGTGACGCTCGCCGCAATTCTCGCCGAGCACCGCCACCTGCTCGTAGTGGAAGAGGGAACGGTGACGAACGGGTTCGGCGCGTACATGGCCGGTGTCGTCGGCAGGCTCGATCCGTCCGTGCGGGTAGCCACTCACGGCGTGCCCGACCGCTTCATTGAGCAGGCTTCGCGCGCGCGACAGCTCGCATCCGTCGGTCTCGATATCGCGGGCATCGCGAGCCGCGTGCGCGCTCTGCGCGGGACCGAGGCGATGGCCGGCTGATGCGCATCGGCGTCGTTGGTCACGAGGGGTACGAGACGCTTCCCGGCATGCTGGAGCGGCTCGAGCGTCTGGCGCCGGAGCTGGGGTTCGAGCTGATCTTCGAGCATGGTCTCCGCGCAGGCGCGGGTGCCGACCTCACCGCGGCTACCGGGATCGAGGCACTGCTCACCCTCGGCGGCGACGGCACTCTGCTGCGCGGAGCCAAGCTGCTGCGCGGCAAGTCGGTTCCAATTATCGGAATCAACCTTGGCCGTCTGGGATTCCTCACGAGCTGCAGTGCGTCCGACGCGGAAGTTTCGCTGCGCCGCTTTCGCGCCGGCGATTTCACCGCCGAGCCGCGCATGACGCTCCGCGCCAGGACCGATGGTGGTCAGGGGATGGCGGCGGGAGCTGGGGAATGGCTGGCGCTCAATGATTTCGTCCTGCACAAGGGCGGATTCGCGCGTGTAGTGCTCTTATCGATCTCGATCGACGGTGAGCAGATCGGCGCGTACGCCGCCGACGGCATCGTGATCGCGACGCCCACGGGCTCCACCGCCTACAGTCTCTCGGCGGGCGGGCCGATCGTCGCGCCGCGTCTCGAGTCCATCGTGATTACTCCGATCTCGGCGCACACGCTGGGCGTGCGGCCGCTGGTGGTGCACCCCGAGGCCGAGATCGTCCTGCAGGCCGAGGATGGTCCGGAAGAATTGCTGCTTACCGTGGACGGGCAGGGCGGCACGCAGGTGGCGAGAGGGGAGCGCCTGATTGTGAATCGATCCGACGCACCGGTGATGCTCGTTCGCTTCCCGCCCGACAGCTTCTTCAGCCGGATCCGGCAGAAGCTCGGCTGGGGCGGTCTCAAGGAGCGGGACGACAGCGGCAATGCTGAGTGAGATCCGGATACGCAACTTCGCGATCATCGATTCGATCGCGCTCCCGCTCGCGCCCGGATTCAACGTTCTCTCGGGTGAGACCGGTGCCGGGAAATCGATCATCGTGGGCGCGCTGGGATTTCTCCTCGGTGAGCGGGGCAGCACCGACGTAATTCGCCCGGGGGCGGACCGCGCGGTAATCGAGGGAGTCTTCGAAGTGTCCGGCGCTCCAGATGTCGCAGCGTGGGCCGACGAGCACGGTATCGATGTCGAGGACGGCACGCTGCTGCTCAAGCGCGAGATGTCGGCGAATGGACGCGGCCGCGCGTGGGCCAACGCGACACCCGTAGGCGCCACGCTCCTCGCCGAGGTCGGGCGCATGCTGATCAATCTGCACGGTCAGCACGAAGCCCAGACCTTGCTCGACGGCGATTCGCAGCGCGCGATCCTCGACGCCTTCGCCGCCGCAGGGGAGACAGTGCGGGAAGTCCGCGAG
>JACDCY010000099.1 GCA_013817305.1 Gemmatimonadaceae bacterium | reverse complement strand
TGATCCTAAACGTTATATGCCGCAGCAAACGAGGTTTACCATGAAGGTTTTACTCGCCGGCCACTTTGCAGCGCTTCGACTCATCTTCGGCGCACTCGGTGCGCTCTCGGCAACTGCCTGCGCACGGTCGGCACCGGACGGGGCCACGTCTGCGGCGGTGCCGGCCACTGCGGTGTCGACGGCGAGAGTATCGGCGGGCGCCGGGCGCAACCTCGCGCTCGTAAACGGCCGCTGGCTCGTCGGAGACCGTTTCGTTTCCGTAACCCGCTACGTAGTGGACGGCACTCTGCGCGACCGCTTTCGCGGTGCCCCGGACTCGACGCTCGACCTCAACGGCGGGTTCGTCGTCCCACCGTTCGGCGAGGCGCACAACCACAACGTCGAAGCTCCCGCTCGCGTGGATGCGCTCATCGCGCGTTACCTCCGTGACGGTGTGTTCTACGTGGAGAACCCGAACGTCCTCCCCCGGAGTCGGACCGCACTGGCCGGGAAGGTCAATACGCCGACCAGCATAGACGTCATCTTCGCGAACGGCGGACTGACGGGCTCCGGCGGCCACCCCATTGGGGTCGTGCGCCGCAATATTGCGCACGGCGGCATGACGGCGGAGGACGGCGACGGGCAGTTCTACTGGGAGATCGACAACGCCGGCGATCTCGCGCGAAGGTGGCCTGCGATCCTCGCCCAGCACCCCGACTTCATCAAGGTGTACCTCCTTTACTCCGAGGAGTACGAGCGGCGCAGGGCCGATACGGCCGCCGTCGGCTGGCGCGGACTCAACCCGGCGCTCGTATCGGACGTCGTCCGGCGCGCGCACGCGGCCTCGCTCCGCGTCGCCGCCCACGTCGAGACCGCGGCCGACTTCCGCGCAGCCATTGCCGCTGGCGTAGATCAGGTGGCGCACATGCCGGGATTCCGGGGCGATGAGCGCGTCCAACTCCCGGACCCGGCGCCCTACACTCTCACGGATGCCGACGCGCGGAATGCCGCGCGCCGTCGTGTTGTGGTCGTGACCACCCTCGGTGGTGCTGGCGAGCTCGATCCGGCGGGGGCCGACAGCCTGACCAGGCGCGCGCTGGACGCGCTGCACCGGCGCAATCTGAGCACCCTACGCCGTGCGGGCGTCCGCCTCGCCGTCGGAAGCGATACCTACCGGGACGACTCCAAGGCCGAGGTGCGGTATCTCCATTCGCTCGGCGTGTTTTCGGATACCGCGCTTGTGCAGCTCTGGTCGCAGGAAACGCCGCGCGCAATCTTCCCTGGACGAGCCGTTGGCCGGCTGGGCGTGGGCGACGAGGCCAGCTTTCTGGTGCTTGCGTGCGATCCGCTTGCGCGCTTCGCGTGCACGGACTCGATCCGCTGGCGGATGAAGGACGGGCGCTTGCTTTCCGCGTTACCTTGATTCGCCATTACAAGCGGATCGCCATACTTCCCCTGCTTGCGGTCGGATCTCATACCAAGCTGCATCGGTCTCGGGCTTCACTCCGTTCGGGGCGGATCAGGAAGAGCAGCGCGTAGACTTTGGCGTTGACATTTCTTGCCCGATCACGGTGGCAGCCACTCCAGCCGGCGAATTTCCGCCACGGCCATTGCCAGGGTCTGATCGGTGTCCTGCATCACACCAACGGCAGTAACCGGCGGCGGTTTCCGGCGCCACACCCGGCGGTAGTCCGTAAATGGGTTCACCGCGTTCTCCTTCCAGCTTCCGACATCCGGGGTACCGCCGACACGGATTACGTGCAGTTTGTCGGAAACAAAGCTGGCGCGAGCGTAGCCATCCGGTTCTGCGCCGCCGAAGCTGTAGAAAATGACGCGGCTCGATCCGCTGAAGAGGCCGGGCTTTCCGAAGACGACGTAAACGCGCAATGGCGAATCGTCCGTCTTCTCCTGCCGCAAATCCGCACCGATGGGGGCCTGCACCACACGCCACGACCAAGCGAGCGAGCCCGGTGACTCAGCCAGCTGAGTGGGCAGCTCACGGTAAAACCAGGCTGCACGGCCCGCTCCCCGAATTCTGAGTACGGGTCCCTCACCGTCGTTACGAATCTCGATCTCCGGAGCGGTCTGCCCGCGGATGTTTCGAACCTTCCAGCCCGGGGGCACACCGTCGCGCAGAGGAGCGTTCGCCAGTGACAGTATAGCGAGCGGCTCAGCGAGCAAGCCGGCCAGTAGAACCAACGCTAACCGCAAGTTGCCATCCGGCGAAGTTTAGGACTGGAAGTTTAGGACTGCATGATTAATGCTGCGCCGTGCGGGAAAGTTCCCATCCGCCCTCGACTCGGTGGATCTGTCTGGGCGAGCTACCCTTCCCTCCTGCAAAGTCAGATGTGGCGGTCGCGGGAACCCGCACGCAACCCCGGTGCTTTGTTAAAGTACGTACCACCATCGCTGATATTCCTGCATCGTCGTAGCGTGATCACCCTCACCACTCCAGGCGACAGCCTTGCACTCGCACCCAGAATTTGCAGGGCTGGTTCCGAACGAACCTCACGACGAGCGCCTTCGCGATCTCGTACACCCGCCAACCTGGGAAAATCCCTCACCGAGAGACCGATATCACCTGGTGGTAATTGGGGGAGGCACTGCCGGCCTGGTGAGTGCTGCGATTGCAGCCGGACTGGGCGCGCGCGTTGCACTCGTGGAGCGCGCGCTGCTCGGGGGAGATTGCCTCAATGTGGGTTGTGTTCCCTCCAAGGCTCTTATCCATGCGGCTCGCGACAGCGCGGCGCGGTCACCCGCTGGGTTCGCCAGAGCGATGACACGCATGCGCCGCATCCGCGCCGAGTTGGCGGTTGTCGATAGCGCGCACCGATTTCGAGAGATGGGGGTCGACCTGTTCCTGGGTCGCGGTGAGTTCATCGATGACAATTCCATATCCGTTGGAGCCGCACGCCTGCGCTTTCGGCGCGCGATTGTTGCCACCGGCGCTCGCGCTGCCCTTCCACCAATTCCCGGCTTGGCGGCCATCGAACCGCTCACCAATGAAACGGTGTTCGGGCTGACGGCGCTGCCTTCTCGCCTGGCCATCATCGGCGGCGGGCCCATCGGCTGCGAACTTGCGCAAACGTTCGCACGTTTCGGAAGCACCGTAGTTCTGTTCGAGGCCGGCGATCGCCTGCTGGCAAACGACGACGCTGACGCGGGGGCGATCGTGCTCGACGCTCTGCGCCGGGACGGTGTCGACGTCCGGCTTGGCTCTGACATTCAGCGAGCAACACGCAACGGATCAGTACGCACGTTGCAACTGCGCGATGGCGAACAGTTCGACTTCGACGAAGTGCTGGTGGCCGCCGGCCGTACACCCAACGTCGAAGAAATGGGTCTCGATCGCGCGCGTATCGACGTCGACAAGCGCGGTATCGTGGTCGATGACCATCTCAGAACAACCAATGCTCACGTATTTGCCGTCGGCGATGTCGCCTCACGCTACCAGTTCACGCACGCGGCTGACGCGCTCGCGCGGCTGGCCGTGCCCAATGCGCTGTTCTTCGGCATCGGCGGTGGCAAGGCGTCGGACCTTGTCATGCCCTGGTGCACCTACACGAGCCCCGAAGTAGCTCATGTTGGCATAACGGAAAGTGAGGCACGTAAGCGCAGCGACGTCGACAGCCTCGTGGTAGGGCTGGAGCACAACGACCGCGCGCGACTCGAAAGCGCCGAAAATGGATATCTTCGCCTGCACCTGGGACGCGGCTCCGACAGGATACTCGGCGCCACTTTGGTGGCCGAAGGTGCGGGTGACATGATCGGCGAGGTCGCGGTCGCCATCACCAACAGGATGAAGCTCGGCAGCATCGGGCGCACGATTCATCCTTATCCCACCACTGCGTCGATTGTTGCTCGTGCCGCCGATGCGCGCCGGCGCGAGAAGCTGACGCCTTTCGCGCGTCGCATGTTCCACATGTTCTTTTCATTCATCAGGTAAAGGCATTCATGGCTGCGGTTCGTTGCCCGATTGGCGATTCCGCTGTTTGCGCGGAGCGGACACTGGGACGTTGCCTCGTGTTCGCTGTGCTTGTGGCTGGCAGCGCAGCGGCAGTTGAGGCGCAAGGTGCCCGCGTCGCGGGGGTGGTGCGCGAACAGGGCGGTCGGCCACTGGTCGGCGTCATCGTACAAATCGCTGCGCGAAATGGTGGTTCCGTTGGGAGCGATACGACTGGTTCCGACGGCACGTTCCTCGTCGCGGCGCCGACGGCGATTCCGCTCCTGCTCTCTGCGCGACGCATTGGATTCGAGCCCGTCACGATCACGATATCGCCGCTGGCGAACGTCGAGCGGCGAGCAATCGGCTTTACCATGTCGAGTCTCGTCCGACTGGACGTGGTGAACGTGGTCGCCGAGCGTGACCGACCGTTGCTCGATACCCGTGGTGCAACAACCGGCGGCAGCATCGCGCGGAGGGAGCTGGAACGACTGCCGACCGATGCCCGCGATCCGATTACACTCGCGTACACCCTTCCCGGTGTTGCGCAGGCAACCGGGTTTTTCGGCGATGCGCCCAAGCTCACCATCAATGGGGCCAACGCGCTCTACACGCAGTATACGCTCGACGGACTCGAGAACAACGAGGGTTTTCTGGGCGGGCCGCGTGTCGAAGTGCCTCTGAGTGCGCTGTCAAACCTCGAGGTGCTCGCGAACAGCTATTCGGCCGAGTTCGGGCGCAGCTCGAACGGTGTCGTCAACATGACGACTCGCGCCGGCGGCGATGTCTGGAGCGGCGAGGCGTTCGTGTATTCCAGGCCGGGTCTTCCGCTGGACGCCCGAGCGGCCACAGTACCTCGCGGCACGCGAGCGGACGATTTCCGACGCGCACAGGAGGGATTCAAGCGCGCTCAGTTCGGCCTTGCCGGTGGCGGGCCGCTCGCCGTCAACACCCGTGTGTTCGGAACCGTCGAGCTGACCCGCGAAACAGAAGATCGTATTGCGTCGACCGCATCCACGGTATTCACGGGTCGTGAGCAGCGTGACTCGTGGAAGTTGTTCGGTCGCGTCGACCACGGGTGGTCGCCGACACAAACCACCACGCTGCGGACTGCTGCAAGCATTATCGACCGTGCGGGTGAGGGGTCTGGTATTGTTGCACCTGAAGCCGACATCACCACCCGTCGTGTTGGCACGGTGACCGCGCTGACGCACCGCTCGTCGCTGCGTGGCGGAAGGGCGAGCAACGACGCCAGCGCGCAATTCTCCACGTTCCTGTGGGCCTTCCCACCGACTGTTGCGTCGTCGCGAGGGCGGCCGCAGGTCACCATTTTCCAGGCGGCGGGAGACGACACGGTTGCCGTTGGAGTGGTGGGCTCGAGCAACTTCATCTTCGATGAAGCCGAACGACAGCTGCAGTTGCGGGATGTGTTCGAAAGCCGAATAGCCGACGGTCACCGCATTCGCATAGGCGCCGACGTGGCGCGCTCACAGTTCACACTCGGTGCTTCGCAGACAAATCCTGCGGGATCCTACGCCGTACTCGACGAAGGCAACATACCCTCGCGCGGGAATCGATACGCGTTCGGCGACGTGCCGTCCGATGTGCGGGTGCTCTCTTACACCGTAGACGCCGCACAGAAACAGGTGGACCTGTCGCAGACGTTGTACGGCGTCTTCGTCGAGGACCAGTGGAGGGCAACTCCCGCTCTTACCGTGACCGCCGGCCTTCGGTGGGACTACGATGACATCACCTCTCGCGGAGCGAGCATCGCAGATCTGGACAACTTTCAACCGCGGGCCGCAGTGAACTGGCTGGTGCGCCCCAGCATGGTTCTACGGGGCGGCGCAGGGCTGTACGCCGGCAAGTTTCCTTACGCCGTGTATTCGGATGCCATACAGTTCGGGCCTGATGGTAACCAGACCGTTACCTTCGACGGCGCCGCTGCTCCGCGTTACCTGCAAGGCCCCCGCACCGCCACGCTGGACCGCAGCACACTGCCACCCGGTGAAGTCCGCGAACTGTTCTCGCTTGGGCTCGAGCAGCCCATGAGCACGCAATTCACCCTGGGCGGGCAGGCGGAAATCGGACGGACTGCTGCCATCTCCATTGACGGTGTCTGGACGGGCACCCGCAATCTGCCACGGTCCTGGGACCTCAATGCGAGCACGCGTGGCATCGGGCCCAACGACGTGACGTCGTTGCCCGTCGTGCAAGGCGACCAGTTCCGTCCCGTGCAGCCGGTCACCGGTGGGTACCGCAGGCTCTCCACGACCGAGAGTGGCG
Source organism: Gemmatimonadaceae bacterium (assembly GCA_013817305.1). Taxonomy (GTDB): domain Bacteria; phylum Gemmatimonadota; class Gemmatimonadetes; order Gemmatimonadales; family Gemmatimonadaceae; genus JACDCY01. Next base: position 221 of record JACDCY010000099.1, on the reverse strand, counting down.
GACGTGCCGACTACGCCGGACTTTATACCGCTCTGCGCCTGAATGTGCGCCGCGACCTTACACTCGACGTCAACTACGTTTTATCCCGTTCTCGCAATGACACCGAGGACATCAACTTCAACGCAACGCAAGGCAACCGTTTCGATCTTGAATGGGCGGATGCGGTGAACGATCGCCGGCACAAGGCCAGTGCGCGGGCAACCTGGACGGCGGCGCGGTCA
>JACDCY010000098.1 GCA_013817305.1 Gemmatimonadaceae bacterium | reverse complement strand
GTGGTCGTTGTCGATCTCGGAGATCCGCGAAACTGGGAGACACGCGGGGTGAATGGCTATCTCGGACTTCCGAAGATCCCGCCTCCTGACCTGCGAGCGGCTGGCCGCGAAGAGTGCCGCCGATACGGAGTGCGGCTGATCGACCAGGAGGTCTGCACGGTCAAGCAGAATGACGACTCGTCGATCGCCGTCGAGCTGGCGGACGGTCGCGCGCTATCTGCAAAGCGCCTGTTGCTCGCGATCGGCATCAAGGATGTTTGGCCGGAAATCCCCGGCCTCGCCGCGGCCTATGGTGAGAGCGCGCACGTATGCCCCGACTGCGACGGATACGAGGCCAAGGGCAAGAAGACCGTCGTCATTGGCACGGGCAGTCGGGCCGTAGGCATGGCGCTCGCGCTCGCCAACTGGACCGACGAGATCATCATTTGTACGAACTGCGGCGCCGAAGATTTGAACGAGGAGATGCTGGAACGTCTTAAGGAGCTGAACATCCCCGTGCTGTGCGAGCAGGTGCAGAGCGTTTCATCGACAGGCAGCGACGTTAACTGCATCCAGCTTGACGGGGGAATGCAGCTCGACTGCGAGCGAATCTTTTTTTGCCTCGGTCAGCATCCGGCCGACGATCTCGGGGCGCAGCTCGAATGCGAGCGCGATGGCGGGGGATTGATCGTGGTGGATGCCGGACAGCGAACGTCAGTCAAGAACGTTTACGCGGCGGGCGACATCACTCCCGGACCACAGCTCGCGATCGCGGCCGCGGCGTCAGGCGCGATCGCGGCGATCGCGATCCATCGCTCGCTGCTGCCGGAAAAGCTGACGATGCCCGGATGAGGACGCTGTAGACAGGCATGAGGTATGAGGTATTAGTGAGTTGATAACTAATAGCTAATACCTAATAGCTCGTCCCGCCTACCAGCGTAGCGTCACCCGCTGCGATTTCCCTTTCCGGACTACATCGAGCTGCAGCGCTTTCACAGGGCCCGCGTGAATCATCGCCATGTGCAAGCCTGCAGGGTCGACGATCTCCGCGGCTGCCGCTTTCACGACTACGTCGCCGGCCCGGAGCCCCGAGCGATCGGCCGGCGTAGCTGCAGCCACATTCACGAGAAGAACTCCCTTCCGCACGCCGAGCACTTCGCCGAGCTCGGAATTGACGGGCACCATCTCGGCGCCAGCGATGAGCATGGCCCCTGACGGAGTGCCGAAAGCGATGAGTGGGGCTACGGATGGATTCATCACCACATCGCGATCGAGCGCGCGAACCGTTCTCCGGGCGACATCCTCCGCGAGCGCGACGCTGGTTTCTCTCAGCTCTGTCACGGAGCGTTCCCGTTCGGCCACACCGGAACGCGACGGCTGAATCAACACACGTGCCACGGGTGTCCGCCTGGTCGTGGTCACACTGAAGCCGAACGCACCCGGGGGCCGGTCACCGACTACGACCCTCACCGTCCGCAACGAGTTTCTCCGCAGTCGAATCGACAGCCTCACGCCCGGCCGCAGCAGTTGCGTCATGGGGACTCCCTGCCGCACGAAATCGTGGCCGTTGAAGGCGAGCAGGGTGTCACCCGCCTGCAGTCCCGAGCGCTCGGCGGGTGAACCGGGCTCGATCGCCTCGACCACAGGATACGAGTTGTACGAGATCATCAGTCCTGCGCCCGTCTCGTCGATCTTCGCTTCCGCCGAGTAATGGATGCCAAGCCATCCCCTGGGCATTTCCAGGAGCGTGGCGCGGGCGCTGGGCGCGGCCTGCGCATCTGCCGGGGTAGATCCCGCGAGCAGTGAGAGAGCGAGCAGTACAGCGACGCAGAGACGTCTTCGCGGCATCGTCATCAGAAGCTGTCGATCCTCGACCCGGGCGGGAGTGAGGTCTGTAGTTGGCGAAGCGTCGACTCACGCGCCCCGGCAGCCGCGATGTAGTAGCGGTTGAGGACGGGATCCGCCGGTGCATCTTCGAGCGCGGTCATCGACGCCTGCATGACGTTGTCGAGCGCGGCGAGCCGCGCGCGGTAGACATCCGGCTGTGTCTCGTCGCCAACCGGGTTGTTGGTCATGAGAAACGTCGCGGCGCGCTCGTACTCCCGCTGTGCGCGGTACAAGGCCGCAAGCGCCTCCGCGTTGGACGTGAAGCTGCCCGAGAAATTGGAAGCAAGTCCGACCGGGGCATCTGTCCGCACGGCAGGAGCAGGCGCGGCCTGCGCGACTGCGGCGCGCGGCTCATCGTCGGCAGGAACGCCTCTCCCGAGCACCACGCCACCGGCAAGGAAAAAGAGCGCGGCAGCGGCGCGCAAAGCCCAGTCGCTCGCCTGCCTTCGGCGCGGCGCCGGGCGCGAGGCTGCGCGTATCGCGGGCGGGGTCAGTATCAGAACGGGCGACGGCTTTCGCGCGATCAGCCCCTCTTCCTTCAACGCCGTGCTCAGCGCGTCCCACGACGTCAGCGGAGCCGAGAGCTGCGCGCCTTCCGCGACGGCGAGACCACGCAGCGCGCGGTACGCCTGGCGCTCGCGCTCGCATTCCGCGCACGTGCCGAGGTGAGCGAGCTCGGTGTTGGTCGGCTCGGAATCTCCAAGCTCGATCAGTCTATCAGCATGCAGATGCAACATGACTCCCATTCCTCGCCGGCCAGGTATCGTCGATCACATGCGCGAGAAGCCGGCGAAGTTTCGCGCGCGCCTTGAACAGCTGCGACTTGGAGCCGCCCGACGTGATGCCAAGCCTGCTCGCTATTTCCTCATGCGTATAACCTTCCACGTCGTGCAGCACGAACACCGTGCGGGCACCCGGCGACAGCTTCTGCATCGCCTCTTCGATCGATTCGGCCAGAAACCCGCGGTCCGAATCCATCTCGGTCGCGGCGGAATCGTCCGCGATGTCGACCTCCCACTTCTCGATGCGGCGAACCTTGCGGAGCGCGTTCAGGGTGCGATTGACGGCGATGCGATGCGCCCACGTTCCGAACTGGGCTTCCCCGCGGTAGCCAGGAAGCGCGCGAAAGATCTGGATCCAGACTTCCTGCGCGATGTCCGCGGCAAGCTCCGCGTCCCCGCACAATCGGCGCACTACTGCGTCGATATGCGGGGAATGCTGACTCCATAGGGAGCGCAGCGCATCCTCGTCGCCATCACGAGCCCGTTTCAAAATCAGCTGGTCAGCTGTCATCGATTGCTGTACTATGAGTCACCCCTGGCCCCCGTACGGTTTCCATGGAACCCCGGGGCATCTCTAAGGTAGACAATAGGGTACAGCAGACAGTTAGGCTGCACGCAGCATTTTTCCGGAGTTATCGTGCTCAGGATAGTGGTAACGGTGCTCGGGCTCGCGTCCGGGAGCGATGGATTGCCTTCCAAGAAGCCCGCCGCAGTAGGCATGTCGGCGGTCCGGCTGGAGTCCGTCGAGCGCATAGTGACCCGCGGGATCGACGCCGGCGGCTATCCCGGCGCGGCCGTCGTCGTGGGTCGAAAGGGCGCCGTGGTGCTGCAACGTGGCTTCGGCCGCCTGAGCTGGAGCGAAGCGAGCAATTCCGTCAGCCCCGACACGAGCATCTACGACGTCGCCTCGCTCACCAAGGTCGTTGGCACGACCGCCGCGATAATGGCGTTGTACGACGACGGAAAAATCCAGCTCGCTGCGCCTGTGACGCGCTACCTGCCGCAGTTCACCGGCGGGCTCAACGACATGGTCACCGTCGCCGATCTTCTGACGCACCGATCCGGCTTGCCAGCGGCGCGCAATCTCTGGCGCGGCGCTGCAACGCCGGACGCCGCGCGCGCGATGGTGATGTCCACCCGCGTCAAGGACATTCCCGGACGGAAATACGAATACTCGGACCTCGGCGCCGACGTCCTTGGCTTCATCGTCGAGGCCGTGTCTCAGCAGCCGCTCGATGTCTTTCTGCACAACCGCGTGTTCGGGCCGCTGGGAATGCGCAACACTTTCTTCCGACCAGCGGATTCACTGCGTTATCGCGTTGCGCCGACCGAGCTGATCTCGCCACGAGGTTACCCGATCCACGGCCAGGTGCACGACGAGAACGCATTCGCGCTTGGCGGAGTCGCCGGCCACGCGGGATTGTTCAGCACCGCGTCCGATCTCTCGATATTCGCGCAGATGATGCTCGACGGCGGCAGTTATCAGGGAGTTCGCATATTCGCGGACACGACCGTTGCGCTCTTCACGCGGCGGGTGGCTGGACACCGCGCCCTCGGATGGGACACCGCCGATGGCGACTACGGCTCTGGCCGATACCTCACGCCGCGCGCGTACGGCCATACGGGCTTCACCGGAACGTCGATGTGGATCGATCCCGACCGGGAGATGTTCGTGATCCTGCTCACCAACCGGGTGCACGGCGCGAAGGCGCGCCATCCGGGAAGGGTGATCTCCGACGTGCGCTCCGATCTTTCGGACGCGGCGGTCCTTGCCGTGATCGACGGGCCGCGCGGCGCGATGAAGATGCCGACCGCGTTCCGCGCGGATCGCCGCGACGGGTGGAACGGCGACACGCAGAAAGTGAGGGCAGCGAAGGCCGCTGCCGCCACCGCTGCCCGGAAGAGCGCGACCGCGCGGCGGGCGAGAACTCGCGCCGCGGCCGCAAAGAAGCGCGCTCCTGCTTCCACGCGCGGCAAGCGATCGGGGGCGACTCGTTGACCGAAGAATCCGCGCCCGCGGTCGAGGAGACCGCCGCCTCCGAGGGGGGGGCGGTGAGCGAGGAGCAGGTCAAGCTCGCCCTGCGCCGCGTGAAGGATCCCGATCTGCACCTGAACATCGTCGACCTCGGACTGCTGTACGGGATCCGCGTCGACGGATCGACGGTCAACGTGGACATGACGCTGACGTCGCCCGCCTGTCCGTCGGGCCCGGAGATCGTCGGCAGCGTGGAGCGCGAGGTCGGCTCCGTCGAGGGAGTCGAAAGCGTCAAGACCAACATCGTCTGGACGCCGTTCTGGACGCCGGACAGAATCGAGCCGCGGGTGCGCGCCTATCTAGGGTTGTAGGACTCTCAAGAAGTCGGGACCGAGCTCCTTCGCCTGCCATTTTCTCAGCTCGCGAACTTCGGCTAGCTCGTCGATGCTCGCCGGATTCTGCCGAGCGACCGCCTCTATCCGCTCGCGCGAGCATAGCACCCCGGGATCCAGCTGCAGCCTTTTCGCCGCGACATCGCGCGCGCCTTTCAGCAGCGTAGCGCGCCTGTCGCAATCCGGATCCTTCTGCCATCGCAGCGACTTGGGATACTTCGGGAGGTCGTCATCTGCGACGGCCATCCCCCGGGCGACTGCGTCGAGAATCTCCTGCGACGCGCGCTGCGCGAGGGAGCGCGGCATTCCCTTGATTCCCATCAGCTGGTCCGCGCGCGCAGGCGCGGTCCGTGCAAGATCGAGCAGCACCTCGTTCGCCATTACACGAAATACCGCCCGATCGAGCTCGGCCGCCTTGGAATCGCGCCAATTCGCCAATTCACCGAGCACCGCCAGCTCGCGCCGGGTCAGATCGCGCGCACCTTTCATTCGCATGAAAGCCAGCGACTCGTCTTCCGCCGCCCACCTCGTTCCCTCGAGAAGGTCAAACTCTTCGCGAGCCCACTCCATTCGTCCCAGCCGCTCGAGCTCGCCGGCCACGAGATCGCGTAGCTGGAGCAGGTACCGCGTGTCTTCTTGCGCATATTCCAGCATGTCCTGCGGAAGCGGTCTCATGGACCAGTCGGCGCGTTGATGCTTTTTCTCCAGCTTGATCCCGAGAAATTTCTCGAGCAGGGCGCCCAGGCCAAACGCGGGTATTCCGAGCAGCTGCGCGGCGATCCGCGTGTCGAAGATGTTGGTGGGATGCCAGCCGTAGTCCTGATGGAGCAGTCGCAGGTCGTAGTCGGCGTCGTGGAGCACGACCTCGATCGACCGGTCGCCGAGCAGAGCCCCGAGACCGGGAAGGTCGCCCGCGGTAAGCGGATCGATGACCGCCGTCACGTCGCGCGTGGACAGCTGAATCAGGTAGATCCGGTCGACGAACCTGTGAAAGCTTGCACCTTCGGTATCGATCGCTATCCGGCTGATGTCGCCTATCGAGGCGACGAGCTGCTCCGCCGCATCCGGAGCGTCGACATAAAGGGCATCGTGTCGCGGACCGCTGGCCTCGGCCACGCCGGGCTCGTCATTTCGGACTGTCATGGGATTGGACGGGGAATCTAGTGGCTAGCCCCGCCGCGCCGGACATCGCGCTCTACCGACGGTTCCCCGCGCTGCGCCAGGTGCCCCGCGTTCGACTGTGCGTGCTGCCCTCGCCCGTGCTGCACGCGACCAACGCTCACCCGCGGCTCTGGATCAAGCGCGATGACCTGAATGCGGATGCCTTCGGCGGCAACAAGGCGCGGTCTCTTGAGTTTCTGCTGGGTGAAGTTCGTGCGGGAGATACCGTCCTGACCATCGGCGGGGAGGGCTCCACGCATGTGCTCTCGACCGCCGCACACGCGCGCAAGCTCGGCGCGCATACCGTGGCCATGCGATGGAAGCACGACATGAACCCCGGATCCGTGCGCGTCTCGGAGATCATCGCCGGATCCGCCACGGGAACGCTCTCA
>JACDCY010000097.1 GCA_013817305.1 Gemmatimonadaceae bacterium | reverse complement strand
TGGTGTGCCCGCCCTTCGGCGGCCGTGGAGAGTTGCATGGACGACCCGGCGACCCACGCACCCAGCGCGGCGCGGGCTTCCGGTGGAATGCGACGCGCGCCGGCGACCAGGCGAGCACAGCGATCGCACAGCGCGCCGCCCGCGATGTGGGAGAACGAAGCGTTCGACTCGTCGGCGAGCGCGGCGTGGCAGTTGGCGCACGCATCGAGCGCGGGCGCGAAACCCAGCTCTCCAACCATGTGCCAGGCCGCGGCGAGCGTATTGGCGACGGTCTGGTCCGCATCCGCGCAGCCGATCGCGTCGAGACCGGCCACGAACGCGTCGAACAATCCCGGATGTGCTTCGTCGCTGCTGAACCGGAGCGCGAGCTCCGCGAGCACACACGCGCCCGTGAACCGCGAAATGTCCGCAACCAGCTCGGGCCGCGATCTGCTGACGTCAAACGACGTGAGTGTGTTGAGATCGCGGCCGGGGCGCGTGGTGTATTCCGCAACGCCCTGGGCGAAGACGTCGAGAGACGAGCCGAACCGCTTCCGGCTTTGCCGCGCGCCCCGCGCGAGCACGGACTGCACCCCGGCGTCGCGCGTGATCAGCCGCAGGATGCGGGAACTCTCGAGGTAGTCGAAAGAATGCAGGACGACTGCGTCCGAAGCCACGAGTGTCATGCATCAAATTACCGTGCTTGCTGGGCGATCTCGGACCAGGGGCGGTGCGCGTGAGGCCACGGGACCAGATCGGGGTGAAAGAGATGGCCGAGCAGCTCCACGCCCTCGGCCACGCGCGGCCCGGGCCTGGCGAAATACGCGTTGGCGTCAACCGCGACTACTCGGGCGCCAGTAATCACGGGCAAGCTTCGCGCGAGATCAGTGGCTTCCGGCAGCCGGTAGCCGCAGGGCGAAACCAGGACGCATTCCGGCGACGCCGCCGCGACGTCATCCCAACTGACGCGGACCGAATCCTCCCCGGGCCGGCCCAGCGGGTCGTGGCCGCCCGCGAGCGTCACCATTTCGGGGACCCAGTGGCCGCCGCAAAACGGCGGCTCCGTCCACTCGAGAAACACGACGCGACGCGGGCGCGCAACAGCCACCGCGGCGCGGACCCGCGCGATCCGCTCGCGCGTGACTTCGACCAACGCCTCCCCGGCTGCCAAGCGACCGATCGCGGCGGCGGTCGCAAGAACGTTGTCCTCGATTCCCGCAATGTTCGCGGGCGTCAGGAAAAGTATCTGAGGCCGCACTTCAAATTCGCGGACAGCGCGGCTGAGCTCGTTTCCGGACGGCGCGCAGACGCGACAGAGATTCTGAGTCAGGATCACATCGGGACGAAGGTCGCGCAGCAGTACCTCGTCAATCGCATACATCGAGTCACCCGCCTCCATGCGTCCGGAGACGGCGCGATCAATTTCCCCCGGCGACGCGCCCGCAAGATCCAGCGCTGGCCGGCTTACTACAGGCAAGGCCCCGACCCCCGGCGGATAGTCGCACTCATGCGACCGGCCTACGAGTTGAGCGCCTGCGCCCAGCGCGTGCACCATTTCCGTACCGGCGGGAAGAAACGAAACTATGCGCACGTCACTCCAGGTCGCAAAACATGAACCGGCCATCGCGCATGACCGAAGGCCCTACCTGATACGGTATTGGCCGGCTGAAGATTGGACCGTCGGACACGAAAGTGTGAAACTCCCCGCGCTCGCCACAGGGATCCGTTTCTGGCGGAAACTCCGCGAGCAGGTCCTCGTCGAAAATACGACCCGCGAACGATGGGTCCAACTGCACTGTATCTACGCAAACGAGCCGCGCCACAAACCCCTGGCTTATGAACCGCCTGGCAAGCAACGCCGTGTCTTCTCCCCAGATCGGGAACAGCGGGTAGAAGCCGCTTCCTTCGAGCAGTCTTTCCCGATAAGCCCGCACGTCATCGAGAAAGAGATCGCCGAATGCGACAGTGGAGACGGCAGGAAAGTCGCGAGCGAATTCGACCAGCGCTTTGAGGAATGCACGCTCGTACGCTTCATTAGTACAGTTCGCGTCCAGCCTGATTTCATGCAGCGGGAGGCCGACCGCGCGCGCCTGCTCGGCGAGGAGCGCGCGCCGAACTCCGTGCACGCTGACGCGATCGTAATCCCGCGTCACGGCTGTAAGGAGCCCGACAACCTCCACATCGGATCGTTGCTGGAGCGCGTGTAAGGAAAGCGCGCTGTCCTTGCCGCCGCTCCAGCTCAGGATTACGGGGGACGGCATGCCCGTCTCGGGGCGACTGGGTGATCCGGGCCCGCAGACAGTAGCAGTCAGCGCATCCCCGTCTCGATCCGTCCGCCCAGCAGGATCCTTCTGCCTGGCGCCTCGAAGTTGAAGACTTCCTCGTATCGCTTGTCCAGCACGTTGTCCACTCGCACGGTCAACTGCAGCGGTGTCCGCCTGCCGCCCGCGCTGAGGGGCAGGCTCGCGGCCGCATCCATGATGGTCATTGCCGGGAGCATCACGCGCGGCGAGGGGAAAGTTCTGAAATCGAAGTCGGGGCGCTTTCCTGCGTGGCGTGCCGTCAGCGACAGCGACGCTCCACGCGGATCCGCGTAGCTGATGCCGGCGCTCGCCGATCTGCGCGGCCGGCGCAGAAGCTCGTCGCCCACGCTGGCGTCGCCCTGATATCCGCTCGATAGCTCGGACACGCGAGCCTTCAGCGACGTGAACGACGCCGTCGCGGCCCAACCCACACGGAGAGCAGTCGCCACTTCCACCTCGTAACCCTTCGAGGTGGCCGCGCGAAGATTGTCGTACGTGCCTTTAAAGTCCGGCGGGCCGCCGGAGACGTACTCGATCATCTGCTTGAATTTCTGGTCGAAGTACGTCGCGGTCAGACTGGCGCGTCCGCCGAGCATGGTCTGCTCGAAGGCCAGTTCGGCGTTGCGGGCTCCCTCCGGGGAAAGCTCGGGATTGCCGATCGTGAAGTCCGTGTCGAGTAGATAGTAGAATGCCGGCGCGTTGTAGGCGGTGCTGAGCGAGCCCCGCAGCCTGGACCCGGGGAGCAGGCGCACCGCCGAGCCGACGTGGTACGTCACGGCCCGGTCGAAATCCGACGGATCGTCCACTCGGCCGCTCGCGTTCAGCACGAAACGCCCTGCCGAAGCCAGATATTCCGCGTACGTCGCCCTTGTGGTGCGCAAGCCCGTAAAGCTCGAGTAGTCGGCCAGCTCCTCGCCGGGCGGACCGGCTGCGCTCCCGCTGCGCTCCCGCTCGCGCTGGAACTCGGCGCCAACCGTGATCGTCCCGCGGGGTGCACCGAACGCGAGTCGTCCTTCCACGCGGCGGCGCCGGTTGCGGGAAGTGTACCGGTCGCGGATGTCACCGGTGTTGCTGGACGTAACGTCATCCGTAAACTCGGTGACGTCGTTCGTGCCGGCGAGCGCGCGCAACTCGATGCCGGGGCGAATCGCACGCGCCGCGTCGAGCGACACCGTGAGCCGCCGCTGGTCGCGGTACGAGTTGCTGTCCGTCACATTTCCAGCAAAGTCGGTCGGGTAGTGATACTCGGCGTGCGTGCCTCTCGTGGAGAGGTTGAGCGTAGTCCTGTCGTCAGGCCGAAAACGCGTGGAGCCGCTCACCGTCTCGTTCCGGTATTCGTTATTGAACGGGAGAATTCCATCAGTAGAGTGCCGGGCCCCGTGCAGGGAAAACCCGGAGCCGCCTCGGGAGCCACTCACTCCGGCATCGGCGTCGAGCGTCCCATAAGTCCCCGCCCTCAGTCGTGACGTGGCGCGCACCGGTCCGCTCCCCTGCCGCGTGAATATCTGTACCACGCCGGATACCGCGTCCGCACCGTGAACGACACTGGCTGGCCCCCGGACGATCTCGATCCGTTCGACGTTGTCGGTCGTCAGATGACTCAGGTCGAAGAAACCGCCGACGGCGTTAACCGGAACGCCGTCTATCAGAAACCTGGTGTAGCGGCTCTCGCCTCCCCTGAGAAACAGCGACGTGAGCGATCCGAAGGAACCGTTCGACACGATCGCTGCCCCGGGAACCGTCCGCAGCGCCTCGGCGACCGACAGCACACCGCGCGAGCGGAGATCATCTCCGGTGATGACCGTGACCGACTGGGTCAGTGCGTCCCGTGAACTCGGCGCCTTCGTAGCCGAGATCACGACGCCGCCGAGCACCACGGTGTCAGGCTGCTGCGCCGCGGCAGCAGAGGAGGAAACAAGTTGAGCGGAGATCACCGCGAATATCAGTAATGCGGTCTTCATTGACAAAGAGGTGTGAGGTGAGGACAGCCAACAGCCAATAGCCAACAGCCAACAGCGTTTTCATTTCTTTCTCAACGGCATCAACACCGGTGCGCCCGATGCGGTGTCCCGCGATATCGCTATCGGCCAGTCGTACACCGATTCCAGAATGCCCGCCTCCATGACCGCGGACGGGGCGCCGTCAACCACCACACGGCCACGCGAGAGCAGCACCATCCGCGACGCGAACCGGGCCATGAGATTCAGCTGATGACTCACCATCAGCACTGCCATTCCGCCCGCGGCGAGCGAATGAATCAGCTCGAGCAGCGACATCTCGTGCGCGATGTCGAGGAAAGTCGTCGGCTCGTCGAGCACGAGCATGCGGGTGTCCTGTGCGAGCGCGCGCGCCACCCTCACTCGCTGCCACTCGCCCCCCGAGAGCTCATCGGTACGCCGGCGCAGCAGCCCGCTGATTTCCGCCCTGTCCACGGCGCGCTCCACGGCAGCAGCATCGAGCGGCGAGTTGGTCAATCCGCGGCTGTATGGATGACGGCCCAGCGCGACGTACTCACCGACCTCCAGTGGGAAGACCGCCTCCTCGCGTTGCGGCACCACGGCAACCAGCCGCGCAAATTCCCGCTGCTTCAGCACCGAGCGGTCGAGATCGTTCACGAATATGCGTCCCGCCTCGAGCGGCTCACGACCGAGCAGCGCGCGCACAATCGTGCTCTTCCCGCTGCCGTTCGGGCCGACGAGCGCGGTGATTCCGCCGTCGGCGGCGGCGAGCGACACACCATTCACCGCAGGGTCCACATTCGCGCGGTATCGCACCGTGATACCCTCGAAGGTGATCATCGCGAACGCGCCAGCTGGAACAGAAAGAACGGGACGCCAATGAGCGCGGTCACCGCCCCGAGTGGAAGCTCGGACGGCGGAAGTGCCGTGCGCGCTACGACGTCGGCGAGAATTACGAGGGTCGCACCGATCAGTGCCGAACCCGCGACCAGGCGCCTGTGACGGCGCACACCGAGGGCGCGGACGATGTGAGGCACGATCAGTCCGACGAACCCAACCAGGCCGGCCGCAGCTACCGTCGCGCCCGCCAACAGCGCGCTCACCAGAAAAATCCGGCGCGTTGCGAGCTCCACGTTGGACCCCAGCGCTGCCGCGGCCTCCTCGCCCAGCGCCAATACATCGATCTCCCGGGCGAAAGCGAGGAGCACCACGCCGGCAATTCCAACATAAAGTCCGAGCCACAGCGCGCCTACCCACGACGCGTCAGCCACGGATCCCATCATCCACCAGAGTGATCCGCGCAGCGTGTCCGAAGTGGCATTCGCGAGCGCGACCATGATAACAGCATTGGCGAACGCGCCGATGATCACTCCGGCCATCAGCAGGGTGCGCGGGTCACCGCGCGCGGTGCGGCCCGCCGCGCGCGCGACGAGCAGTGCCGCCGCGACCGCCGCAATCGCGCCGGCGAACGCCGGAATGGCGAGCGAGCCGGTGTTCTGCATCCCCATGCCGAACGCGAGCACCGCGCCGACCGCCGCACCGCCCGACACTCCCAGCAGGTAAGGCTCGGCCAGCGGGTTCCGCAGCACGCCCTGAAGCGCGGCGCCGCTCATTGCGAGCGCCGCGCCGACCATCGCCGCGAGCGCGACCCGGGGCGCGCGCAGGGAGCGGACGATCGTGATCGTGGTCTCGTCGCCGGTTCCCCCGAGCGCGCTGGCGATTTCCCCGATGGAGATCGTCGTCGCACCGAAGACGAGTCCCGCCAGGCCGGCGAGCAGCAGCAGAGCTAGTGCCGCGAGCCAGTGCCACGCGCGCGGCGCGATCACAGGCCGATGCCAGGATGCAACGCCCGCGCGAGCGAGACCGCTGCCTCCCCGAGCCTCACGGAAGGCCTGGCCACGAGCGCTGTGTCGGCGATGAGAATGCGGCCGGCGGCTACCGCGGGGAGCGCGCGCCAGCGCGGGTCGGTACGGAGATTCCTGGTTCCATCGGGGCCCGCGATCACCAGGTCGGGGTTTCTCCGCACTACGTCTTCGAGCGTCACTCGCGGCGAGGGCGCGGTGGCGTCAGCGTACACGTTGCGCGCGCCGGCGATGTCAAGCAGCTCTGACATGAAACTGCCGCGCCCGATCGTAATCAGCGGCGAATCCCAGATGTACCAGAACGCGGTGGGGCGCGAGCGGCCGGCAGTCGCGGCCCGCACTCGCGCGAGGGTCGCGGCGACGGAATCGGCAACGATACCGGGGCGGACCGAATCGCCCGTCACGATGCCGAGCAGCCGAAGCGTACGCGCGAGATCGCCAATGCTGTCGTTCTTGATCGCGAGGACCGCGATGCCGA
>JACDCY010000096.1 GCA_013817305.1 Gemmatimonadaceae bacterium | reverse complement strand
GGAGTTCGCGAGGATGTACTGCACTTCGATATGGCGATGAAAGACGGCAGTGGCGGTTTATAACGATCCATGATCATGCGTAACACGCTCCTGGCCGCCTGGGTGCTCATCGCGATCGGGTCTTCCTCGTCGGAGGCTCAGCGGCCGACGACAGGCAGCGTCGCTCCGCCCGCCGAGTTTTCCGATGCGCAACGGGCCACGAAGCTCGCCATCGCGTATCCGGCGATCGACAGCATGATGCAGCGCTTCGCTGAGCGGGCGCGCGTTCCGGGGATGGGGTACGCGATAATCGTGGACGGGAAGCTGGCGCACGTCGCGGTCGCGGGGCTGCGGGATATCGCCACGCGGTCGCCCGTCGATACGGCGACGGTGTTTCGGATCGCGTCGATGTCCAAGAGCTTTGCCGCGGTCGCGATTCTCCAGCTGCGCGACGAAGGCCGTCTCGCGCTCGACGATCCCGCGGAGAAGTACGTGCCCGAGCTCGCCGGGCTGCGCTATCCGACCGCGGATTCGCCGAAGATCACTATCCGCCATCTGCTCACACACTCTGAGGGATTTCCCGAGGACAACCCTTGGGGCGACCAACAGCTCGCCGTGACGGACGACGAGATGGCGGCGATGGTGCGGAGCGGCATTCCCTTCTCGACCGCGCCGGGCACGGCATACGAGTATTCGAACTACGGCTTCGCGATTCTCGGACGCGTCGTGGCGAATGTGTCGGGAATGCCGTATTCGAGATACGTCACCGAAAGTGTGCTGCGCCCGCTGGGGATGAATGTCACTACGCTGGAAGCTGGCAGCGTGCCGGCGCATCGCCTCGCGCACGGCTATCGTCTGCGCGACGGCGAGTGGATCGAAGAGCCGCAGCTGCCCGACGGCGCGTTCGGGCCGATGGGCGGAATGCTTACTTCTATCTCCGACCTCGGTCGCTGGGTGGGCTTCATGCTCGACGCGTGGCCGCCGCGCGATGGGGCCGATGCGATGCCACTGAGCCGTGCTTCGCGGAGAGAGATGCAGCAGATCGCGCGCTACATCGGCGCGTCCGCGGCGACCGACAGCGCCGGCTCCGTCTCGCTGGCCGCGAACGGTTACGGCTACGGCCTGCGCGTGCAGCAGACGTGTCTCTTCCAGTCGTCGGTATCACACACGGGCGGTCTGCCCGGGTTCGGCTCGCTCATGCGCTGGCTTCCCGAGTACGGGGTCGGCATCGTCGCGCTCGGCAATCTCACCTATACCGGGTGGACTCCGGTTAGCACGCAGGCACTGGAGATACTGCAACGAACCGGCGGACTCGTGCCGCGCGTTCCGCAACCGGCGCCGGTGCTGCTGGAGCGGCGGGAACAGGTATCGCGCCTGGTCGCGCGCTGGGAGGACCTGCTCGCGGACAGCGTTGCCGCGATGAACTTGTACCTCGACGAGCCGAAGGAGCGGCGCCGCGCCGCGATCGAGCGGATTCGCCGCGAAGCGGGGGACGACTGCCGCAACGAAGGCCCGTTCGCGGTCGCCAATGCATTGCGCGGACGCTGGCGGATGCGCTGCGCCAGCGGCGATCTACTCGTCAGCATGACCCTCGCTCCAACCGAGCCGGCGCTGGTGCAGTTTCTGCAGGTCACGCCGATAGCTCGCGATGCGGCATTGCTGCCGTCTCCAACCTGTACCGGGCGTCAGAGTCGTTGAAGCACGCCCGTCTTGTCCGCGCGATGGGACTTCTGGCGATCACCGCTTGCGGCTCTTCGCTCGTGGACCCCGACTCGGGTCCATGTCCGCAGACTTATGAATTCGGGAACACCGGCTGCGCGGAAATCGTGGGGACCGTACTCGGTTCCGGCGATCTGGGCCTGCCCGGGATCATCGTGGGCCCGAGGCCACCTGCGAGAGGGGGATTCAACACGACCTACGTGACTACGGATTCGGACGGCCGCTTCCGGTTCGGATCACGCGATTCGCGGGCGGGCCATCGGCCGACGGCCCGGACACCACGAGCCTGTTCGTTCACGCCGCTGATCCGCGGTCCGCCGGAGTCAATATCCCTGCGACCGTACGCGACAGCGTGCTCGCGCACGTGACCATCGCACCTGTGGGCGCCGCTCCCGAGCCGACGACCGTGACGATCCGCTTGCCTACCCCGTAGGAGCGCATCCTTCGATCGCGACCCGCGGTGAACGATCGTGACAGCCCAACAAACGCGGAAGCGCTAGAGCGATCCCATGAGGATGCGGGCCAGAAAGCCGAGCAGGAAGTATGCGATGATGGGAGTGATGTCCACGGGCCCGAGCGTCGGGACGATCTGACGCAGCGGGCGCAGAATCGGCTCGCTGAGCACGAACGACCAACGCAGCCAGGGCGAGCGGGGGTTTATCGGAAGCCACGAGCTGAGCACGCGCACGAGCAGCGCCAGCCTGAGGATCGCAAACGTCCAGAGAATGAGGAGCCGGAACACGCCCGTCGCTCCCTCGTTGGCGGCGAGCGACGCGATCAGGACCTGATTCCGAATGAAGCCAAGCAGGCTGAGGAGGAGAACCCCGCCAATTACCGCGGCAACGAGCGCCCACCATGGCGCCGCGGTCGGCGAACCGCCGGCGTGCACGACGCGCCGCTCGACCGGAGCGATGAACGGATCGATCGTGGAGCGGAAATATCGCGCGATCGGATTGAACGCGTTGATCCGACGCGTGCGTACCGCCCAATCCACGAGGCAGATGACGGCGAACACGGCGACCACGAAGATGGTCGCGACGCGAACGACCTCGAGAATCGAATCGAAAGCCGGCACGCGGCGCTACTGCAGCGTCGGCGACATTCCGAGCGCCCGCACCAGGAACGCGAACTTGTCGACGGCCTCTTCGATCTGCTTCGACGTCGGCTTGCCCGCGCCGTGACCGGCCTTGGTCTCGATCCGGATGAGGATCGGCGCCGGTCCGCCCTGGGCCGCCTGGAGGGCCGCGGCGTACTTGAAGGAGTGGCCGGGAACGACGCGGTCATCGTGGTCTGCGGTGGTGATCAACGTGGCGGGATATCGCCCGCCTCTGCGGATGTTGTGCAACGGCGAGTACGCCCGCAACGCAGGGAACTCGTCCGGCTTGTCCGGGGAGCCGTAGTCCGATGTCCACGCCCACCCGATGGTGAACTTGTGAAAGCGGAGCATGTCCATCACCCCGACGGCGGGCAGCGCCGCGCCGAACAGCTCCGGCCGCTGGTTCAACACCGCTCCGACTAGTAGCCCGCCGTTGGATCCGCCCGAGATAGCGAGCTTTCGCGGCGAGGTGTACCGCTCGCGCTGGAGGTACTCCGCGGCGGCGATGAAGTCGTCGAACACGTTCTGCTTCCTCGCTAGCGTGCCCGCCTCGTACCATTCCCGGCCGTATTCACCGCCCCCGCGAATATTGGCAACCGCGTACACGCCACCCATCTCGAGCCAGAGCAGATTCGATATCGAGAACCCGGGCGTCTGCGAAATATTGAACCCGCCGTAGCCGTAGAGAATAGTTGGATTGTTTCCGTCGAGCGCGAGGCCTTTGCGCGCCGTTATGAACATCGGCACGCGCGTCCCGTCCTTGCTCTGGTAGAAAACCTGTTTCGTCTCGTACAGCGACGGATCGAAGTCCACGCGCGGGGCACGGAACGTCGTGCTCACACCGGTCCGGATGTCGTAGCGAAAGACGGTCGAGGGATACAGATACGAGGTGAAGGAGTAGAACATTTCACGGTCGCCCCGGTCACCGCTGAAGCTTGCCATTCCCGGACCAGGCAGCTGCAGCTCGCGCTCGAGTCGGTAAGGTCCGCCGCGCGAGCCGCCGGAGATGGTGGAGCCGGCTCCCGCTCGCCGCGTGCCGCCCTGTCCCTGCGGGCGGCCCGCACCACGCAGCGCTTCATCGGGCACCAGATAGAACCGGATCGAAGCCTGCGCGTCCTGGAGATAGCGCGTCACCAGCCGGTCACCCACGAACTCCGCGGCTTGGAGGAGGTCCTTCGATTCGGGAATGAGCGTGCGCCAGTTTTCTTCGCGCGCGTTGTCGATGTCCACGCCGATCAGCCGCTCGCGGGGCGCGCTCTTGTTGGTTCGGAGAACGAACTCGGTCCCGTTGTTTCCGACGAACTCGTACGATGCTTCGAGCCGGTCGATCAGGCGAACGACCGGGGCGTTGATTCGTGGCCGGCCGGGCGACGCGAGATCCTTGAAATAGAGCCGGTTGCTCCCGGCGCTGCCTTCGCTCACACGGATGATCAGGTACTGACCATCATCCGATACTTCGCCGCTGAATCGCCAGCCAGGCTGGTCGGCCCGATCGTATACGAGCTCATCGGAAGACTGCCGCCTGCCGATCCGGTGGTAGAACAGCTTGTGAAATTTGTTTGCGTTCAACAGCGGGTTCCCTGCAACAGGCTCGGCGTAGCGCGAATAAAAGAATCCTTTGTTGTCTTTCGTCCACGAGACGCCGGAGAACTTCACCCAGCGCACGGTGTCCGCCAGATCGCGCCCGGTATCCACGTCGCGTACCCGGATCTCCTGCCAGTCCGACCCGCTTTTCGCGACGCCGTACGCCAGGAGCCGGCCGTTCTCCGATGGCACCGAGGTGGTCAGCGCAACAGTGCCATCGCTCGACAGCGTGTTAGGGTCGAGCAGCAGCCGTGGTCGCCCAGCGGGTCCCTGTTGCACGTTCAGCACGCTCTGGTTTTGCAGGCCGCTGTTCTCGTACCAGAAGTATCGTCCACCTTCCTTGAAGGGGACGCCGAACCTGGCGTAGTTCCACAGCTCGGTGAGGCGCGTGGTCATGCGCGGCCGCTCCGGTATGCCCGCGAGCCACCCGAAGGTGAGCGCATTCTGCGCGTCGATCCACGCCCGGGTCTCCGGGGAGTCCGTGTCTTCCAGCCACCGGTATGGGTCGGCGACGGCGACACCATGCAGGGCGTCGACCTGGTCGGACTGCCGCGCGGGCGGGTAGCTGAGCGGCGTCCCCTGGGCGCCTGCCAGTTGGGCGGCGGCCAGAAAGGGAAGGATCAACGTCGAAGAACGAAGTGGGCTGCGCATAATCGAAGGGGAAGGAGTCCGAATCTGATATGCAATGTATGTCGGCGGGGTTCCGCCCCGCACGGCGCCCCTGGCTAAATTGCAGGGCACCCCATCTCTGGGAACATTATGGCGAAGTCTGGTACGACCGAGGCATCCGCAAAGACCGAAGCGAGCGCGCTGGAAGTCACGGACACGAGATCCGGCGAAAAGCACAGCTTTCCCATCACCGACGGCTCGATCCGCGCGACGGACCTGAAGAAGATTCCGAGCGGAGACGAGGACGGCGGCGGACTCGTGAGCTACGATCCCGCGTTTCTCAATACCGCGGCCTGCCGGAGCTCGATCACCTATATCGACGGTGACAAGGGGATCCTCCGCTACCGCGGATACCCGATCGAGCAGCTCGCCGAGCGCGCCAATTTTCTCGAAGTGGCCTGGCTCCTCCGCCATGGAGAGCTCCCGGATCAGAAGGAGTACGACTCCTTCGTGCACGACATCACGTACCACACGTACGTCCACGAGAACATCAGGAAGTTCCTGGAAGGGTTCCGGTACGACGCGCATCCGATGGCGATGCTCAACAGCGCGGTCGCGGCGCTCGCGTCCTTCTATCCCGATTCCAGAAACATCTTCGATCCCGACCAGCGCAACATCTCCATGATTCGTCTGCTGGCCAAGGTCCCGACGATTGCGGCGTTCTCGTACCGCCATGTGAAGGGGCTCCCGTTCGTGTACCCCGACAACGATTTGTCGTACGTTGAGAATTTCCTGTCGATGGTCGCCCGGATGAGCGAGCCCAAGTACGAAGCCAACCCGGTGTTCGTGCGCGCGCTCGAGATCCTGTTCATCCTGCACGCGGACCACGAGCAGAATTGCTCGACCAGCGCGGTCCGCGCGGTGGGCTCATCGCACGTCGACCCATTCTCGGCGATGTCCGCGGGGATCGCGGCGCTGTTCGGTCCGCTCCACGGCGGCGCGAATGAAGCGGTGCTGCGAATGATCGGCGAGATCGGACATCCGAAGAACGTTCCCGCGTTCATCGAAGAGGTGAAGGGCGGCAAGGGCCAGCGGCTCATGGGCTTCGGCCACCGCGTGTACAAGAGCTACGACCCGCGGGCCACGATCGTGAAAAAGCTGGCCGACGACGTGTTCAAGATCGTTGGCATGGACAAGGATCTGGAGATCGCCCTCGAGCTCGAGCGGATCGCGCTGTCGGACGAGTACTTCGTGTCGCGCAAGCTTTATCCGAACGTGGATTTCTACACCGGCCTGATCTACCGCTCGATGGCTTTCCCGACGGAATTCTTCACGGTGTTGTTCGCGATCGCGCGGATGTCTGGCTGGCTCGCGCAGTGGGAGGAGATGCTGCTCGACAAGGAGCAGAAGATCGCGCGGCCGCGGCAGATCTATACTGGTCCAGTCGAGCGGGACTACACGTCCAGGCTTGCTCCGCCGAAAGTCGGACCGCGGGTCGCCAAAAAAGACGCGTTGAGGCAGTAGGCGCGCTGGTCGTGACTGGCCGGGTGGCCGGCCCGCTGGCCCTACGCTCGCAACTGCGCTCGCTAAGACGGGCC
>JACDCY010000021.1 GCA_013817305.1 Gemmatimonadaceae bacterium | reverse complement strand
CCGCGATCCCGGGGCGGTCGGTCGTCCCGTCCCCGGGGCGGTCGGTCGTCCCTGGGCCGCGGTGGCCTGTCGTCCCGGCCCCGCGGTGGACCGGCTCGATCGGTGGAGGGCGGTCGCCGGTCGGGACGCGGAGAGCCAGGCCGCGGAGCCGTTCGGTCAGGCGGAACGCCGGGTCCTGGGCGAGGTGCCTTTGGCGCAGCAGGGATAATGGCAAGCGCTCCCTCGCGCTCACGCTCGAGCAGTCGCAAGAGCGAAGCGGCGACTTCTACTGCGTCGTATTGCTCCAGGAGCGGCTCCAGCGCGGTCATCTCCCTGAAGGCAATGCCGTCGTCGAGAATCTTCTTCAGCTCTCCACGCATCGCATCGTCCTTCCGGCGCGCCAGGCGCACCGAGTCGCCAAGCACGAGCGGTCGAGCGATTCCTCCGGACAGCTGCTTCAGGCTCCCGATCTCGCGCGGGTCGATGAATACGATGACTCGCGCGGCTGTCACCGCTCGCGCTGCCTCGATGTCGCCCGCGGATAGCGGGGGATCGTAAAAGATGATTGTGTGGACGTTCTCTCCCGCCGGGACCGAGGCGACACGCACCGCATCGTCGGCGCGGAGATAGCCGAGCTGCGCCAACGCGCGCTTCGCGTCCGATTCGGACTCCGGATGTCGGGCAACGATGACGGCGGACGGAGGATCGAGATCGTCGAGCAGACGCCAGAGCGAGGCAGGTCGCGCCGCCGACGGAGTGGTTACGTACTCCATCGCCATTGGCGCAAGCTCTTCGGCCTCAGCGGGGGCAACCGAGCGCCGCGCGCGGAACATGTACCGGTCGATGAAGCCCTGAACCGCCGGAGTGACCTCCCGCACAACCATCGTCTTCGCGACGTCGTCGGGTAGCTCGCCGAGTATTGCCTCGAGCGCCGCGAGTTGGTCGTTGCCTGGCTCCAGGATGTCTTCGATCCAGGCGAACAACACCGACTTGACCCCGTCGAGTCGCAGGACGGATCTCCCCACCAGGGCGCGCAACACTGCCGGCGGTCCGGCCACCGCGGGCACAGGCACGCCAGCCATGATCCGGGCGGCCCGGTTCTCAGAGGTTGCCGGGAAAAGGTCGATGCCGATCGGCCCAAATCGCTCGAACGCACCGCGAACCACGGCGAAGGTGCTGGCCGGATCGGGGGTGATGACGAGGAGCTGCGTCTGCCCAACGGTGGCGTCTATGCGCTCCATCGACGGGGTGATCACTTCCCCCAGGGAGCTCCAGTCCCGCGGCAGGACGCGAACGATGTTCTGGGACCGCGAGCTGGTGGTTGCCGCTTCGTCCTGGTTTTTCTCGTCTGTCATTTGTGTGGTTGCCGTACATTCATAGCGTGGTCCGATGCTGCCGGATAATGTTAGGAATCTACCACCCAGCGTCCGCATGATAACCGCGATAGTTCTAATCAAAGCCGAGCCCCGACTCATTCCACAGTGCGCGACGAGCCTCGCGGGAATCGAGGGCGTTTCGCAGGTATATTCTGTGTCCGGCGAGTGGGATCTCGTGGCCATGATCGAGGTCCCGGACTACGAGGGCGTCGCGCGCGTGGTGACGGAGCATTTCCCCTCCGTTCCCGGACTGGTGAACACGCAAACGCTGACCTCGTTCCGCGCGTACTCGAAGAAGGATCTGGAGCAGGCCTGGGATATCGGCGTCGAGTGAAGGCGGGACGGTAAGTGGCGCTCCCGCAGCCCGGCCCCGACGCCGCCAGCCGCGCGGCGCTCCGGTTCATACAGCGGATTCTTCCTGGCGTCGACGCGGTCGAGGCGGGACCGTTGTCGGACCCGGCCTTTCCCCGCACTGATCCACCGCAGCTGTCGGCGGCTCCAACGCTCGACGGAAGCCGGATGCGCGCGGAGACGGTTCAGGGCGAGCCGGAAGCTCGATTCGCCGCCTTCCTCGACGGCACTCAGAGCGTGAGGATCGTCGCACGACACGGTGGAGTACCGATCGTGCTCGGCATCGTGGCTGCAGGAGTCCGTGCCCGTGTCGATCGTAGGCTGATAGCCTGGACGGGCAGCGCTCCGCGCGTCGAGCGGCGATTGTATCTGCCATTCGCATACGCGCCCGCTCTGTCGTTCGAGGGCGATGCGACGTTCGGCGTGGTCGATACGACTGACGCGGCGCTGGGAGAGCTCCCATCGAGGCACCCGGCCGCGCTACTCGAGAGCGCGATCAAGTCGGTGCGGCGGGATCGCGAGCGGCTCGAGTCCGCGCTCGCGGAGGCGTGGTGCGCGGCGTGTGATGAGCCGATTTGCATCGACGGCGGGATCGCTTCCAACCCGCGCGTTGCTTCTTCGGCGCTCGCCGTCGGTGTGGTCAAGACTCACAACACCATTCATGCGGATGGCCCCGACCTGGAGCTGGTGCTCGGTCTTGCGCAGGGTGAGCGGACGACTCCCTTCCGGATTGAAAGCGGCGGTCGCGCGCAGGTGACCAGCTGGTACCTGCGTCTGCGTGACAACCGTGGCCACGATGCCACATGGGGTCTAGTGCGCATCGAGGCGTGCGCGACGGTGACCACTGCAGAGGAAGTCGACCGGATCTCGCGCTGGGTGCTCGCGGAGGGCGCGCCGCTCGCGCTGCCCGACGGCCGGTGGGACAAGATGAGCTACGGCGTGCGCAATTCCGAAGAATTCCTGAGGGCGATCGCGTGACCGGGCAGGCGCTCGGCAGAGTCGTGGCCACGGAGCGGCGACCCAACACGCCGCACCAGTTCCATTTCTGGACTGCGGTCACGTCTCCGGTCGGGATCGGGACGATCGTGCGCGTGGACGGCGAGCATCCCGTTGACGGCCAGCTCCCGAAGATCTACGGCGCGGTGATCGAAGGTTTCAGCTACAGCGATCTCGTTTCTCCCATGCACGACGTGCTGGGCCACGACGGCGAGCCGTCGAGCGCCGGCTTCGCGCCCACCGAGAGGACCGAGATCCGGCTGTATACCGCCGCGGTGTTGCGGATGATTCCCGAGGAGCCGCTCCAGCCGGTGCCGATGGGCTCGGTGTTTCTCGCGGATGAGAACGACGTTGCCGTCGCGCTGCGAATGGACAGCTACCTGCGTGACGGGGCGAGCACCGGGATTCCGATTGGGATCTATCACGCGGGCGGGACCGACGCGCCGATCTACCTCGACGCCGATTTCCTCGTCGGGCCCGAGGCCGCCCACCTGAACATCACCGGTGTCTCAGGGCTGGCGACCAAGACGAGCGCAGTGGAGTGGCTGCTGTCTTCGCTGTTCACCCATTTCCCGAAGGAGAAGGGCACGATCGCCGCCGTCGCGTTCAACGTGAAGGGGCCGGATCTCTGCTACCTCGACCAGCCCGGCAGGATCGAGCCGGCGGACGAAGCGATGTACGAGAAGATGCGGGTACCCGCGAAGCCGTTCGACAACGTGCGTTACTACGCCGCGTACGACGCAGGCGGCTACAACCTGAATACGCTGCGCTCGAACGACGCGCTGCTGCATAACGTCCAGCCGCTGACGTGGGGGTTGCGGGAAGTTCTGCAGTACGCCGAGGTGCTGCTCAACAAGGACGACGTCGACGCCAAGGCCGACGCGGTCATCGACTTCATCCGCGACAAGATCGCGGGCCGCGAATTCCGCGACGAGCGCCTCGCTAGGCGCAGGTACAAGGTGGATTCCTTCGCGGAGCTGGACGAGTGGTTCCGCGATGTGCTGGCGATGCTCGAGGAGGCCAACTCCGAGAGCTATCGCACCCATCACGTGGCCACCATCAGGAAGGTTCGCAACAGGCTCACGAACATTGCGCTCAGGTGCGCCGGGCTCGTCACGGCGGAGGGCACGGTCAGCGACCTTCCTTTCGGGAGCTTCGAGGACCGCGGAGTGTATGTAGTGGACGTGGCACTCCTGGAGGAGGACGCCCAGGACCTGATCTTTACGCGCATAGTCTCGAAGCTCCGCGAGCACCTCGAGCGCCGGAACCTGGGCGTGGATCACGTCGTCGTCTTCGTCGACGAGCTGAACAAGTACGCCGCGACCGAGGGACCGGAGACCTATGTCAGAAAAATGCTGCTCGACATCGCGGAACGGGGGAGATACCTCGGCCTCGTGCTATTCGGCGCGCAGCAGTTCCGCTCGCAGGTGCACCGGCGCGTCGTGGGCAATTCGGGGACGTCGCTGTTCGGCAGGATGGACGCCGACGAGCTCGCCGCACCGGGGTACGCGGTGTTGAGCCAGGCCATCAAGACCAAACTCTCCACGTTGGAGAAGGGCCAGCTGATGGTGCGGCACCCGCACTTCACGCAGCCGGTGTTCATACGCTTCCCGCGTCCCGCGGTGATGCAGGGGAGGGAAGGCGTGGAGCTTTTTCCGCAGGCCGCCGAGGTCTCGCTCGACGCCGCCGTCACTCGCTCGCTGCGGGTCCTCGACCCGTCGATCTCGCTCGAGTGGGTCAAGCAGCAGATCGCGCTCCGCGAGGACGACGAAGTGATTCAGGCGCGGAACGCGACGGTGCTCGCGCACCCCCGCGACGTGAAGGCGTTTTTCGCGTCGCGCATGCGCCCGCTGGCTCCTGTGCGGGCCGAAGCGCCGAAGCAGCGGCCGGTGAGCATCAAGCTTCCGGTGGGCGACGATCCGTATGGGTTCTGACGTGACGTCGCTGCGCGTCCGCGCGCGGGGGGTGCGGCGCGTTCTGGCGCTGGCAGGGCTGCTCGTCGCGGTCCCGGCTTCCGCCCAGCGCGTACGCCTGGAGATACGCCCCCAGGTCGGCGACACGATTCACATGCAGCTCGATCAGGAGATCGAGATGAACAGCTCTTCGCCTGAAGCCTCCGGCGCCGGCCCGAAGTCGATGATCGGGTCGACGCACATGCGGACTCGGGCGATTCCGCTGCGCCGGCTCGTGTCGGGCACCCTCGTGCTCGCGGTGACGGATTCCGTAGCGATCGCGCCGATGAGCGGGACGCGGCTTGCTGCCACGCCGCGGCCGGTGGAAGGGGCGAGGATGACGATGATCGTGAAGCTCGATGGCGGGATGGAGGTAATCGATACCGGCGAGCACGACGGCGAGACGTCGCCCTTTTTCGCGCCGACGCCACCAATGTTGCCGGATGCGGCGGTCAATGTGGGCGGCCGGTGGACGCGGAGCCTCGACCTCCCCATCGGCATTGGATCCGGAGGAATGGCCCGCGTGCAAGCGAATTTCAGACTCGATTCGCTGAGCGGGAATGGCGATATTGCATACATCACGATGAACGGCACGCTCAGCAGGATCGGCACCCCCAGCCGCGGTGGTGGCTCCCAGCGCAGCACCGGCACGCTCTCGGGCCGCATGCAGCTCGACCGCAGGCTCGGCTGGATCACCGACACGTACCTTGTGCTGAACGTGCGCACGGTGATCACGGCGGGACAACCCGGAAGCCAGGCGGCGCAGGTGCAGATGAAAGTCACGCAGCGACTCCGCGCCATGCGAGGTTCATGAGACTGGTTCATCTGGCGGATATGCATCTCGGTTTCCGTCAGTATCAACGCTTCACGCCGATGGGAATCAATCAACGGGAGAGCGACGTCGCGCTCGCGTTTCGGAAGGCCATCGACAAGACCATCGAGCTCCAGCCGGATGTCGTGCTCTTTGCCGGGGACGTGTTCCACAACGTGCGGCCCACCAACCCCGCGATCATCCACGCATTCAAGCAGCTGTCGCGTCTGGTGCAGATGCTGCCGGACGCCACGGTCGTGATGATCGCCGGCAATCACGATACGCCGCGCACGACGGAGACCGGCTGCCTCCTCAAGCTGTTCAAGCCGCTGGGCATCGTGGTCGTCGACTCGACTCCCGAGGTGCTGCCATTCAAGGACCGCGATCTCTCCATTCTCGCCGTCCCCAAAATCGACGCAGCCGAGGTCCCGCCGCTGCGACCGCATGGCAAAGCGCGGTACAACGTCTTGATGATGCATGGAGTGATGGAGGGACTGTACCCGCCGCACCTGGGCGGGCATGCGCGGGAAGGTCTGGAGGTCACGCGCGAGCAGCTGGGCGCGCAAAACTGGGATTATGTGGCGCTCGGACATTATCACGCATGGCGTGAGATAGCCCCGAATGCTTTCTACTCGGGCTCGCTCGAGTATACGACGACGAACATCTGGGGCGAGATCGCGGAGGAAGCGGGGCTCGATGGCGCGGCGTGGCGGGCGGCTGCGCCCAAATCAAGGGTGGGCAAGCCTGGCAAGGGATTCATCGAATGGGATCTCGACACGGGGAAGCAGACTTTTCATCCGATCGAGACCCGCCCGGTCATCGATCTTCCGCAGCTCGACGCGCGCGGCATGACGGCGGGCGAGATGGATCAGGCGATCCGCGACCGCGTGGACGGGTCCAAGCTGCCGATCGACGACGCGATCGTGCGGCTCGTCGCCAGAGACGTCGCGCGGCACGTGGCGCGGGAGCTGGATCACAAGGCGCTTCGCGAATACAAGCGGCGCGCGCTGCATTTTCATCTCGACCCCAGGCGTCCGGAAGTCATCAGGGTGCATGGCAACGCCGCCCCCGGCAGGAGCGCGTCGCTCGCTGAACTCGTACGCGACGGATTGCGGAGCCGCCCGATCGATTCCGAGATCGATCGCGAGGAGTTGATAGCGGCGGGGCTCGACTATCTCACGCAGGCCGAAGCAGTCGAGCAGCCGGTGTTCGCGGACGGTCCCGCATGAGGATCAATCGTCTCCAGCTGGTGAACTTCAGGCAGCACGCAGATACCAGCATCGAGTTCGGCACCGGCATCACGGGCGTGATCGGGCCGAACGGCGCGGGGAAAACCACGATCCTCGAAGCGATCGCCTGGTGCCTGTACGGCACCGGCGCGCAGCGCGACAAGCTCGAGACGATCCGCTTTCAGCGCGCGGGCGAGCGCGCGCAGGTCAAAGTTGTTCTGGATTTCGAGCTTTCCGGCCAGCGCTACCGGGTGAATCGCGAGATGTCGCGCGCCGAAGTGTACGTCAACGACGACGCAAATCCGGTCGCGAACACGAAGACGGGCGTGAACGAGTTCATCCAGCGCCGTCTGGGAATGACCCGCGTCGAATTTTTCAACACGTACTTCACGGACCAGAAGCAGCTGAGCGTCATGGCTTCGATGAAGCCAACGGAGCGCGCTCATTTTCTCTCGCGGGTGCTGGGCTACGAGAAGCTGCGCACCGCGCAGGACCTGGTGCGCGAGCGTCGCAAGACGATCCTCGCGGAGATGTCGGGACTGCGCGCAGGGATGCCCGATCCCGACGTCGTGGCGCGCACGCTGGCGGAGGCGGGCAAGCGCGCGGCGGACAGCGCGAGACTCGCCACCGAGAGAAGGCGCGTGCACGTGGAGTGCGATGCTGCGTTTCAGCAGATCCTTCCGCGATGGGCCGCGGCGCAGGAGGCGCGCGAGGCCCTGCAGAAGACGACGGGCGAGATGCAGGTGGCGGAAACCGAAGAGCGGTCACTGCTCGCGCGTGGCGAGCGGATCGGCGCGGACCTGAACGAGATCGTGCAGGCAGGCGCGGAGCTCGACGACCTCCGTCTTCGGACCGAGCGTCTGCCTGCGCTGACTATCGAGCTGCAGCGGCTGGATTCGCTGTATCGCGAGGAAGGCAGACGCCGGACTTTGGCGGAGCAGTCACGCGAGATCGCGACCGAGATTGAGCGCTTGACCGCCAAGAAAGCACGCATTGCTCTTGCGCCCGAGCAGGAAGAAACGGTCACGCTGGCGCTCGAGAAGCACCGCGCGACGCTGGAGGAAGTGGAAGGGAAGCTGGAGGCGCGGCGGACTGAGTGGGTGCGCGACAAGCAGGAGGCGCAGACCAAGAGACAGGCGCTGCTCCGGCAGCATGGGGACATCAAGGAGCAGCTGCGGATTCTTGCCGACCTCGGACCCGACGGCGCGTGCCCCACCTGCAGCCGCGCGCTGGGCGAGAATTTCGCCAGAGTCGTGGAGAGTCTCACCGAGCAGATGGACGCGCTCACTTCCGACGGCAAGTATTTCCGCAAGCGGATGGAAGAGCTCGACGGGATGCCGGAGGACATAAAGGCGCTCGACGAGGCCAGGCGCACCGCGGCTCAGGAAGTCGGCGCGCTGGAGCGCCAGCTCGCGAAGGTGCAGAGCGCCGTGCTGGAGCTGACCGGTGTCGCGCGGGAGCTGACGGACAAGGAGGAGCGGCAGGCGCAGCTGGTACAGGAGATAGCCGCGATGCCCGAAGGTTTCGACGCGGCGGAGCACGCGCGCGTTCGCGCGCAGATCGAGGAGCTCACGCCGCTGGCCGTGCGCGTGGAGCGGCTCGCGGCGCTCGCCGAGCGGGAGCCCCAGATCCGGACGGAGTATGACGAGGTGGCCGCGATGCTCGTCGCTCATCGCGGCAGGTCTCAGGAGTTGCGGGCGGCGCTGGCGAAGATCGCGTTCTCGGAGGAGGAGTATCTCGCGACGAAGGTCGAGCACGAGCGCGCCACGGGGGCCGCGCGCGTCGCGGAGCTTCAGCGCATTACAGCCGAGGGTGAGCTTCGAGCGGCGAATGCTTCAGCCGATTCCGCGCGCGAGGCCGCGACGGAGCTCGCGAAGCGCGAAGAGAAGCTGTCAGCGCTGAAGCGCGCCCGGCGAATCCACGACGAGCTGGACCGCGCGTACTCGGACCTTCGGAGCGACCTGAATGCCCAGCTCCGGCCGGAGCTGTCCGAGCTCGCCAGCGGATTCATGGCCGAGCTCACGGACTCCCGCTACTCCGAGCTCGAGCTCACCAACGATTACGACCTCACGGTGCTGGATGACGGGGTTCCGAAGCCGGTGATCTCCGGCGGAGAGGAAGACGTGGCGCATCTGGTGCTGCGTCTGGCGATCTCGCAGATGATCGCCGAGCGCGCGGGACAGCCATTCTCGCTGCTGGTGCTCGACGAGATTTTCGGATCGCTCGACGAAGCGCGGCGGCACAACGTCATCAATCTTCTCCGCCGTCTGCACGACCGGTTCGAGCAGGTGATCCTGATCACGCACATCGAGTCCGTGCGCGAGGGGCTGGACCGCGTCATCTCGGTGCGCTACGACGAAGGGAGCGGATCGTCGCGCGTCGAGGAAAGCGCGCCGAGCGACGATTTGGCGGCCGCGCTCGCCGGGCTCCCAGTGCTCGAACCGATCGCCGCCGCGAGCTGATGTCGGCGGTCCGCGGGTGGAGGGATGCGCGGGCGCTGGATGGCCCCATCCCCATCACAGATGAGGACATCCCGGATCTGAACGGCCTCTTCAGTGAAGTGTTTACCGAGCGCTATCGGAAGGACGGCATGGTCAGCGTGCGGGTGCCGGGTCTCAATCCGCAGATGTGGAGGTACGCCATCGCGGACGCGGCGCGCGGCGCGGTGCTGTGGCGGGGGCAGGACGGGGAGATGGCCGCCTTCAACCTCGTGCACGCTTCCGGCACCGAGGGATGGATGGGGCCGCTCGCGGTGGCGTCGGCCTATCAGGGTCGGGGCGCGGGAAAGGCGATTGTCACGCATGGAGTTGACTGGCTTCAGGCGCGCGGCGCGCGGGTGATCGGTCTCGAGACGATGCCGCGCACGATGGACAATATCGGCTTTTACTCGGCGCTCGATTTTGTCCCCGGACACCTGACGATCACGCTGACGCTCCCGTCCGCGCTCGGCGCGACGAAGATGGTGGAGCTCAGTCATCTGAGTGCGCACGAGCGGGACGGCGCCATCGACCAGTGCGCGGATCTGCTCGCGGCGCTGTGCCCCGGGTACGATTTCACGCGCGAGCTGCGACTTACCCACGAGTTCGGTTTGGGCGACACGCTGCTGTGCTACGCCGGGTCGGAGCTCAGGGCGTTCGCGCTCTGTCATTCCGCGCCTCTCGTGGAAGGCCGCGCGCGGGAGGAGATGCGGGTGCTGAAGCTGGTGGCCCGCGACGACGACGCGTTCGCGCGGCTCGTGGTGGATCTTGCGGCCTACGCGCGGAAGATCGGAGCTCGCACGATGTCCATCCGGGTGCAGGGTGCGCACGCCAGCGCGTACCGGTTCCTGATCGCGCAGGGGGCGAAGGTACGGTGGACGGATTTGCGGATGACGGTTGACGGGTACGGTGAGGTGGTTCCGAAGTCGGGGGTTGTGCTGTCGAATTGGGAGATTTAATCCCCCCCCAGCTAGATCAACGACAGGGATGGGTAACTGGTTGTAGGTATTGGTTTGTGGTTAACTGCTCGGTTGAGGGTGAACGGTGGTAGGTCGAGGGTGATAGCCCACAACGGTTAACCGTCAACCGTCGACCCGTCGGTTAACCAAAACCATCACTTACGACCATTTACCCATCCCTGTTCTTGAACTTGCCTGCCAAGGGTACGACGGTCAGAACATTGATTTGATCGCATTCCTGAAGGTCACGCCGCGAACGTAGCCGATCTCCTCGGGCGCGAACGGAAGGGGATCGATTCCAAAAGTCCGCTTGATGTGGTTGTCGGGCACGGTGTTGTCGATCGACAGAAGGTCGAGCAGCCCTGTCGTCACCGGCGGCTTCGGTACCACCCGCTGCATGATCGCGACTAGCGGGCGCAGCGCTGCCACCGGCACGGGTACCAGCATTCGCTGCGTACGCATCGCGACCAGGATTCGCTCCGTCATCTCCCGCAGAGAGAGCGGCGCGGGTCCGCCCAGTCCGTACGCGCTGCCGATGGTGTCGTCCCGGTCGAGCGCGACTCCGATCGCGCCGGCCACGTTGCGCACGGATACCGGCTGAAAACGCGCCCGCCCGCCGCCGGGAAGTGGAAACACGAGCGGACTGAGGCGGATCATCCGGGCGAGGACATTGATGAACTCGTCCTGCGGCCCGAAGATGACCGAGGGCTTGAGCGTAGTCCATTTGAGGCCGCTGTCACGCACAGCGTCTTCGGCGAGCCCCTTGCTCCGGAGAAACTTGTACGGCGAGCTCGACGAAGCGCCGTTCTGCGACATGTGGATGAATCGCGTCGCGCCAACTCTCGCGGCGAGTCGCAGCAGCGTGCGCGTCGCTTCGGTGTTCGTGGATTCGTAGCTGTCCTTTCCGGTCTCTATCGCTACGGCCGCGAGGTGCACCACGGCGCAGGTGCCCTCGAGAGCGGACGCCAGCGCGCGCTCGTCGCGCATGTCCCCCACCCGTAGCTCGAGCTTGTGCTCACCGAGCCGCGACGCGCCCTTCGCCGCATTTCGCACGAGCGCGCGTACTTTCCATCCGCGCCGCACGAGCTCGGCGCAGGTATGAACGCCGACGAGCCCCGCGGCGCCGGTGACGAGCACGGGCTTCTCTCGCCCCGTCGCGATGGCGAGAGGCTGCTCCGCGACGGCTGTAGCGGAGCTTGTCTTCACCTCCCCGTATCCTGGCCCCGGGCGGTAGATGTCAGCTCCGCGGCCGCGGCGGGCGTGAATCGTCGCGCGCGGCGATGCCGTAAATCAGGAGAAACACGCCGGCCGTAAGGAGGATGTGGATCCATCCCGGCGCGACCGTCGTGATTGTTACAAAGGCCCAAATCGCGAGCATCAGCGCGCCGGAAATCAACGCCGGAAGTGCGTGAGATTTCGTTTGACTGGGGCGCGGCACATCCGTAGGTTTCATGGTAGAATCAGGGTTTGCAGGTGGGGCGGAGAGCTCATTTTTTGAGCCGATAAGTCCATTGAGTGGGTTCGATAAGCTGTGTTGACGTCACGCCCCAGTGCGGGGAAGACGGAAGGCATGGATGAGGACCTCATACATTCGATTGGGCTTCAAAAAACCTCTTCGTTCCCAGTTCTTGGACTCCGCCGGCGCCCAGCGTCCGGCGGAGTTTCTTTTGCGCTGATATACTACGGCCAACATGCCCCGGGTGACAGTCACGCGCCGCTTACGCTTCAATGCGGCGCATCGCGTCCACAATCCGGCGCTCTCCGACCAGGAGAACGCCGCCATCTTCGGGAAGTGCAACAACCCGAACTGGCATGGTCACAACTATATCCTGGATGTGTCGGTCGAAGGTGACATCGATGACCGGACTGGCTACGTCTTCGATCTCGGCGCCCTGAAGCAAATAGTCGAGCGGGAGATCGTGGACAAGGTGGATCACCGCAACTTCAATCTGGACGTCGATTTCATGGAGTCCGTCATCCCGACGTCGGAGAACATCATCGTCGCATTCTGGCGCCTGCTCAACGACCGGGTTAAGCCGGCGCGGCTGGCGCGGCTCGTCCTCTGGGAGACCGAGAATAACTATGTCGAGTACACCGGTGGCTGACCGCTCCGCGAAGGAGAGCGCGACGGACGTCCACGTGCCGGACGAGGAGCTGGCGGCGCTGGTCAAGCGGCAGCTCGAGCTTATCGGAGAGAACCCCGGGCGCGAAGGGCTGGTCAAGACCCCCGCACGCGTGGCCGCGTCGCTGAAATGGCTCACGCGCGGATACGACCTCGAGGTATCGGACGTCGTGGGCGACGCGATCTTCGAGGAGCAACACGACAACATGATCATGGTCCGTGACATCGAGCTGTATTCGATGTGCGAGCATCACATGCTTCCGTTCTTCGGGAAGGCCCACGTTGCGTACATTCCGAACGGCAGGATCATCGGGCTGTCAAAGCTCCCGCGGGTCGTCGACGTGTTCGCGCGGCGGCTGCAGGTACAGGAGCGCATGACGGAGCAGGTCGCGCAGGCGCTGACCGACATCCTGCAGCCCCGGGGCGTCGGCGTCGTCATCGAGGCGTACCACCTGTGCATGATGATGCGGGGGGTGCAGAAGCAGAACTCCAAGACCATAACGTCGGCGGTCAGCGGCGTGTTCCGCGACGACTACAAGACGCGCGACGAGTTCCTCCGGCTCGCGCACTACAACGGCGGCTAGCATGTGGCAGCCGCTCACCGGCCGCACCGCGGTCGTCACGGGGGGGTCGCGCGGAATCGGCGCGGCAACCGCGCGCGCCCTCGCGAAAGCGGGTGCCCGGGTCGCGCTCATGGCCCGGACACGCACGGAGCTCGACAGCCTCGCCGCTGAGATACAGGGCATCGCCGTGCAGTGCGACCTCCTGGACCGCGCCAGCATGGACGCCGGCGTGAGACGCGCGGAGAGCGAGATCGGCGGCGCGCCCGACATACTCGTGAATAACGCCGGTGTGTTCCGCACTGCCGCCGCGGGCGCGATGGAGCCGGCCACGATCGCGGAGTCAGTGGGCCTCAACCTCGTCGTGCCCCTGCTACTGGTGAATGCGTTCCTCCCGGCGATGCGGAAGCGCGGCAGCGGCCACATCGTGACGATCGGATCGATCGCCGACAGAAAGATCTTCGAGGGGAACAGCGTGTACTCGGCCACCAAATTCGGCGCGCGCGCGATGCACGAAGTGATGCGCGCGGAGCTTAAGGGGAGCGGGATCCGCGCCACGCTGGTCTCCCCGGGGTCAACCGACACTTCGCTGTGGGATGACGCCGGCGAAGGCGAATTCCCGCCGCGGTCCGAGATGCTGACCGGCGAGTCGGTGGCGGACGCGATCTTGTATGCCGTTACGCGTCCGCCGGACACCAACGTCGACGAGCTTCGTCTCACGAGATCGTAGCAGAGCTGCCAGATGTTCATCGAGCTCATCGACATGCTTCGCTGCACGCGGCCGCACGAGGACAGCTGGCTAGTGGCGACGTTCCATGAGATGCGAGAGCGGGACGTGGTGCAGGGCCTCCTGAGCTGCCCGGTCTGCACGGCTCGATATCCCATCACAGGTGGCGTGGCATACTTCGACGAGCTGTCCAGCGCCGGCGATAACGAGGCGGATGCGACGATGGACGACGGTACGCGCATCGCGGCTTACCTCAACCTTGTCGAGCCTGGAGTCGTGGTGCTCGGCGGAACGTGGGCGGGCGCTGCCGCGTC
Organism: Gemmatimonadaceae bacterium; assembly: GCA_013817305.1. GTDB lineage: Bacteria > Gemmatimonadota > Gemmatimonadetes > Gemmatimonadales > Gemmatimonadaceae > JACDCY01. Next base: position 17,388 of record JACDCY010000021.1, on the reverse strand, counting down.
GGTCTCCGGAATGGGCAGCACGGTCATCGCGCTCAATTCGCCGCGAGAGCCGGACGGATGCTCGTCGCACGTCCGATCCAGCGACGTCCTGCCGATGGCACGCGAGACCGTGGACGGAATCGCGCTCGATTCCGGAGCGCCGGGCCTGCTCGAAAGTGCGGCGCACGCGTTGAAGGCGGGGGCGCGACTGGTCGCGCCTGCCGCTGCCTCGGTTCCGACCGGGTTGCTCAAGCTCGCGCACGACGGTCGGTGGTGGGTCGCGGCTCGGCGGGGGGGAGGCGCGAGCGGGCCGGTGCAGATCGCGCGAGGTCAACGGCATAAAAGCAGCGATGGGTAACTGGTCGTAGGCCGTGGGTTCTGGTGAACGACGGGTGACTGGTGAACGGTCGTAGGTCCTGGGTGTTTGGTAACGACCATTAACCGTTAACCGTTAACCGTTAACCGTTAACCGTTAACCGTTAACCGGTCAGTTGACCATAACCATCACCTACGACCATTTACCCATCCCTGTCGTTCACCGACAACTACCCTTCCGTCGGCACCGGCCCCGCGTAGAGCGCATCGATTTCCGCCCGGTTTCTCTCCTCCACCACGTTCCTTCGAATGCTCAGCTTGGGCGTGAGCTCCCCGCCCTCGATCGAAAAATCCCGCTCGATCAGCGCGACCTTCTTCGGCATCTCGAACTGCGCCAGCCCCGCGAGCGCCGTCGCCATCTCCCGCTCCAGCAGCTGCTGCACCGCTCGCTCCGCGATCAGCGATTTGTGGCTCTCCCACTTCAATCCCTGCTCGCGCGCCCAGCGCTCCAGCGTCGCGTAGTTCGGCACGATGAGCATGATGGGGAACTTGCGCTTGTCGCCGAGCATGACGGCCTGCGCCACGAAGGGGCTCGACTTCATCCGGTTCTCGATCGGCGCCGGGGCGATGTTCTTCCCGCCGGCGGTGACGATTATGTCCTTCTTCCTGCCGGTGATGGTGAGAAATCCATCCTCGAGCTTGCCGAGGTCACCCGTATGGAACCAGCCGTCGGCGGTTATCGCCTCGCTCGTCTCTTCCGGCCGGTTGTAGTAGCCCCGCATCACGTTCGGCCCGCGTGCCAGAATCTCCTCGTCTTCGGCGATTCGCACCTCCACGCCGTCGATCGGAGGCCCGACCGTGCCGATGCGAACGTTGCCCGGAGGATTCACGGTGATCACGGGAGACGTCTCCGTGAGTCCGTAGCCTTCGAGGATGGGGAGTCCGGCCGCGAAGAAAAACTTGTTGATCTCGGGGTCGAGCGGCGCCGCGCCCGAAACGAAGTAGCGGATCCGGCCGCCCACCGCGGCGCGCAGCTTGGAGAAGACCAGCCTCTGAGCGACGGCGTACCGAAGAGCGAGCGCCCGCCCGGGCTCGCGGCCAGCGAGCGTTTCGTCCGCCCATTTTTCCCCGACGGAGCGGGCCCACAGGAAGACGCGGCGCTTCATCCCGCCGCCGGCGGTCGCCTTGTCGCGAACTGACGCGAACATCTTCTCGTACAGTCGGGGGACAGCAAGCAGGAGAGTCGGCCGGACCTCCATCATGTTTCCGCGCACCGCCTCGATCGATTCCGCGTACGCGATGCGGATTCCCAGTGCGAGCATCAGGTAGTGGCCGGCCATCCGCTCGAAGGAATGCGACATCGGCAGCAGGCTGAGGCAGCTGTCTTCTCCGACAAATGGCAGAACCCGCCGCGACGCCTCGACGTTCGAGAAAAAATTGTTGTGGGTCAGCATCACGCCCTTCGGTACCCCGGTAGTGCCGGCGGTGTAGATGATGGTCGCGAGGTCTTCGGGCTTTGCCTGCAGCGCGGTCGCGCGATGCGCGTCGATGTGCTCCTGCGTTTCGCTCTGCCTGCCGCGCGCCTCGAGCTCCGCCAGCGTCATGTCTGCGTGACCCTCGGTCGGCACGAAGCTGATCACCGTTCTGAGCGCGGGCAGCTGTCCGCGAATCGACTCGATCTTGCGCGCCTGCGCGATCGTCGAAACGAAGATGGCGATCGAGCCGGAATCCCGGAGGACGTGCACGGCCTGGTCGGCCGGAAGCGTCGGGTACACCGGGACGTCCACCAGGCGCGCCGTGAGGCACGCGAAATCCGCGATTGCCCACTCCGGCCGGTTCTCCGAGAGCAGCGCGATGCGGTCGCCGGGGGACGCGCCGAGCATCTGCAGCCCGCGCGCGGCGTGACGGACGCGCTCGCCTAGCTCGCGGTGGGAGATCGGATGCCAGACCCCGTCGCGCTTGAACTTCAGCGCATCGGGCAGGTCTCGCGCGAGCGCCGAGAAGAAAAGCTCGTTGAGCGTGCCGGGTTTCGGTCGGGGTCCGCCGCGCGCCAGCGTCTCTTGGGTCATGTCAGCTCGTTGTTCTATGGAACGCGCGGTTGCACCGGGAGCACCAGTCGCACGGGGCTGCCCGATAACTCCGCGCCACGATAGCGCACTCGCGCCAGCACCACAACCGAGTCGCGCACACTGGTGAGTCCGGCGGGAAAGAGCCGCACCTTCCGTGCAGCGATTCCAGCGGTGGACGTAGTGTCGGCCCCGGAATTCCGCCCGTTCTCGCCGACGATCCGCGCACGAATCGAATCGGCAGGAGTCTGCAGCGTGAACGTCACGATCCAGTCCCGGACCGGCACGGTGCCTGTTCCAACGCGACTCGACACTCGAACGGCGAGATCGCCGGAGACGTTTTGAGTCGTATCGCTGACGGAGTACTTGAGCGTATCGATCGTGCCGGACCGCGCGACCGAATCGGGCCGCGGGACCACGCTCAGTCGGAGCGGCGCACTTTGCAGCGCGCCGATGAACGCGACGATTCGCGTGGCGGTATCCGCCTTGGCGCCGGCGACGACGATTCCCGTGACGCTGTCGACGGTGACGACGGACTCCAGCCCCGCGTACCGGATCGGAGCGCCGGCGATCTCGACGTTGTCGGAGTTGAAGACCAATGCGCGAAGAGGCGCCACAATGCCGTTGATGTCGCGCAGCGTGTCGCCGGCGACGATCGCCGGGAAGGGGAGCGCCTCGAACTCGAGCGATGTCACGACGTTGGGGCCGGTCTCGATGTCGGTGCACGCGAGCATGAGCGCGCACGCGGCGAGCACTGCGACTGCTCGGTTCACTCGAACCGCCCCACCAGAACGGAAGCGAGGTGGGTATACGCGATCGCCGCGGGGTCCGCCGGCGTCCGCAGCACGACCGGCTGCCCCGCCGCAAAAGCGTCGGCGGCGGCGGGGCTTCTCGGTATCGTCACGTCGAACACGAGGTTGGCCGGGAGATGGCGTCTCACATAGTCGACTACGCGCTCGCTCGCGGGGTTGTCGCGTTCGTGCATCGTCAACAGCAGCCCGTCGAGCGTGAGCTTCTCGTTCGCCTGCACGATGTCCTGGATGCCGCGCAGTATCTGCGGAGTGGTCTGCAGGGCGAGCGGCTCGCACTGGAGCGGGACGATCACGTGATCACTTCCTTCCAGCACCCGCCGCGTCACCGGTCCCAGCCCCGGCGGGCTGTCGACCACGACGACCTCGCACCGAGCCTTGGACGTCTCGAGCAGATCGGGCAGCACGCGCGTGTCGGACACGAGCTGCTGGTACATGATGTGGTCCGCTTCGTCCGTCACCGTCCCCGCGAGCATCACGCGCAGCCAGGGCAGCATCGTGGGAAGAATGACTTCGCGCAGCGGCCGGGCGCCGTTGAGATAGTCGGCGAATCCGAAGGTCGGATGTCCGCGTCGGAGCCCGACACCGTACCGCACGGAGCCCTGCGGATCGACATCGATGATCAGCGTCTTCATGCCCCGCTTTGCGAACGCCGCCGCGAGATTCACGGCAGTCGTCGTCTTTCCTACGCCGCCCTTCTGGCTGACGACGGATAAAACGTGACCCACGTCAGTCTCCGGATTTCGACGGCGGGACGCTGTCGAGATCGTCCCCGCCCTGCGCGCGACCGTCTGTCGCGGTTAGTTGGTTGAGTGTGTCACGCGCGTGCGCGATCCACCGCTCTGCATCCGGCGCTGTCGGCGGATCCATGAGAAACGCTTCGAGATGATACGCCGCGTCCGCCACCGACCCGCGCTTGATCAGCAGAAAGGCGAGACCATAGTGCGATCCGGACAGCGTCGGCTGAATCTCGAGTGCCCGCTTGTACGCCCGAATCGCTTCTTCCTGGCGTCCCGTCTTCGAGAACGCTATGGCCATGTTCTGGAGCGCGCGATAGTTGTTCGGCTGGTCGCGCAGGGCGAGCCGGTACGACGTCAACGCGGCGTCGTAATCACCCTGACGTTCGAGCGCGAGGGCTTCGCCCAGGTAGTCGACGCGCTGCGCTTTGGCCCCGCTTTTCGAGCCTCCGCCGGTGAGGCGGCTCCACCATGACATTGACTTAAGCTATTGCCGGAGCGTGACATCCGCTATCGTGAGCAGCGGCTCACGGCTAGCTTTCAGAGCTCACTACCGCACGACGCCTGAGGGAAATCGACAAATGTCTCCACGCCGATACGAAGTCGATCCATCCAAGGGAGTCCTCCACGTAGAATGGCCCCTGTTCGGCGAGCTGTCCCGGGCCCTCGCGCTCAAAGTCGCGCGCACGTACGATCCGGAGATAGTGGTAGGGGTGGCCACCGCCGGCGTCGTGCCCGGAGCCGTGGTGGCGGCGATTCTCCACCGCGAGTTTCGCTCGATCGTCGTGAGCCGCAGGCTCGGCGCCGAGACCATGCGCGAGACGCCCGCAGTGCTTTCGGCTGCGCCGGCGGCCGTGCGCGGCAAGCGTGTGCTGATCGTGGACGAAACTTGTGACCAGGGCGACACGATGCGGCTGGCGGTTGGCGCGGTGGTGAACGCGGGAGCTGTCGAAGTGCGGACCGCGGTGAGCTTCAAGACGGGGAGCTACCAGCCGGATTTTCACGCACTGGCGACCGAGAGCACGATCGTGCTCCCATGGGATCGCGAGGTCCTGGTGGACGGAGAGCTCGTTCCTAACCCGCTTTATAAAGACACTCTACCGCCAGCCAAGACTTAGTCCCGCGGGCTGACAATCTCCTCGTAGGATCCGCCCGCGCTCAAACCCGCATATATGCTGTCCACCATCTCCGGCGTTCCGATTACGAACCGGCACGCGCCCCCCGAGCCAAGGCCCGCGCACTCCAGCTCCATTACGCCGAGCTCGTAGCCGGCGAGCCCCGCGAAGAATCCGTGCAGCAGGCCAGTCGTGAGATGGCAGCCGGATGGCGAGCCCTCCCGGCGCTGCGCCTCCCAGCAATCGGTGATGCTCACTTCGATCAGCGTATCGGAGCTCGTGGAAACGGAGGTCGTCCCCCAGCCGCACCATTCGAAAAAACCGCAGGCCAGCTCTCGGAACGCTTCTACTGGAAGCGACGTGAGGTCACCGGAGCCCTGGTCCGACGACCACTGCGAGAACGCGCCCAGTAGCGCGCCACCGCCCGCGTCGCCTGCCGCGCGAAGCGTTTGCATGTCGGCCTCGCCCGGGAGCTCGAGCAGCAGATGTAGAACTTCCCGGGGCATCGATACAACACCGGCAGGTGGTCTCTCGCTCATCGCGTCTAACTATCCCCGGATTCCAGACGCCGCAAGAGCTCGGCCTCATCGACGATCTCGACGCCGAGCGCGCGCGCGCGATCCCGCTTCCCCCCGGCCTCTTCGCCCGCGACGACGAAGCTCGTCGCCTTGGACACGGAGCTCGTTACCCGGCCTCCGTGCGCCTCGATGAGATCGGTCGCGGCCTTTCGCGAGAGTGTGGGAAGGGTCCCGGTGACTACCACCGCCTTTCCCGCGAGCGAGGTGCCGGCCGTCTCCGGCCGGGGCTCGGTGAAATTCAGCCCGCATTCACGGAACCGCTGGATTTCTTCGCGGGCCGACGGATCGGAAAAGAAATCGGCAACTCCCTGCGCGATCACGAGTCCGATGCCCCGGATCTTCGCGATCTCTGCGGCGTTCGCGGCCAGCAGCAAGTCCAGGTCGCCGAAGTGGCGCGCGAGCAGCTGCGCCGCCGCTTCACCCACGTGGCGAATTCCCAGGCCATGCAAAAGTCGGGATAGCGGCTGGGCGCGCGAATCATCGATCGCTTTCACCAGCGTGGCGGCGCTTTTTTCGGCGTAGCCTTCCATCTCCAGGAGCTGCTCCGGCTTCAACCCGTACAGATCGGAAGCTGCTCGAACCAGCCCTGAATCGATGAGATGTGCTATCCGCGCGTAGGACAGTCCGCGAATGTCCATCGCCCCGCGCGAAGCAAAGTGCACCAGCCCTTCGAGCTGGCGACCGGGACACGCGACGTTGGGGCAGTAAGTGAGTGCCTCGCCTTCCTCACGGATCGCCGGAGTGTCGCAGCTCGGGCACCGTACCGGCATCACCCATTGCTCCTTGCCTCTGGGCGCGGTCGTCAGGGGCGCGATCAGCTGCGGTATTACATCGCCGGCGCGCTTGACCTGGACCCTGTCGCCTATGCGAAGGTCGCGTTGCCGCACAAAATCCTCGTTGTGCAGCGTGGCAAGCTTGACCGTCGTCCCCCCGATCTCGACCGGCTTCAGCACGGCGTACGGGTTCAGGGCACCCGTTCGGCCAACGTTCACCTTTATCGCCAGCAGCTCCGTTTCGGCGATGTCGGGCGCGAACTTCCGGGCAACGGCCCAGCGTGGCACCCGGCCGCGGATCACGCCCAGCTCTTCCTGCACACGGAACGCATCCACCTTTATGGCGCCGCCGTCGATCGCAAAGTCGAGGGATGACCGGAGGTCGTGCTCGAGCGCACGCGACCATTCGCAGACCTCGTCGATGGTCCGGCAGCGCTTGCGATGCGGAGCTACTGGAATCCCCCACTCGCTGAGCGCGTCGAGCACATCCCATTGCGTTTGCAGAGGGAGCGGGTCCTCGGCGGCGATCGCGTATCCGAAGAATCCGAGCGGTCGCGCTGCGGTAATCGCAGGATCGAGCTGACGCAGCGATCCCGCGGCCGCGTTGCGCGGATTCGCCAGCAGAGCTTCTCCCTCCCTGGCCCGCGCGACATTCACCTCCTCGAATGCGCTGAAGGGGAAGTAGACCTCGCCGCGAATCTCGACCCTGCCAGGCAGCGCGGTCGTGCGGAGCCGGAGGGGCACATCACGCACGGTTCGCACGTTGTTCGTCACGATCTCCCCGACGGTTCCGTTGCCGCGGGTCGCTGCGCCGACGAGCACGCCGTTTTCGTAGGTGAGACTGACGGCGAGCCCGTCGATCTTGAGCTCGGCGGTGTATCCGGACTGGCGGACGTCGTCGCCCGCGAGCCGAACCAGCTTTTCTTCCCAGGAGCGCAACTCGCCGTCGTCAAAGGCGTTGTCGAGCGACAGCATCGGGACCAGATGCTCGTACTTCTCCAGCTGGCTTGCGGGGGCCGCGCCTACCCGACGGGTCGGGGAGTCCGCCGCGCGCAGCTCGGGATGCTTCTCCTCGATCTCCTGCAGCTCCCGGAAGAGCAGGTCGTACTCGGAGTCCGCCATGTCCGGGCGGTCGAGAACGTAGTACTCGTGCGACGCGCGGGTGAGCGCGTCGCGGAGCTCAGCTGCTCGGGCTGCCGGCCTCGGCGAGCTCGGCGGGCTTGCAGTGCGTCTTGAATTCATCGCTGTCGAAACGTACCACCTTGTCGCGACCTGTTTCCTTGGCGACGTACAAGGCCTCGTCCGCCGACCGGATCAACTGGTCGCGCGAAGCTATTAGCGGGTGCGGCCAGGCCGCGACTCCGCAACTTACGGTGCGCCGGATTCTCTCGTCTTCATAGACGAATTCGTGCGCCTGGATCCGGTCGCGGACGCGGCCGGCGAACGTCACGGCTGCGTCGAGCACCGTGCCCGGCAGGATTATCAGGAATTCCTCGCCGCCGTACCGGCCCACCCGGTCGATCTCGCGCGCCTGCTCTTTGATCAGGTCGGCGAACTGGCGCAGGATCGCGTCGCCTGCCAGGTGGCCATACGTGTCGTTCACGCTCTTGAAATGATCGATGTCGCACATCACCACGGACAACGGCTCGTGCAGCCTGAGGGAGTGCTCGAACATCTCGTGCAGCCGCTCCTCGAGGTAGCGCCGGTTGTCCAGCCCGGTGAGGCCATCGGTTTGCGACACTCTCCGGAGCCGGTCGTTCATCTCTTCCAGCTCGCGCTCTCTGCTTTCAAGCTCTTCCTGGAGCCTCTTGATCCGGAGCATCGAGCGCACGCGCGCTTCGAGCTCGGCGAAGTTGATCGGCTTCGTGATGTAATCGTCGGCGCCGGCGTCGAGCCCCTCAACGCGACTCTCAGTGGAATCGAGCGCCGTCTGCATGATCACGGCTATGAAGGGCAGGTTCTGATCTTTCTTGATGCGGCGTACGACCTCGATCCCGCTCATCCCCGGCATCATCACGTCGAGGAGGATGAGGTCGGGCGCGATCTCCTGGACGGAATCGAGCGCCTGCTGACCATTCATTGCTATACGGACTACGTACCCGCGCGCAAAAAGGCGAGCGCGGAGAAGCTCTACATTGTCTTCCTGATCGTCGACGACGAGGATCGTTTCACCGGTCTTGGTGCGCCCCTCACTGGCCATCGCTTCGCCCGAGGAACCGCTGCACTTCCGCTACGACCGCGCGCGGCTCGCAGGGCTTGGCCAGGTAACCGTCGCAGCCGACCTCCATAGCCTTCTCCCGGTCGGACGCGAGCGCGTGGGCCGTGAGAGCGATGATGGGGATGTGCTTGGTGTCGGGATCGTGCTTGAGGACCTGCGTCGCCTCCCATCCATCGATGATGGGGATGCTGATGTCCATGAGTATTAGGTCGGGCTTTTGTGCCCGCGCCTTTGCTATTCCTTCCTCGCCATTCAGCGCCTCCGACACTTCGTAACCGAAGTGGCGCAGGATCGTGGAATAGACGATACGATTGTCTTCGTTGTCCTCTACCAGGAGGACAGTCTTACCATTCGCTTCCATTTATTTCCTCGCACGGGTATTGCAAATCGGCTGGATGAGCAAGTTCCTTACCACGTCCATTTTCCCCCAATCGCCATGACTGATCGCGCTAATTCCTCGCCCGGGGGGACCGACGACGGGATCTTCGAGGTCGAAGGCCAGCCGTTTACCGAAAGCCGGGAGCTTGGAAAGATGGCGACTTTGATCGCAGGCGTCGCGGTCGGCGCCATGATCGGGGCCGGAGCCGCCCTCCTGCTCGCGCCCGGAAGCGGTGACGAAACGAGAACGGCGATCAAGCGGCGCGTACGAAAGCTGACTAAGCGGGAGCGCGGGGTCTGGAAGTCCCTGGCCGGCGCGCTCGCGGAGGCAGCGAACGAGACAGCGGCCCGCTCGAAGCTTCAGGTGGCTAAGGCCTCGTCCGAAGTAGCTGCCGTAAGAGCCCGGGTCTAGGGCAGGGCGCGGAGAGCGCGTTCCGCCTGAGCCTTGTACCGCTCGTCGTTGTAGTCGGAGATGCCCAGTCGCAGCACGGTGTCGTATGCGCGCCGCGCGGCGGCCATGTTGCCGCGATCTGACGCCTTCCATAGCGCTTCATAGTGGTCCGGCTCGGCCGCGAGAACCCGTTCGTAATGTTCGAGCGCGGATGCCGCGCGCAGGGCTCGCAAGTGACCGCTCCCCAGGAATGTCAACCGCGCGCGACACCTAGCCTGCAGGCAGGCCGCCGGTAGCTTTTCACCTCGATGTACTATCCACTACAGCTGAAATGATTGTCACGAGAGTCATAGAGCGCAAACGCGACGGCGGCCGAGTCGCTCCCGAGGAATGGCGGGAGCTGACGCGAGGGTACGCTGCGGGGACGATTCCCGATTATCAGATGGCGTCGCTGCTCATGGCGATTTTTCTGCAAGGGCTCGACAAGGGAGAGACGGCCGCTCTGACCGACGCGATGATCGAGAGCGGTGCCAGGCTGGACCTCTCGCACATCGCGCTTCCGCGAATCGACAAGCACTCCACCGGCGGAGTCGGCGACAAGGTCTCCCTGATTCTCGCGCCGTTAATTGCGTCGCTCGGCGTCGCTGTGCCGATGATGTCGGGGCGCGGGCTCGGCCATACGGGGGGGACGCTGGACAAGCTGGAGTCCATCCCGGGATTTCGCACGAAGCTGTCGCTCGGCGAGGTGCGCGCACAGATCGACAAGCTCGGGTGCGCGTTGTTCGGGCAGTCGGAGGAGATCGCTCCCGCGGACCAGAAGATGTACGCGCTTCGCAGCGCGACTTCGACCGTAGAAGCGATTCCGCTGATAGCGTCCAGCATCATGAGCAAGAAGCTGGCGGAGAGTCTCACCGGCCTGGTGCTGGACGTCAAGCGCGGCTCCGGGGCCTTTATGCAGACGATGGATCTGGAGCTGGCCAAGGCGATGATCGAGCTCGGAACGGAGCGCGGCTGCCCCGTCGTTGCCCTGGCGACCGCGATGGACCGCCCGCTCGGGAGGGCCTGCGGGAACGCGCTGGAGGTCGAGGAAGCGATCGCCGCGCTACATGACGAAGGGCCCGACGACCTGATGGAAGTCACTTACGCCCTGGGCGCGGAGATGCTGGTGCTCGCCGGCGTCGCCGAGATCCATCTCGATGCCCACGACCTGATGCGCCAGGCGATCGAGTCGGGACGGGCTGCGAGAAAGTTCAGGGAGATAATCGAGGCGCAGGGGGGCGATCCGCGCGTGGTGGACGATCCCGCACTTCTCCCGCAGGCGAGCGCGGTGGAGATCTTTTCCGCCGTGCACGACGGCATCGTCCACAAGGTCGAGCCGCGAGCGATCGGTCACGGGCTGGTGAGCCTGGGCGCCGGGCGGGTGAGGGTGGACGACGACATCGATCCGAGCGTGGGCTTCGTGATCACGGCCAAGCCGGGCGATCAGGTAGAGAAGGGAGAGCCGCTGGCCACCGTGTTCGCATCGGACGACGACGGTCTTCGGAAGGGGCTGGAGGTGCTGGCCGGGGCGATCATCATCGGGGAGGGGCCGGCCACGTCGCTGCCGCTTATCTCGCACCGGGTTACGACCGCCGGCGTGGAAGAATACGTGAACTGAAAAGTGAATAACTGCCACATAGAACTGCCAAGCTGGTAGCTGCCCGCTAGGAGCTACCAGCTACGGGCTTTGGGACGGCAGTTTTCAGTTTTCAGTTTTCAGTTTTCAGTTTTCAGTTTGCCGTCGCTCGTGGCTCGCAGCTTGTAGCTTGTAGCTGGTAGCTACCAGCTTGGCAGTTCTATGTGGCAGTTCTACGTGGCAGTTAGATGTCCAGATTGCTGACGAATTTGGCATTTTGCTCGATGAACAGCCGCCGCGGCTCGACCTCGTCGCCCATCAGCGTCTGGAACAGCAGGTCGGCGTGGACCGCGTCTTCGATCTCGACCTTGAGGATCGTGCGCGTGTCGGGGTCCATCGTGGTCTTCCACAGCTGCGCGGGATTCATCTCTCCCAGGCCCTTGTAGCGCTGGATACCAACTGACGAGCGTCCCTCGCCGTTGCTGAGCCGAGTGGTGAGCTCGTTCCGTTCTTCCTCGTTGTACGCGTAATACTCCTCACGCCCCTTCGCGACGCGATAGAGAGGCGGCTGCGCGATGTAGATGAATCCGGCCTCGATCAGCTGCGGCATCTGCCTGTAGAAAAACGTGAGCAGCAGCGTCCGGATGTGCGCGCCGTCGACGTCGGCGTCGGTCATCAGGATGATCTTGTGGTAGCGCGCGTTCTCGAGAGTAAAATCCTCCTTGATCCCCGCGCCGATCGCGGTGATGATCGTGCGAATCTCCTCGTTGGAGAACACCTTGTCGATGCGCGCTTTCTCGACGTTGAGAATCTTGCCGCGCAGCGGCAGGATGGCCTGGAACGAGCGGTCGCGACCCTGCTTGGCCGAGCCGCCGGCGCTGTCGCCCTCGACCAGGTAGATCTCGCACAGGCGGGGGTCTGACAAAGAGCAGTCAGCCAGCTTGCCGGGCAGATTCCCGATGTCGAGCGCGGATTTCTTCCGAGTGAGATCCCTCGCCTTCCGCGCTGCTTCCCGCGCCCGCGCGGACGCGACGGCCTTCTCGATCACGATGTTCGCGACGCGCGGATGCTCCTCGAGGTATGCGGCGAGCTGCTCGTTGACGACCGTCTTGACCGCGCCCTCCGCCTCGGAGTTCCCGAGCTTGGTCTTGGTCTGACCCTCGAACTGCGGCTCGCGGATCTTGATCGACAGAACGGCCGTGAGGCCCTCGCGCACGTCGTCGCCGGTGAGCGTGAAGTCCGCCTTCTTGAGAGCGTTCCCCTTCGCGGCGTACGCGTTGATGGTACGCGTCAGCGCGGACTTGAATCCCGTGAGGTGCGTGCCGCCCTCGTGCGTGTTCACGTTGTTCACGAAGGAGAAGACGTTGTCGTTGTAGCCGTCGTTGTACTGAAACGCAATCTCGATGCCGATGTCGTCGCGCTCGGCTTCGATGTACACGATCTCCTGGTGCAGCGGCTTCCGGTTGATGTTGAGGAAGCGCACCATCTCCCTGAGTCCGCCCTCGGCGTGGAAGACTTCTGCCTTTTCCTGGCCCTCGCGCTCGTCGTTGAGCGTGATCGTGACGCCCTTGTTCAGAAACGAGAGCTCGCGCAGCCGCGTCTCGAGCGTCGCGTAGTCGTAGTGCAGCTCGGTGAAGATCTCGGGATCGGGCTTGAACCAGACCTTGGTTCCCGTCTCCTTGCCGATCTTTTTGAGCACTTCGAGCTTGGTCTTCGTGTGGCCGCGCACGAAGTCCATGTAGTGCTCCTTTCCTCCGCGGCACACCCAGACCTTGAGCTGCTCCGAGAGCGCGTTGACGACGGATACGCCGACGCCGTGCAGTCCGCCGGACACCTTGTAGCTAGACTTGTCGAATTTTCCGCCGGCGTGGAGCACAGTCATCGCCAGCTCGACTCCGGGGATCTTCTCGATCGGGTGCATGTCGACCGGAATTCCACGGCCGTCGTCCTGGACGGTGATCGAGTCGTCCCTGTGGATCCACACGCCGATGTTGTGCGCGTAGCCGGCGAGCGCCTCGTCGATCGAGTTGTCGACAACCTCGTACACCAGATGATGAAGACCGCGGCTCGATGTCGAGCCGATATACATGCCGGGCCGTTTACGAACGGCCTCCAGTCCTTTGAGAACCTGGATCTGGCCTGCGTCGTAACTGGCCGTGGGCTCGGTCAGAGTCTTCGCCATGTTTCAGTTGGTGGGAAACGAGAAAAAAACGGTGGGGACGCGGACGGAATCGGGTGCGGAAACTAGCACCGAAACTATACCGAAAGCGCGTTGTCTATCACTGTTTGAAATATATGGAAAAATGAGCCGCCGCGCAAATATTTCCCGACGGCTTAAATCTTTGTGGTAAAAGCGCTTACCGCTTGAGCCGGAAACGTAATTTTTTGACCGTCTTGCGGCCCATTCGGGCGTTCAGCGAGCGCAGGATTTCGGGCTCCAGGAGGGACAGCTCCGACATCCACGCGTTCGTCTTCACGGCGACCAGCAAAGTGCCGTCAGAAGTGACGTACAGCGGCTCGGTAACCGCCGCGATCTGCTTGCCTACGAGCTTGGGCCAGGCTGTGACCGCCCCGGCGTCATCGACCCTTCTTTCGAGTCCCGATTTCTTGAGATACGTGGAGACCGAGTCGGAGATCGGGGCGGGGCGGGATTTCTTGCGCTGCTCGGCCATGGATCAATGTGGTTCCTTATGGCGTCAGGCGGCAGTTCTTGACATCTACAACAGCATCGTTCCGGGAACTGACCCCATCTTGACGCGAAGCATTGGGAATGAGGCAGACGGGATGCAAGGTATGGGTGGTGAGTACGTGAGTGAGAGATATGAGTTCCTGGCTACTCACGACTCATGTCTCAAGATTCAAGACCCACAGCTTGCAACCCCCATAGGCCGGCCAGGAGCTACTGCGTTATCAGCCCGAGCCCGACCTACTGAGTTATAACTCCCGCCCGAATCCCCCACCGCTCAACGCCCGACAGCTCCCGGGGAATCTCCTCGGCCTTTGGAACGCACAGGAACGTCTGCCCGAATCCGCTATCCGACAACAGCGCGAGAATCGCGGCAGACCGGCGCGAGTCCAGCTCCGCGAACGGATCGTCGAGCAGCAGCACCGGCCTGCTGCCGCAGCTCTCCCTCAGCGTCGCGGCTTCGAGAATGCGAAGCGCTATCGCGCCGGTTCGCTGCTGTCCGGCGGACGCGAACTCTCGCATCTCGCGCCCTCCGAGCTCCAGTACCAGCTCATCGCGGTGCGGGCCGGCGTGCGTGATCCCGCGGCGAAGGTCGATCGGCCGGTGCTCAGCCAGCGAGGCCGCGAGCGCGCCGCGCGTATCGCCAGTTCCCGCATGACGGGCTCGATACCGCACGCTGGTGTCTTCGCTTTCGCCGATGGCGGCGCAAAGCTTTCCGAAATCGGCGGCCCGCAGCTCTCCCCACTCCGCGCGCGCGTCGACCAATATGGCCCCGTGCTCAGCCATTGCAGGCTCCCAAACCTCTACCTCCGCCTCGCTGCCCGCACCGCGCGTCGCCGCGCGCAGCGCGGAGTTTCGCTGTTGCAGCGCAGTCCGGTAGCTGTGCAGCGCGTGCAGATACTTTCTCGAAGTCGCGGCGAGCATGATGTCGAGGTATCGTCGCCGCTCGCTCGGCCCGCCCGACACGAGCTGCCCGTCGCGCGGCGAGAACATCACGGTGGGAGCATGTCCGAACGCGTCGCTCAGGCGCTCGGGCTTTTTCCCGTCGATCGTGGCCTTCTTGCGGCGCGACGCACGCTCGAACCCGATCGAGACCGCGATGTCTCCGGCGCCGCTGTTCACCGATGCGCCGAGGTGGAAGCCGTCCAGGCCGAATCCCGCGACGTCGACGTCGAGGGCTCCCCTGAACGACCGCAGGAGCTGCAGGTAGTACAGCGCCTCGAGAAAGTTCGTCTTCCCGTGACCGTTCTCACCTATGAGGACAGCGCCCGCCGGCGGAATGCTGATCTTTGCCGGCGCGAGATTGCGGAATCCGAGTATCGAAAGGGCGTTGACGACTACTGCCGGGGCGTCAGAGCCGCCCGGCTTCACTTCCCCTTGAAGGACGGCGCGCGCTTCTCGAGGAAAGCAGCGGTTCCTTCTCTGGTGTCCTCGCTCGCGGCGAGCAGGCCAAAGTGGTTGGCCTCCAGCAGCAGCCCCTCATCCAGCGACATCTCCGACCCGCGGTCCGCCGCCTCGATGCAGAGCGCAATCGCGAGCGGGCCGTTGGCGAGTATCAGTCGCATCATCTCGCGGGCGGCGTTCATCAATTCGGCAGCGTGCACGACC
Source organism: Gemmatimonadaceae bacterium (assembly GCA_013817305.1). GTDB lineage: Bacteria > Gemmatimonadota > Gemmatimonadetes > Gemmatimonadales > Gemmatimonadaceae > JACDCY01. The sequence continues at coordinate 2,120 of JACDCY010000021.1, read as the reverse complement.
CGGTTGACGAGCCCGATCCTCAGTGCTTCGTTCGCGTCGATCGTGTCGCCCGTAAGCAGGAGCTGCAGCGCGCGTCCCTTGCCCACGAGCCGCGGGAGGCGCTGCGTGCCGCCGTAGCCGGGGCACAGCCCGAGCTTGACCTCGGGCTGGCCGAACTTGGCCTGGTCGGAGGCGATGCGGATATGGCATGCCATCGCGAGCTCACAGCCGCCGCCGAGTGCGAACCCGTTGATCGCCGCGATGACGGGCTTGGAGCAGGTCTCTATTCGCCGGAACACATCCTGGCCTCCGCGCGCGCGCGCCTTCGCCATGACCGGCGTCTGTCCTGCAAGCTCGCGGATGTCCGCGCCCGCCACGAATGCGCGGCCGGCGCCGGTGATGATCGCGCCCCCGACGTCTTCGCGCATCCGGACGTCGTCGATGGCGTGGCTCAGCTCGCCCAGAGTCGCGCTGTTGAGCGCGTTGAGCTTGTCCGGGCGATTGATCGTCAGCGTCGCGATCCTGTCGGCGACTTCCAGCGTGAGAAATTGGTAGTTCATGCCCGTGAAGATGGCGGGAATTAGCTTGTGCGTCTATGGCGAGCAAGTGGATTCTGCGGAAAGGGAGTAAGGAGCGGGGGTTCCGGTACGTCGCCCCCGCCGGCGCCAGCGCCATGTCCGCCGCCGTTCGCGACAGGATTCGCTCGCTCGGGATCCCGCCGGCCTGGCAGGACGTGCATATCGCCTGGGATTCTCGCGCGGCAATCCAGGCGTGGGGGCTCGACGCGCGTGGCAGGAAGCAGTACCGCTATCATCCGCGCGCCGTCGCCAAGGGTGAGCTGCGAAAGTTCTACCGTGTCCGCCAGATGGCTCGCGATCTTCCGGTGATTCGCCGCAGGATCTCGGCTGATTCACGCCGGCGAGGGTTCCCGCGCGACAAGGTCACGGCGATCGTGGTCCGGCTTATCGCGCATGGGTTTTTCAGAGTCGGGAGCGAGCGCTACGTTCGCGAGAACAACACCTTCGGAATGACCACGATGCGCAAGTCGCACGTGAGTGTATATGGCGACAATATCGTTTTCGACTATGTGGGGAAGCGTAGCATCCGGCACCGGCAGATCGTGGTGGACGCGGAGCTTGCACGGCTGATCAGAGCGCTCTTGGCCACCCCGGGGGCGCGGCTGTTCCGGCATAAATCGAAAGACGGCTGGCGGGATCTCGACTCCGGCGAAGTGAACGACTACTTCAGGTGTCTGACCGAGTTTCCATATACGGTGAAAGATCTGCGCACGTGGGGCGGGACTTTGCGCGCCGCCACGGTTCTCGCGGAGCTGGGCCCGGGCAAGACGAAAACTGAAGCAAAACGGAATGTGTCGACGACGTTGCGCCTGGTAGCTTCGGAGCTGGGCAACACGCCGGCGATCTGTCGAAAGGCGTACGTTCATCCCGCCCTCATCACGCAGTACACGCGCAGAGGGGCGACGATCGAATGGGCGGCTCCGGGCAATCGTCCGACGGACCCGCTGTCGCACGCTCCGGAGGAGAAGGCTCTGATCGAATTTCTGGACAGGCATTTCCCTGAGCGCCGCCGCAAGCGAAGGGCAACCACCAACGCGGAGTGAGAGTCCGATGAGATTGTCGACTGTCCGGGCGACCAGGGTCGCGCTGGTCGTTCTTGCCTTTCCGCTGGCCATGGACGGCTGGTTCGGCGCCGATAAGATGAAGCATTTCTTCATGTCCGCCTTCATCCAGAGCATGGCCTACAGCTCGGCGCGGGCCGCCGGTGCCTCGCACGACGGCGCATTCGTATCCGCGACCGCGGCGACTGTCGGGTTCGGCGTCGGCCGGGAGGTCTACGACGGGCGCGTGAAGCGGGCGTTCAGCTACAAGGATCTCGTTTGGGACGGCGCCGGCCTCGCGGCCGGGATGGTCCTGGTCAATAATGCCCGCCGCTAACGGGTAGTTAGTACGCAGCCCGCAGCCCGCAGCCCGCAGCCCGCAGCCCGCAGCCCGCAGCCCGCAGCCCGCAGCCCGCAGCCCGCAGCACGCAGCTGGTTGTTTGCATCACGCACCCCGCAGCGCCCCCCTATATTCAATCTTGTGAAACCCCGAACGACATTCCTGATCGGCGGCGTGCTGGTC
>JACDCY010000095.1 GCA_013817305.1 Gemmatimonadaceae bacterium | reverse complement strand
TTTTTGGCTCCGCAAACGAGCGACGCCTCTTTCCCCCGGCGGAATACGTCAGGGGACCACTCGGCCTGAGGGGACCATACCCCCCTGTAGCGCCAAATGTTTCGACTATTCAATATAGTCGTTTTTCTGCCAAATTGGAAGGGCTCCAGGGGTCGATTTGAGGGGGTTAACTCGTTTGATTGATTGAACTTAACACTTACAGCAATTCACATCACAAATGTGAGAAATCTGCAAAAGTTATCACTACTTGGGGGGGTCTAACTCCGCCGAGTGTGCAAGAGGCAGGGTTGAGCGCGTCTCACGGGTGTCTCCGAACCCCAAGGATGAAATGCGCCGCCTTCTCTTCGCTTTCCTGGCTCTCGCTCCCGTCAATTCCGCCGTTGCCCAAGGTCTGCTGGTCCCGAGGTGTGCCGAGTTCAGATGCCGCCCAGGCACTACCTGCCGGCCATGCTCACCTCGCGGAGGAGTGGAGAGAGTCCGGAGCGACGTGCGTGTCGAGCTCGCCTCGGGAGTGTTGCGGTACGAGGTGAGCGAAACGTTCGTCAACAACGGCGGCGCGCTTGGCGAGGCCGATTACATCTTTCCGCTGCCGCGGAACGCGGCGTTTCGGGACCTGCGCCTCATGATCAACGGCGAGCTGGTTTCGGGCGAGACCATGGCTGCCGATCGCGCACGGGCCATCTACGAGGAGATCGTTCGAAGCCAGCGTGATCCCGCTCTCGTCGAATGGTTCGACCACGGCCTTCTTCGCGCCCGGATATTCCCGATCGCGCCGGGCGAGCGAAAGCAAGTCGTTGTCCGGTTCGACGTTGTCGCGGAGCGACAGGGCGACGCGCTTCGCATCGATTATTTCCGGGGGACGGAGCCGCGGCCGCAAAGTCCGGGGACGATGCCGATCCCGATGCCGATGCCGATGCGGAGGAACATCCCGGCGAGCGAAGCTACGAGCCGGGCAGCGGCGTCGACATTCCGCCTCCGCTACGCCGCGACGGCGGCATTGGGACGAGCGTATTCGCCCACGCATTCGTTGAGAGAGTCTCGCGACGGGTCGTGGCGGGTGTTCGAGTCGTCGGGGGGTGGGTCGGCGATTACTGTGCTCGTTCCGCGCGCCAGCGGCGACAGGCCGTCGGTGTCGTTGATAACGCACGCCGCCGGCGCGGACGACAGGTACGTGATGATCTCCCTCTCGCCGGGAGAATCGCGCGCGGCCCCCGCGAGCCGCGATGTGGCGTTCGTGCTCGACGTATCCGGCTCGATGAAGGGCGAAAAAATGCGGCAGGCAGTGCGCGCCGGAGAGGCGTTGCTGCGAACCCTCAGACCGACGGACTTCTTCAGGATTCTTCCGTTCAGCACGGAAGCAGAGCGGTTTCGTAACGCATCTGTTCCCGCTACGTCGTCGAACGTCGCGGCCGCGGTCGAATACCTGCGCCAACTCCGGGCAGAGGGGTCAACGAACATCGAGGCCGCTTTGGACGAAGCACTCGATCACGAAGCTCGCGGCATTCCCATAGTGCTTTTTCTGACCGACGGGCTGCCGACGGTCGGTGAGCGTTCCCAGGGCCGCCTGGCCCAAATGGCTGCTGACCGGCGCGGTCGCGCGCGCGTCTTCACGTTCGGCCTGGGAGCCGACGTCAACGTCGCGCTGCTCGAGGAGCTCGCAATCGAAGGCAGCGGAACGGCTCAGTTCGTCAGGCCCTCCGAATCGATCGAACGTGTTGTCTCCGTCGTTGCGCAGAGGCTTAACACGCCGGTGCTGACCGATCTTCGTTTGGAAGCGAACGGGGTTCGACTCCGTCAGATATATCCGCAGCTCCCGACCGACGTGTTCGCGGGACAGGACCTGGTGATACTCGCGCGGTATGAGGGCGAGGGACGCGGCAACATCGAGCTCACCGGAACCACGCCCCTGGGCGTCGTGCGCATTCCAGTAAGCGCGAGCTTTCCCGCGCGGGAGCGCAACAACGTCTTCGTTGCGCGGCTGTGGGCGATACGGCGCATCGGGTATCTGACCGCGGAGAGGAGACGATCGGGATCGTCATCCGAAGTCGACGACGAGATTCGGGAGCTCGGCCAGCGTTTTGGAATTCCAACCGAGCTCTCGTCCTATCTCGTCCTCGAGCCCGGCATGGAGCGGTTTGCCGACGCAGCGTCTCAAGCGCAGCCGGTCAGACCGACAGCGAGCATCGGCCGGACCAACGGGAGACGAGACATGTCCGGCAATGCTCCCGCTCCGCCGCCAATGGCGCGTGCTACTGGAGAAGTCGCGTTCGAATCGGCCCGCGTATCGGCGCAGCAGCGGTCGGCCACCACGCTCACGTCGTCGGATGCTGCACTACCGTCGAACGTTCAGAGCGCCGGGGGCCGCACGTTCGCGCTACGCAACGGCGTCTGGACCGACTTGGGATCCGCCGCGACCAACGCGCGCAGGGTTCGCGTCCAGCCGTTCTCCGAGCTTTACTTCGCGTTGATGAGAGAGATACCGGATCTGCGTGCGATCCTTGCGCTGGGTGATCAGGTGGTCGTCCACGGCAGGCGAGTGACGATAGAGCTGCATGCCGAGGGCGCGACGCGTCTCGGCGATGCGGAGCTGCAATCGGTGACTCGCGACTGGTAATGCATGGCTGACGTAGACCGACTGTTTCGAACGTACAACGCGCAGCTTGTGCGCTATCTCACCCGCAGGCTGGGCGACAGCGATCTCGCGGAGGAGGTCGCGCAGGAGACGTTCGTTCGGGCGATGCGACAGGAGGATATCACGAACGAGCGCGCGTGGCTGTTCGCGGTCGCGACGAATCTTCTCCGTGACACCGCGCGACGTCAGGAACGCGACCGCAAGCACCTGACGTTGCTGGCGGCGGAATCGAGGGAAAGCTCGGAAGGCCTGGATGCGGCGGCCGAGCTTTCGGTGGAGCGGATGCGCCAAAGTGCCGTCGCGCGCCGGGCGCTCGGGATGCTGGGAGAGCGGGACCGCTCTGCGCTCCTCATGAAGGAGGAAGGACTGAGCTACCCGGAGATAGCGGAAGCGCTCGATCTCTCATCGGGGTCGGTTGGAACCACGCTGGCGCGCGCACGACGAAGACTGGTGGAAGCGTATGAAGAGCTAGAGGGAAAAGGAGAGAGAAATGATGCCGCATCCTGACGAAGGCACGCTGCACGCGTTCATCGATGGCGAGCTGAGCATGGCCGAAGCGACGGCTCTCGAAGCGCACGTCGCCGAATGCGGGCCGTGCGAAGCGTCGCTGGCGGAGGCGCGGGGATTCGCAGCGGGTGCGTCGCGCGCGATCAGCGCGCTGGACGCGGCGCCTTCGTCCGGGTCACGTCCTGTCGTCGCGCGTCCCGAGATGTTGCCCGCGGCGCTTCCCAGCTCCAGGCCATTCGTATTTCGCGTCCCCTTCGTGCGCGCGGCGGCGCTCCTTCTGCTCGCAGGCGGCAGTGCGGTGGTCATCACCCGATCGGTGTCCGACGAATCCGCGACCCCTGGCACGGAGTCGCTGGCCGCCGACGCAGCGCTCACGGAGGAGCGCGCGGGCCGCCCGATGACTGTCCAGGCTGTGCCCGTTCCGACGTCGAGCGCCGCATCTGCGCCACCGATTGCCGGACGTGATCTATCGACGCGCTCAGTAGGCGCTGGTGGCGGAACCGCGACACAGAAGCGACTCGTCCCTCCCTCGGCGCCTGCGGCGTCGATGCCCGCGGCGGAGCGAACTGCGAATGACGCGAGGGCAGCGACTGATCAAGCGCCGCCGACACCGACAGCCTCCGTTACCATGTCGCCGCCTCCAAGCCGGATGACTGCACCGCAAGAGATCAGTTTGTCTGCTGCCGCTCCATCCGCTCGCGTGACGCGTTACCGCACGAAGGACGGCGTAACGCTGACCCTTACGGAGGAGCCTCTGCGGACCAGCTTCGCGGAAGAGTCGATGGCCGCTCGCCGCGGTGTTGCGCGTTCGGCTGCCCAGGCCTCCGCACCGGTCGTGAACACCTATCGATGGTTGAGCGCGGAGCAGGGGAAGTCATTCACGCTCACGGGCGCGTTGTCGGTCGTCGAGCTGGAAGCCGCGGCAAAGCGGTTGAGCGAGCTGGAGCGGGTGCCTTAGGTAGTCAGACGGAACGATCTTCCGCTGCGAGGGCATCCGCGTCCATGCCGCGTCGCATGCGGGTCCCGGGGCGCTCGCCCACCGGATCGCTACTAGTTTTCGTCATGGCCCCTCCTCAATTCATCTACGTAATGAAGGATCTGCGCAAGGTCGTTCCTCCTTCGAGGGAGATCCTGCGCGGCATCTGGCTGTCGTTCTACCATGGCGCGAAGATCGGCGTGCTCGGCTCCAATGGAGCGGGCAAATCCTCGCTGCTGCGGATCATGGCCGGGGAAGATCATGACTACCAGGGCGAGGCGTGGATGGCCGACGGAATGCGGGTCGGCTTCCTCTCGCAAGAGCCCCGACTCGACGAGTCGAAGAACGTCAAAGAGAACGTGGAAGACGGAGTTGCCGAGGTGCGCGATCTGCTCAAGCGATTCGAGGATATCTCGGCGCGCTTCGCGGAGCCGATGGACGACGTGCAGATGCAGAAGCTGTTGGACGAGCAGGCTCGCGTTCAGGACGCGATCGAGGCGAAGGGCGCGTGGGAGATGGACCGGAAGATCGAGATCGCCATGGACGCGTTACGGCTTCCTCCGGCTGATGCCGACGTGAAAAAGCTTTCCGGCGGGGAGAAGCGCCGAGTCGCGCTGTGCCGCGTGCTGCTCGAGCAGCCGGATCTATTGCTGCTGGACGAGCCGACGAATCACCTGGACGCAGAGTCCGTCGCGTGGCTCGAGCGGCACCTCGCGGAATTTCCAGGCACGATCGTGGCGGTGACGCACGACAGGTACTTCCTCGACAACGTCGCGAAATGGATCCTCGAGCTCGACCGCGGAGCGGGCATTCCGTACGAGGGGAACTACACGAGTTGGCTGGACCAGAAGCGCACGCGGCTGGCGACGGAAGAGAAGCAGGCTTCCGCGCGCCAGCGCACGCTGGAGCGGGAGCTCGAGTGGGTGCGGATGGCTCCGCGCGCGCGGCAGGCCAAGAACAAGGCGCGGGTGCAGAAATACGAGGAGCTGGAGAAGGAATCGCAGGGGGAGAAGCTGTACCAGCACGAGATAGTCATCCCGCCTCCGCCTCGTCTTGGCAACGACGTTGTCATCGCCGACAACGTGAAGAAAGCGTACGGGGACAAGCTGCTGTTCGACGGGTTGACGTTCTCGTTGCCGCGTGGCGGAATCGTCGGCGTGATCGGCGCGAACGGGGCGGGAAAGACGACTCTGTTCCGAATCATCGTCGGAGAAGAGAAGCCTGACGGCGGCTCGCTGACGGTCGGCGACACCGTGGTCACTGCGTACGTGGATCAGTCGCGCGAGCTCGCCGCGAAGAAGACCGTGTACGACGAGGTGAGCGACGGCAACGACATCATCGTCGTCGGCAAGCGCGAGATAAATGCGCGCGCGTACCTGGCGTCGTTCGGCTTCAAGGGGACCGATCAGCAGAAGAAGGTGGAGAAGCTCTCAGGCGGCGAGCGAAACAGGCTGCATCTCGCGAAGCTGCTGAAGAGTGGTGGCAACCTGCTGCTGCTGGACGAGCCGACCAACGATCTCGACGTGGACACTTTGCGCGCGCTCGAAGACGCGCTGATCGATTTCGCCGGCTGTGCGGTCGTGATCTCGCACGACAGATGGTTTCTCGACCGGATCGCGACGCACATACTCGCGTTCGAAGGAAACAGCGAGGTTGTGTGGTTCGAGGGTAACTACCAGGCCTATACCGAAGACTTCAAGCGACGGAAGGGTGTGGATGCGGACCAGCCGCACCGCGTGGCGTATCGCAAGTTGGTGCGGGCATAAGTCACGCGAATGCAGGCCCCTTATGTCCGCCCTGGCGGGTGTGGTTTTTGCTCGCCTACCGAGCACCCTTTGAGGAGCCAGAATGCGCCAGATCGTCGTCAGCTTTGCGGGACTTCTGTTAGCCGCGGGATGCAGTTCCATTTTCGGGCCTGACCAACGCTCGATAATTCTTCCCATCTCGCAAGTCGACGCGCCTTCGACGGTGGCACCAGGCGCCAGCTTGAACGTGACATTTACCGTCCAATCAGGCGGCTGCAAGCGCTTCGTGCGTCTAGAAACCACGGAGACCGACCGAGTGCTTACTGCAGTCGCCCGTGGCACGGAACCCACCGGCAAAAACGTGGTGTGTACCACCGACATCCGGTATGACAAGGGGTAGAAGTCGTCACCCAGCCGATCACCGATCCATTCTCCATCGTCGGAAAGCAGCCTGACGGAGCGGAGATGACGGTTCAGGTTCGGGTTCAATAACGGGTGAACCGGGTAGTAGGTCGCGCTTACGGGGCGACCTCGTGAAACTGGATCTTGGTCTCGCGGTCCAGCGCCCACTTGAGCCCCCACTGGTCCTCGAATAACACGAGCGGGTTTCCCTTGTAGTCGTACAGCAGCATCCGGCCGCGCTCGCTGGCAAACCGCTCGATGTCCTCGATGGGACCCGTTACCCAGCGAGGGTAGCGCCCGCCGATGTTCTCCAGCCGGCAGCGCACGCCGTACTCGTGCTCGAGCCGGTGAAGCATGACGTCGAACTGGAGCA
>JACDCY010000094.1 GCA_013817305.1 Gemmatimonadaceae bacterium | reverse complement strand
CGCTGCTGGCCGCCTTCAATGCGTTGTCCACCGCGCTGGAGGCCAAGGGCCGGGACTTCGACGACGTGCTCAAGTCAGGTCGGACGCATCTGCAGGATGCCATGCCGATCAGGCTCGGGCAGGAGTTCACGGCATACGGCGGCACTCTCCGGCGCGGAACCGCCCGGGTGAAGGAATCCGCCGAGTACCTTCGCGATCTCGGCATCGGCGGAAGCGCCGTGGGGACCGGAGTGAACGTGGAGCAGCAGTACCCGCCGCTCATGGTGAAACACCTGCGGGAGATGAGCGGCCTCGAGTTACGGGGCGGCGTGGACAGGGTCCAGCTGATGCAAAGCATGGGCGACGTGGCCGGCTTCAGCGCGCAGCTTCGCGTGCTCGCGATCGACCTGAGCAAGATCTCCAGCGACCTGCGCCTGATGGCGAGCGGGCCCCGCACCGGCCTGGACGAGATCCGGCTGCCGGCCGTTCAGCCGGGATCGTCGATCATGCCGGGGAAGGTGAATCCTTCGATTCCGGAGATGGTGAACCAGGTCTGCTATCAGGTCATGGGCAACGACAGCTGCGTCGCGATCTCCGCGGAGCACGGGCAGCTCGAGCTGAACGTGATGATGCCGGTGATCGCTTACAACGTGCTGCTGTCCATGCGCATCCTCACTACCGCTGCGCGCTCCCTGGACGAGAAGTGTGTGCGCGGGATCGAGGCCAACGAGGAGATGTGCGCGTATTGGCTCGAGCGCTCGGCGGCGCTGGCCACGGCACTCGCGCCGGAGATTGGTTATGCGCGCGCCGCCGAACTCAGCAAACAGTCGGTAAAGGAAGGCGTGCTGATCCGCGAGCTGGTAAAGCGGGAGAAAGTGCTGTCCGACGAGCGGATCGACGAGGTGCTGGACATGCGCAAGATGACCGATATCGGCGTTCCCGGCGGCGAGGGCAGCACCGGGTCGGTGGGCTAGCTTGCCCCGGCTGTCGTCCGGGCCTATCCTGAAGTCGTGAGAATTACGACGTGGGCCGAATACGGCGTCATCTGCACCCTGCACCTGGCGCAACGCGCGAGCGCGGGCCCGGTCACGGGGCGAGACATCGCTTCGAAGGAGAAATTGCCCGCGGATTACGTGGAGCAGATCCTTCTCCGGCTGCGCCGCGCCGGGGTCGTGAACAGCACCCGGGGCGCGAAGGGCGGGTACATGCTTGCGCGATCGCCGGGCGAGATCACCATGCGCGACGTGATACATGCGTCGGAGCTGGAGACGTTCGACGTCCACTGCGTGACTCATCCCGTGGGTGAGGACAGGTGCTCCTCTTCACACAACTGCAGCATCCGCCCGGTGTGGCTAATGCTGCAGCGCAGGATCGACGATGTGCTGGAGAGCGTGACGCTGGCCGACCTGCTGCACGACGAGCCGACGGTGCGTGCCCGCGTGGGCTTGCCGATTCTCGAAACGGTCTAGCGAGCGGTTTTTGGTTTTTGGTTTTTGGCTGGCCGAACGAGAACCAATGCCACCGCCGCGCGTCATTGAATCGAAGACCACAAACCGCAAACCATAAACCGTTTCCATGTCTTTCTGGTCGCGATTGTCTCAGCGGCGCGCCTTGCGCGGCAAGGCTCGCAAGTACGTGCGCACGCTGCACACGGAGCCGACCGAGGCGGATGTAGCGTGGCTGGCGTCCATCGATCCCGGCGGCGACGAAGATCACGCGGCGTGGGAGCTGAGGTACGCGAGACTTGCGCTGGGCGTCCTTGCCGCCGAGCGCGACGCGCTGGACGACAGCGTGCCGGCCGCCATCTCGCACGCCGTCACCGAATCGCTCTCGTCCGATCGGAGAATCGCGGCGGCCATGCTCCCGCTGGCGGAGCGTCAGTTCGGGTCGCGGCTTGCGATCTACAGGGACGCGGTCGCGCGCCGGCACGGAGGAGATCCCCTGGATCAGCGCCTCGGCCGCACACTCCTGGAATTCACGAGCCACGTCGAAGTGCCCGACCAGCGGGCGGTCGACAGGGCGGGGGAGATCGCGCAGGGCTACATGCGCACCGCGAGCACGGCGCTGCTGAACCTGTTTGGGCGCGCCTCGTTGCCCGATGACGTCAGGCCGTCCGAGGCGTACCAGGCGCTGTGAACGACAAAGGCCTCCAGTGAGAAAGGCCTTTTCGCTGAAAGCCATGCCGAAGGGGGGACTCGAACCCCCACGGGCTTACACCCACTGCGCCCTGAACGCAGCGCGTCTACCAATTCCACCACTTCGGCTTGAGCGCATCAAGTTAACGCTCCCGGCCATGTCTTCCAAGGACCGCTCATGAAGAATTTCCGTGTTTGTGCGTGCGCGACGCTGGTGTCGCTGCTTTCCGGCTGCAGCGTGTTTACGGAGCCGGGTCCCGAGCGATATAGCGCTCTCCTGAAGGTGGATGCCACGCGGTCGCCGGTCATCGCCGCGCCGAATGCGACCGGGAGTGCGTTGTTCTCGAGACGCCGAACACTTCTGGATTTTATTGTTGACGTATCGAGCCTTAGCAGCAGTGCAACCGCCGCTCACATACATGGGCCGGCCGCGCCCGGCGCTGTCGCCGAGATCCTGGTCGAGTTCAGGATTGCCCCCGCGACGACCGGTGCGCGACTCGCCGGCGGTGTATTATCGAGTTCCGCATCACCCCGGGTTCCATTCGACTCGTTGTTAGCTCTGATGCGCACCGGCAACGCCTACTTGGACGTACATACGGAGCTGAATCCTGCCGGCGAGATCTTTGGCCAGATAGAGCGCGGCGATCTGATCTCCCCCAACAGGGGCGAAGGCCCGAATCCCGATCGTTAACTTCGTCTGGTGACGAAACAGTCTTCGCCTTCAGGAGAGCCGGAGCGTAAAAGCCTGGCCCGGAACAAACGCGCCCTCCACGACTACCATGTCGTCGAGACCTGGGAGGCTGGGCTGATGCTTACGGGCACCGAGATCAAGTCGCTGCGGACCGGACAGGCGAACATGAGCGATGCGTACGGAATCGTCCGTGACGGGGAAGTCTTCCTGCTGAATCTGCACATCCCGCCGTACGAGCAGGGCAACCAGTTTAACCACGACCCTACCAGAACCCGGAAGCTTTTGCTGCACAAGAAGGAGATCAAGCGGATGATCGGCGCGGTGGAGCGGCAGGGTCTGACGCTGATTCCGCTCGAGCTCTACTTCACGCGCGGCAAGGCGAAAGTCGCGCTCGCCCTGGGTAAGGGAAAGAAGCTGCACGACAAGCGCGCTGACGAGAAGAAGAAGGACGACCAGCGCGACATGCAGAGGGCTTTGCGCGCGCGATGATCGCCGCGCTGGTGGTACTGCTCCAGATCACGGCCGCAGCTCCGGTCTCGAGCGCTCCGGCGACTCATGTGACTGTGCGCACCGCTACGGCGGTCGCGGCGACACCCATAGTGCGCTCGGCGGCAGGTGCGTTCGTAAATGCCGGGGCGCTCGCGCGGGCGCTTGGCGGATCCACGTCTGCCGCGCAGGACGGACGCTTCACGGTGAGCATCCGCGGGTCGTCCGTGAGCTTCACGGAGGGGGTGCCCTTCGCGCGCGTCGATTCGGCGATTCTGCCGATGATCGCCGCTCCGTTCAGCGAAGGAGGCGCGTCATTCGTTCCGCTCCACTTCGTGACTGAGCTGCTACCCCGGGTGGCGACGGGGCTCTTTTACGACGTAGCGATGTCCGAGCTCCGCGTGTTCAACACCGTCGCGCAGAGCAGGGCTCCGCCACAGCCGTCTCCGCGCGCGGACGAGGAGTTCAAGTTGCCGGGGGCCCCCGCCCCGGTGGATGTGTCGCCGAGCGTGCCGCGCCCGCGGAGAACGACGCCGAGAAAGGTCGTTATCGACGCGGGACACGGTGGCCCCGACAATGGAATGACGGGCCCCATCGGTGGAGGGCCGCGCATTTACGAAAAGCACATCACGCTGGCTGTATCCCGCGTCGTCGCGGAGATGCTCCGCGCGGAGGGGATAGACGTCGTGATGACGCGCACGCGCGACACGCTCATCGCGCTGTCGGACCGGGGCCGGATCGCGAACCGGAACAAGGCCGACCTCTTCATATCCGTGCACGTCAACGCCGCGCCCACGACCTGGAGAAATGCCGCGGAGGCGGGACGCGGTTTCGAAACGTATTTTCTCGCCGAAGCAAAGACCGAGGAGGCCAGGCGAGTGGAGCAGATGGAGAACGAGTCGGTGCGGTTCGAGACGGGGTCAAACGCGCCCAAGGGAGATCCGCTCAGCTTCATCATCAACGACATGGCCCAGAACGAGCACCTGCGCGAGTCGAACGATCTCGCGGAAAGCATTCAGCAGGGGCTGCGTCGCATACACCCTGGTCCAAACCGTGGCGTGAAGCAGGCGAATTTCGCGGTGCTGCGCACGTCGTTCATGCCCGCGGTGCTCGTGGAGATCGGGTTTGGAACCAACCCGGAAGAAGCTGCTTTCATGGGCGATGCCTCCAAGCAGCGGCTGATAGCACGGGCGATCGCGGACGGGGCACTGGAATACCTCGATCACTACGAGCAACGGGTAGGCGGCACACGGTGAGTCCCGCGGCGTCTCCGCTCGTAATCGATGCGGCGGGGCTGCGATTTCAGAATCCGTTGCTGCTTGCGTCGGGCACCGCCGCCTACGGTCGCGAGCTGTCCGGCGTGATGGACCTCAATGTTCTGGGCGGAATCGTCACCAAAGCGGTGAGCCTCGAGCCCCGACTCGGCGCTCCGGCGCCGCGTGTGGCCGAGTGGAGCGGCGGAATGGTCAACGCCATCGGGCTCGCCAACCCCGGCATCGACCATGTGCGCGCTGACGATCTGCCATGGCTCGCGGCGAACGTGCGGGGCCCGCGCGTGCTGGTGAACGTGGTAGGCCGGACGGTGGATGACTTTCCCGCGGTCGTGGGCGCGCTCGACGGCGAACAGGGATTCGACGGGTTCGAGCTCAATGTCAGCTGTCCGAACGTGCGAGCGGGGGGACTGGAGTTCGGCGCGGACGAAAGCTCCCTGCGCGCGGTGGTCGCCGGCTGCCGCGGCGCGACCCGCAAGCCGCTGTTCGTGAAGCTTTCGCCAACGCTGGCCGACGTCGCGGGTGCGGCGCGGGTGGCGGTCGATGCGGGCGCCGACGGCATCACGGTCGTGAACACTCTGCCCGGGCTGGTGGTCGACATTGCATCGCGGCGGCCTGCGCTGGGATTCGGCAGCGGCGGCGTGAGCGGCGCGGGGCTGCTGCCCGTCGGCGTCCTGGCCACGGCCAAGGTACGGAAGGCGGTCGCGGTGCCGCTGATCGGCGTCGGCGGCGTCGCCAGCGCGGAGGACGCGTTGCAATATCTGATCGCTGGTGCGTCGCTCGTCGGCGTGGGGACTGCGGCGTTGCGGGATCCGCGGCTGCCTGAGCGAATCGTGCGCGACCTGGGAAAGTGGTGCGACAGGAACAACGTTGCATCGCTGGCCGACTTGATCGGGAGCCTCGAGTGGCCGGCATGACTCAGGCTGGCACGCGGACGAAGGACGGGGTGCCCGCGGTCGTCGTCGCGCTGGATTTCAGCGATGTAGAGAGTGCGATCGCGCTGGTCGATGAGCTGGGCGAACTGTGCAGATTCTACAAGATCGGTAGCGAGCTGTTTACCGCCGCCGGTCCTGATGTAGTCTCGCGCGTGCGGGCCGCCGGGTGCGACGTCATGCTGGATCTCAAGTTCCATGACATTCCCAATACGGTGGCGCGGGCGGTCGGGTCTGCCCGGGGTTTGGGGGTGCGCCTGCTCACGATCCACGCGGCCGGTGGCGAAGCCATGATCCGCGCTGCCGTCCAGGCGGCTGGCGGAGAGTGCCTGGTATTCGCCGTGACGGTCCTGACGTCGCTGTCCGGCCCGGATGTTTCTGCCGTGTGGGGACGAGAGAGCCTGGACGTGAGTCGGGAGGTTGTGAGGCTGGCGACCCAGGCGAGGGATGCAGGTGCCTCGGGGGTCGTCGCGAGCGGGTCCGAGGTGGAGGCTATCAAGGGGTCGCTTGGCAGCGCGCTACAAGTCCTCGTGCCGGGGGTCCGTCCGGCTGGGACGGCTACCGGCGATCAACGGAGGGTGGTGACCCCAGCGGAGGCCCGGAGGCTGGGCGCGGATTACATTGTGGTTGGGCGCGCGGTGACCGGTTCGGGCGACCGCCGCGGAGCGCTGGAAAGGATACTCCGGGAGCTTGATAGCTCCGCCTGATCAAAGGGCGTCCCCCCGTTGCGGACGGCCCCAAACCCCTGTATTTTAAAAGGCTTAGCACTTTTCCCGGGCGCTTCGACGCGTGCGGGTTTGTTTATCGTTTACGACTTGGAGCGCGAGTGAAAGTTCGGAGCAGCGTCAAGCCAATCTGCGAGCACTGCAAGGTGATCAAGCGGCAAGGCGTCACACGCATCATCTGCAAGCGCAACCCGAAGCACAAGCAGCGGCAGGGTTAGAGAATGGCGCGTATTGCAGGCGTGGATTTGCCACGCGAGAAGAAGCTCGAGATCGGCCTTACCTACATCTATGGCATCGGTCGTCAGACCGCGCGGAAGATTCTCGCCGAGTCCGGCGTCGATCCGACCCTGCGCGTCCGCGACCTGAATGACGCCGACACGAACCGGCTGCGGCAGCTCATCGAGCGCGATTTCCGCGTCGAGGG
>JACDCY010000020.1 GCA_013817305.1 Gemmatimonadaceae bacterium | reverse complement strand
CATGTCGATCACCTTCAATCCACTGAAGGTGCGCATGCCGCACCGGTCGTCGCTCTCGTTCTCGCTCTCGAATCCGCTCGGCGCCGCCGACCTGCTGTTGAACGGTTCGGGAAAGCTCCGTGGGTGGGGGCAGCCGGCGCCCGTCGATCAGGCGCTGCTGTACGTTCGGGGATTCGATCCGGCCGCGCAGCGATTCCGGTACGAGGTGAACGAGCGCTTTGGCGGCACAAACCGCGCGATCGCGGGAATGCGTAGCCCGGTCACGCTCACGGCAATGCTGCGCTTTGACCTCGGGCCGATGCGCGAGCGGCAGCTTCTCACGCAGCAGCTCGATCGCGGCCGGCGCAGGGAAGGAACCCGAATTGCCGAAGCCACGTTCCGCGGCATGTACAACGGAGGCGGCCTGCTCAATCCGATGGCGACAATTCTGCGGCAACAGGACTCATTGCGCCTCTCGGGCGCTCAGGCGGACAGTATAGCCGTGCTCAACAGGGCGTACACGATTCGCGCGGACGCGATCTGGTCTCCGGTCGCCAAGGAGTTCGCCGCGCTGCCGGACAACTATGATCGCGATGTGGTGTACGGCAGATACATGCGCGCGCGCAAAGAAACCATTGATCTTCTCGCTAGCGCCGGGCCTACCATCAAGAAGCTGCTGACGGCGGAGCAGTTGCGAAAATTGCCTGCCTTCGTCGCCAGTTACCTGGAGCCGCGATATCTCGCTTCCATCCGTAACGGCACTGCGACCTTCACCGGCGGCGGAATGGGCGGCGGCGCGGTTTTCACCGGCGGTGGTACGGTCATTATGGAAGCAACAGGCGGTCAACGCACCATCATCAGGCACTGATCTCGATTTTAACTTTCCGACCCCTCCATACACGTGAACCGATGAGATTGACTTCAGCTTCAAGATCGTTTGCGCTCATGCTCCTCTCGTTCGCCGGCGTGGCGAACGCGCAGGACCGCTCAGTCGTCCGTCCGCTCGGCCCCGTCACCGCGCGCACGGCTGAGCCCGTGAGCGTCGCCGGCGTACGCCCGCTCCCGGGCGGCGTGCTCGTGAACGAAGCAGCCAAGCGCCGGGTGATTCTGTTCGACGGCCAGCTCGCCACGTACTCGGTCGTCGCGGACTCGACCGCCGAAACCGGCAACGCGTACGGCGGCCGGTTCGGTGGGCTGATCGCGTACCACGGGGACTCCAGTCTGTTCGTCGATCCCGCGTCTCTCTCGATGCTCGTCGTTGATCCGTCAGGAAAGATCGCTCGGGTGATGTCGGTGCCGCGCTCGCAGGACGCAACGATGCTGGCCGGCGGGATGGGAGGTGTGACGTACGACGGCAGAGGTGGAATCGTGTACCGCGGCATGTTCCGCCCCCAGTTTCGCGGTGGCGGCGGCAGCGGCCGGCAGACGGGAGGAGTCTTTACTCCGCCCGACATTCCGGACTCGGCACCGCTGCTGCGAATCGATCTGGCCACTCGCCGTGTCGACACACTCGGTTACATCAAAACGCCGAAGGTGAAGCTGGACGTGAGCCGTACCGATGACGGAGGGATCTCCATGCGGTCACAGGTAAATCCGCTGCCGGTAATCGATGAGTGGGCCGTGCTTCACGACGGGACGATCGCGTTCGTTCGCGGTCTCGATTATCACATCGACTGGATCGGGCCCGACGGAGCGAAGACCTCCTCCGCGAAGGTGTCGTTCGATTGGCAGCGCATGACGGACGACGACAAAGTTGCGTTCATCGATTCGCTGCGCGCGGCGCGCGAGCGCATGGGCGATGGCGCTCCTGGAATTGCCATGCTCGGATCCGCGCTTGGAGCTTCCGAAGCCATGATGGGCGCTGCGGCACCCAGCATTCAGATCATGACCGGCCCCGGTGGTGGAGGGGGCGGGGGCGGAGGCGGAGGGAGACGTCAGGGTGCCGGACCGCCGGGAGCAGGCGGTGGTCAAGGGCGGATGAATGCACATCAGGTGAGCTTCGTGGACCCGAGCGAGCTGCCGGATTACAAGCCGGCGTTTTTCGCCGGCGCGGTGCGAGCCGACGCGCAGGGCAACCTGTGGATCCGCACGATTCCAACGAAGGCCATTCCAGGCGGTCCCGTCTACGACGTGATCGATCGGAACGGAGCGCTGGTAGAGAGAGTGCAGATTCCGGCCGGACGTACCATCATCGAGTTTGGACCGAATGGGGCGGTGTACATGGTCGCTCGTGAAGGGACGAACAGCTACCTCGAGAAGGCGAGCATCCGTTAAACACGAGGGTCGAAACCCTAGACCGACGGAATCCAGGTTCGGAGTGCACCAGTAGCGAGTGTCCCAGTACCGAGTACGTGCCGTAGTCACTTCCTACTGGCACACTCGCTACTGGTGCACTCCGAACTTGGATCCCCCCTCCCCCGCCAGGACCCAGCCAATCCGGGAAAACCGGCAACCGCCAACCGGAAACCCACCACTCGTTAACGTTCCACGGTCCTCACAGTCGAACAGCGCAACAACGACCAGTGAGACGATGAGCCCAAAAAACGTTTTGCACCTGATGGCCTTCGGCTGCACCTCGCTCTTCGCGTCAGCGGCCCTGCACGCCCAACAGGCTCCTGCCTCCGCACACCGCGAGCAGGCCGCCGACCAGCAGGTCCTTCACGCGCTGAACCGCCTCGCCTTCGGTCCCCGTCCCGGCGACGTCCAACGAGTCCGCGCGATGGGCCTCGACCAGTGGATCGACCAGCAGCTCCATCCCGAGCGTATTCCTGACTCAAAGGCCCAGCAGGCAATCGCCCGCTATCCCACGTTCGGCCGGCAGGAGAACGCTCTGCTGCAGCAGTACGCCGACGCCCAGCGCGACCGCCGGCAGATCCGGGCCGACCGCGCCAGTATGTCGCGGCAGGACAGCATCGCTCTCCGGCAGCGCGGAGAACAGCTCCGCGGCGTCGTCACCGACCTTCAATCCGCCAAGGTCGCCCGCGCAGTCGCGAGCGAGCGGCAGCTGCAGGAAGTGATGACCGACTTCTGGTTCAACCATTTCAACGTGTTCATTCGCAAAGGCGGCCCGCAGCCTTTCTACATGAGATCGTACGAGCAGGGCATTCGCGAACGCTCGTTCGGAAACTTTCGCGACCTGCTCGGCTTCGTCGCCAAGAGCCCGGCGATGCTGTTCTATCTCGACAACGCTCGCAGCATGGCGGACAGCGGACAGCCGGCGCTCGTGTCGCTTGAAATGCGCAACAGGATGGAAGCGCAGCCCCGGCGGCGCGGGCGGCGGATGCCTCAGCAGCCACGCCAACCACAGCCGCAAGCGCAGCGGCGACGTCAGGGTCTCAACGAGAACTACGGTCGCGAGCTTCTCGAGCTGCACACGCTCGGCGTGGATGGCGGGTATACCCAGCAGGACGTGATAGAAGTCGCTCGTGCCCTCACCGGTTGGACCATTCGCAAGCCGCAGGAAGGCGGTGGCTTCATCTTCCGCCCCGTCATGCACGACGCGGCGCCCAAGACGGTACTCGGCCAGCGACTGGCGGGCGGACAAGGGATCGAGGACGGCGAGCAAGTGCTCGACATCGTGGCGCGTCACCCCAGCACGGCCCGTTACATCGCCACCAAGCTCGCGCGCCGATTCGTGAGCGACACGCCGTCGACTGCGCTGGTCGATCGCGCGGCTGCGACGTTCACGCGCACCGATGGCGATATCCGCGAAGTCGTGCGGACGATCATCGATTCGCCGGAGTTCTTCTCCGCTTCGGCATATCGGTCAAAAGTGAAATCTCCCTTCGAGGTCGTCGTGAGCGCAGCCCGGGCGCTGGGTGCCGAGCCTGATCCGACGCCGCAAACGGCCGGCGCGATCGCGCTGCTGGGCCAGCCCTTGTACGCGCATCAGGCGCCCAACGGCTACCCGGAGACCGGCGGCGCATGGATCAACACCGGGTCGATACTGAACCGGATCAATTTCGGGCTTGCCGCGGCAGCGGGGCGGCTACCGGGAGTCGGCGTGGCGACATCTCCCTTCGACGCGCAGCTTGCGACGGCCCAACGAGAGCAACAGGTCGACGCAGTCGTCTCGGCGCTCCTCGGTGGATCCGTCTCGCCCGACACGCGCGCCATCCTCCTTTCCGGCGATCACCCGATGATCGCGAGCGGAGCAGTCGAGCGCGCCGCGCAACAGTCGCAGATGGCCGAGCCCGGAGAGAGCATGGAGCCAATGCAACAAATGCAACCAATGCAGCCGCGGCGCGCGGCGGCCAGAAACATGGTGATGGGAAGACCGGGTGAGATTCCCCGGCTGCAGGGCCTCGCGCAGATCATCGGGCTCGCGCTGGGCTCGCCTGAATTTCAACGCCGGTAGCGGGGAGACCATCGATGCAACGGAGAGTCTTTGTAAAATCGGGAGCGCTTGCGCTCGTAACGCTGGGTCTCAGTCCCAGCTTCCTGCGTCGGACAGCGTTCGGCGCCGAGCTCGTCGGCGCGCAGAAAGGAAAGACGCTGATTTGTCTTTTCCAGCGCGGCGCAGCTGACGCCCTCAACCTCGTGGTGCCTCACGGGGAGCAGGCGTACTACGCGATGCGGCCGTCGATCGCCATTCCGCGTCCATCGGCGCGCGCTACTGGCGCCGCGATCGACCTCGACGGCTTTTTCGGCCTGCATCCAGCGCTCGCGCCTCTCAAGCCGCTGTACGATCAGAAGCTGCTCGCGCCGATTCACGCCGTCGGCAGTCCCTCCGCGACGCGATCGCACTTCGACGCGCAGGATTACATGGAGACGGCTACGCCCGACAGGAAGGGGACGCCCGACGGCTGGGTGAATCGCCTGCTGGCCGTCGAAGGGACATGCGACGAGTGCAAAGCTCCCAGCGCTTTTCGCGGCGTGGCAATGTCGTCGCAGACGCCGCGCGCCATGCAGGGCCCGGCGGAGACAGTGGCGATGAACTCGATCGAGCAGTTCACGATCCGTGCGGCCGGCGCCCAAACCGAGCGGCTCGAAGCGCTATACCGAACCGGGAGCGCCGACTTGGTGCACGGCGCCGGGCGCGAGATGTTCGAGGCGGTCGAGATGTTGCGCGCAGCGAATCCGCAGCGCTACCAGCCGCGAAATGGCGCCGAGTATCCTCGCACGGAGTTCGGCCGCCGACTGCTGCAGATAGCGCAGCTCATCAAAGCGGATGTGGGGATGGAGATAGCGTTCGCCGACATCGGCGGGTGGGACACGCACGTCAATCAGGGCGGGTCCACCGGACAGCTCGCTAACCGCCTCGATGATTTCGCCCGCTCCATCGCCGCGCTCGTTACGGACCTCGGCGACAAGATGGACGACGTCGTCATTCTCACGATGTCCGAGTTCGGCCGCATGGCGCGTGAGAACGGCAATCGTGGGACCGACCACGGACATGCGGGCGCCATGTTCGCCATTGGCAGCGCAGTGCGTGGCGGGAAAGTGCACGGCAAGTGGCCCGGCCTGGAGCGAGAGCAGCTGTTCGAAGGGCGGGATCTCGCCCTCACCACGGATTTTCGGGCGGTGTTCGCCGAGGTCGCGAGCGGGCATCTCGGTGCCAGCAAACTCGGTGAGGTTTTTCCGGGCTACGGCGAGCGCAAATCCGAGTGGGTGGGACTTCTTTGAGACGGCTACGCCTCCGCCGGGAGAGCAGTATCCAGGGCGTGATACACCCTGTTGCGGCCGTTCTGCTTGGCCAGGTACAGGGCGACGTCCGCCTCATTCAGAATTTCATCCGCGTCGACCGTCGCCGGTGACGCGGTGGCCACTCCGATGCTTACCGTGATTGGAGCGTGTGGCCACGAGTGCCGGTCGACGGTGGCGCGCAGGCGTTCGGCGATCTCGCGGGAACCCTGCTCGGTCGTGTGCGGCAGGATGATGGTGAACTCCTCACCGCCGTAGCGCCCCACGATATCCGTTGTCCTGCAGGTCGTCTCGAGCAGCCGCGCCGCCTCCCGCAGAACGTCGTCTCCCGCAAGGTGGCCGAACGTGTCGTTGTATCGCTTGAAATAATCCACGTCGATCATCAGCACCGAGAAAATTTCGGCCTCGTACCGGTGCAGATT
This sequence comes from Gemmatimonadaceae bacterium, assembly GCA_013817305.1. Classification (GTDB taxonomy): domain Bacteria; phylum Gemmatimonadota; class Gemmatimonadetes; order Gemmatimonadales; family Gemmatimonadaceae; genus JACDCY01. The sequence goes on along the minus strand of JACDCY010000020.1, from coordinate 25,415 downwards.
CTGAATCGCGCGCAATAATTCTTCGTCCAGCGCCATCCGGTTTCTGACCATGGTCAGACTGTCGGTCCGCACCTGTAACGCCAGCGCCTCGTTCGCAGCGCGGAGCGCGGATTCCGACAGCTGCAACGCGGCCTCAACTGCGAGCCTGCGGCGGTCGGCGCGGGAGATTACTCCCGCGTTCCACCAGAGCAGAGCGGCCAGCGCGACTATCGTACCAACCGCCATCAGCGCGGCCCCGAACTGCGGTGCGAACCAGCCGGCGCGCTGACCCTGGAGACTCAGGTATCCCAGCGCGAGAATCGTCCCCACGATCGACGGAAAGAATCGACGAACGATGGCTCCGCCCTGATCCGCTCTGGAAACGAGCTTGATCCCCTGTGTGCCGGGCGCGATCAGCAGTCCCGTGCCCAGCACTACGAAGGAAATCGCCGCATGCATGGCCATCGGCGTAAGGGACGCGAATCGCTGCAGAGCGGGCGCTCCGTACAGATAGCCGGTCAGTGGAATCAGGGACAGTACCGTACCCAGCGTCGAACACACCTGCGACAACCGGTGTGTGAGTCTGCTCTGACCGCCGAAATAAACCAGAGCGAGACCAAACAGCATGAAGATGAGAGCGGAGCTCGGGGCCATCCTGTCCGCGACACCGCTGTGCGTCATTATCACGTCGGGCCGGAAGAGAATGCTGTCCAGCCCCAGATCCACCCCGGCCATCGTACCGGCGATCTTCGCGGTTCCCACCGTGAACACGAACATCCCTAACAGCTGCGCAGCCATGCGCCGCCCGGGAGTGAGATCGCTTTCGCGCAGCAGCGCGAGCGCGAATCCGGAGAGGATGAACCCGATCGCGGTCGCGGGGTTCATCGCGGGCAACCCTGGTTCGACTCGCTTGAGTGTTTCCGACCCGAGCACCCACCCGACTAGCACCACGGTTCCCATGGTGGTGACAATGAACGCGGCTGCCGTCGACCACGCCTGGAATCTCGCGTTGAGCACGGCCTCTCTCGCGTCGTGCTCTGGCGGTGTCATCATCGCAGGGGAATGTGCTTCTGGCACCCTCGGCGCGTCAAACGATTTCGCCCACGCCGTTCCGCCTCATGCGCCAACAGAAGTTCCGAGCGATGACTGGCTCCGGTGCGCGGAGCGTACGCGCAGCAAGGCTCGCGCTCCGCGCCTACGCTCGCAACGACGCTCGCTAAGACGGCGCTCCGGAGAGCCCTGCTGCGCGTACGCTCCTCAGCTTGGGAGGGCCGTGGCGCCCGGGTGCTCCGCGAAGGCGCGTCTTAGCGAGCGCAGTTTGCTCGCGTAGCGCCGCAGCGGAGTACCCGGGCCCGCGGCCCTCGCGCGCCGAACCCGCCAGCGCACAGGGCTCGCTCGCACACCTTGAACGAGCGCTACCAGCGGAAGATGCGGCGGAGACGCCGGCCGAGTGTGCGACCCATGGAATCGATCGCCTCGGGGACTTCCTCCCATCCTTCCATCTGGTCGTCCTGGTAGACGGGGACCGGCTCCGAGTGTTGCGGACATTCAGCGGTAGGCTCGCTACCTGGCTTGAACCATTCGCTCTGCCGGTTGGGACACCACTGATTGCCGAGGTAGCCCGTCGTGGGGTCGATAACGCGCATGATCATCCCGTCCGGCGGATCCCACGCCGCTTCCCCACCCGAGGGCTCGCGCCACCCGCCCCGGTACCACTCGGCCCACGCGGGCGCCGCAAGGCGTCCACCCGCGGCGCTCGAGCCCATCGACCGCGGCTCGTCGAGACCAAACCAGAAGCCGGCGACGATCGACGGCGTGTAGCCCACGAACCAGACATCGCTGGCGTTGTTGGTCGTGCCCGTCTTGCCCGCAACCATCCCACGCACACCCTGCTCGCGTAAGGCGCGCCCCGTTCCGAAATCGATCGCGCCTCTCAGCATCGACGTCAGCTGATACGCGTCGCGCGCATCCATCACCTGCTCCCGCTCCACTTCCTGGCTGTACAACGCTTCACCGTCGCCCGCTTCGATGCGGCGCACCAGCCGCGGACGCACGCGGAACCCGCCGTTGGCGAATGGCGCGTACGCCGTGACCAGCTCCATCGGCGTGACTTCGAGCGCGCCAAGCGCGATCGACGGTATCGGCTGCAGCTCGGCGACGATCCCGTTCTTATGCGCGGTCTCGATAATCCGCCGCTCGCCCACGACCTGCGCTACCCGCACCGTGGCGGCGTTGGCTGAGTGGATCAGCGCCTGACGGAACGTCGTGCGCCCCAGATAATTGCCGCCGTAATTTTTTGGCTCCCACACCTGGCCCTGCAGCTGCACCCGGATCGGCTCGTCGTCAACTTCCGTGGCAGTGCTGTAACCGGCGTTCAGCGCGGCCGCGTACACGAACGGCTTGAATGCCGACCCCGGCTGACGCTTCGCGTACAGCGCGCGATTGAATGTGCCCCGCTTGAACCTGCGGCCACCGCTCAAAGCGCGGATATCGCCGGTTGTCGGGTCGATGGCCACCATTGCCCCCTCGACGCGCGATCCGATCGACGACGCGCGCCTTCGGACGGCGGCGTCGGCGGCGCGCTGCGCCCGGGCGTCGAGCGCCGTGTAAACCGTGAGCTCGCTCAGATCGAGACGCGTACCCTTGATCACCGAATCGGCCAGAGCGCGGACCGCGTCCAGCGCGTACGAATCGCCGGTCTGGTCCGGATACCAGCCCTCGCCGTGGATTCGGATTCGCGTCGCCTTGAGACCGGGCAGGCGATCCTCCGACACGTAGCCTTCGCGCACCATCAGATCGAGCACGAGATTGCGCCGGGTCAGCGCGCGATTCGCGCTCCGCCTCGGCGTGTAATAGGACGGCGCCTTGGGGAGGGCGGCGAGCGTCGCCGCTTCAGGGAGCGTGATGTTCTTCACGCTCTTGTCGAACAGGTCGCGGCTCGCGGCCTCGACCCCGTACACCCCGTTGCCCATGTAAATCACGTTCAGATACAGCTCGAGGATCTCCTGCTTGGTGAGCGACCTCTCCATGAGCCTGGCGAGTCGCAGCTCCATCATTTTCTGCCGTAGATTGCGCCCCCGATACTGGTTGATGACGAATGTGTTGCGCGCCGCCTGCATCGTGATGGTAGAGAATCCCTCGCGGATACTGAGCGATTTTATGTTTCGACCGAACGCGCGCACGAATCCACGCCAGTCGGTTCCATTATGCTCGTAAAAGCGGCGATCTTCCACCGCGATGAACGCCTGCTGCACGAACACGGGAACGGTCGCGAACGGAACATTCAGGCGGCGCACGGTCTCGAGCCGTCCCAGCAGAACACCGTTGCGATCCAGAATCTGACCGCCCTGCGATGGGCGAAAGGCACGGATCTCGCTCGCACTAGGACAGCCTTCGAAGCCACACGTCACCAGCCACGAGTTCAGGAGCATCATGACAATGAGCGCAGTGCCCATCCCGCCGACCCACCACGGGTTTGGAGTGACCTTCTTGTTCCAGAGTTCGCGAAGGTCCGCTTTTATCCTGCTGACGCTGATGGTCATGGCTGTTTCTTTCTCGTGTACCGACACAAAGGGGAACGCTGGGCCCGCAGCAGCACCGGCTAGATCCGATACACCGTCAGTCGTGCCCGGTGACCGGGAGGTTGCCGGTCAACCTGTCTCAGCCGCCGGAACCGGAGACCCGTCCCGCACCCCGAATGAGCTGGGCCGCATACCCGTGCTCGAATACCATCTCATCGGAGATGAGGAAGGCAGATGGCAGCGTTCGCATGCGCGTTTCAGGCAGGATCTCGAGTTATTGTACCGTAGAGGGTACCGGCCGGTCACCATCTCGCAGATTCTGGACCGCGACCTGAACCTACCCGCTGGCCTGTCGCCGGTCGTCCTGGTGTTCGACGACGCCTCCCCCAGCCAGTTCCGCTACATCGAGCGCAACGGCCGCCTGGAGATCGACCCGAACACGGCAGTAGGCATCCTGACCGAGTTCAACTCGCGCCATCCCGACTGGACGAATTCGGCTGTTTTCTGCACGCTGTCCGGCGCGGAAGCAGGACGCTCGCTGTTCGGCGACAAGGGGATCGAAGGCCAGAAAAGCGAGTGGAGATTTCAGAAGATGCGGTTCCTCGCCGAGCGTGGATTCGAGCTCTGCAACCACACCCTCTGGCACGCCAACCTGGGCAAGTACGACGACGCGTTCGTGCAGGAGCAGATCGCGCGCGGAGTGATGGCGATCGATTCAGCGGTCCCCGGATACAAGGTCAGAACGTTCGCACTCCCGCTCGGCGTATGGCCGAAGAACCGCGCGCTGGCGAAGAAGGGATCGTGGACCGACCCCAAGAGTGGACGCGTCGTCGCGTACGATTTCGGCGCGATACTCGAGGTGTCAGGCGGTCCGACGCGCAGCCCCTTCGACCCGAAGTTCAACCCGCTCAGCGTGAGTCGCGTGCAGGTGTACAACCAGGAGCTCGAACGGACGCTCGACGCGCTGGACCGGCCCGGCGCGAGCGCGCGGTACGTGTCCGACGGCATCAGCAATCAGGTCGCGCGCCCGGCGGCGCCCGCGGCGCCTTAGAACTTCCAGGCCTTGAGAGTGGCGATCGCTTTTCCGAGAGCCTCGCGCTGCTCGGGAACGTCCGACAACTCGAGCAGCTCCTCGTAACTGTCTATGGCCAGGTCCAGCGCCTCGTAATCCTGCTCGGCGCCGGCCAGCGCCGCGGCGTTGTCGGCCAGGTTCGCGCGCGCGAGCAGGTCGTCCGCGAAGCGCGCCGAGACCTGCTTCCAGCGGGCGGTGCGCTCGCGCGGATTCCCCTCGGTAAGCGCCCACAAATGCCACGCGCCCCGGTTGGTCGCGTCTGCGGCGATTGCACGCGTGGCGAGATCGCCGACGACGTCCGGTCCGCGTCCACTGAGCCAGTACGCACTCGCGAGAATGACAATGGCGCGCGCGTTGTCGGGCTCCGCCGCAACGATGCGCTCGTACACCGGGCCGGCAACCTCCGGCATGTCGCGGAACGGCTCGACCGCGGCGGCGTAATCCGCGGGTGGGGCCTCGGGCAGCGCGGCCAGCGAGCCCTGCAACGCAGCCATGTCACCATCGCCTTTGTAGCGGTCGACGGCCTGCTGAATACCGACAGCGATATCGAGGGAGTCAGGCATCGCGGGGAAGATAAGCCCCGGTAATGAGACCACCGGGATGCAAGGTGTGGGTGGTGAGTTAATGAGAGGGAGTTGTGAGAAGCGGGGACTTCAGAGCCGGAAACTCGACACTCACACTCAAAAACTCGATACTCACAGCTTGCATCCCGGCGGGGGCGTTCCAGGAGCCAGCCCCCTTGCTTTACATTCTCGGCCCCCACCGCTAGCATTGTCGTGTGACCGCGCTTGCCAAAAGCGCGTCTATCCAGAGAAAAGTTTCTAAAGCTGGTCGCGGTAAGCTGCGTGAGTTCCCCGCTACTCCCTGCGATCGTTCGATTCCCGCGGTGCTACGGCAATGCCGTATGGCTCCATAACCGCGAGATCTTTTCCGACAAGCAGTAGACCCCAGAACGAACCAACACCTCGGCGGCGTTTGCCGCTTGCGAGGGACCACGCCCGTCCGGCGCCCAGGCTCCGGAACAGGGAGCAGCAACCCGTTTCACGATCCATGGACCAAGACAACACGAATCCGCAGCCGCCGTCCGGTGGAGATGAGTCGAGAGCAGAGCCCGCGACGCAGGAGAGATCCGACGAGCGTCCCGGATCGGCTTCTCCGAGCGACAATGCCGAGCGCAACAGCCCGCCGAGCCAGGAGCAGGACAGACCTCCTCGTGGCCGCCAGTCGGGGGGCAATAATCAGCGAAATCAGCAGGGCTCGGGAAACGACAACGAGACTCGCAGGAATGGCCGTCGCGGCCCCAACCCGCGGCACGGGAGACGGGGTCGCGGAGGTCCGCGCCGCGATCGCCAGCCACAGAACCAGAACCAACAGCAGCATCAAAACCAACAACAGCAGCAGCAGCAAGACCAACAGCCGTCCGCACCGGTCGTAGCCGATGGCGAGATAACGGGGTGGTTCGATCCCCAGCGCGACAACGGCTTCATCCGCCGCGCCTCGAACAGCTATCTCCCCGATCCCACGGATCCCTACGTTCCCGGCCACCTGTGCCGCCAGCAGGGGCTTCGCCGCGGCGACGAGATCAATGCGACCACGGGTCGTGACCACCGCAATCGCGCAGTGGTCGTCGAGATCAGGACCATCAACGATTCCGACCCCGCGGAAGCGGCGCGCCGGCCCGATTTCGGATCGCTCACGGCTTCGTACCCCGATCGCAAGCTCAAGCTCGAGACCGGCAAGCCTGCGAAGGGCGGACCCGAAGTCACGCGCCGAGCCATCGACCTTATCGCGCCGATCGGCTACGGCCAGCGCGCGCTGATCGTCGCTCCGGCGCGCGCGGGAAAGACGATGCTGCTGCAGGCCATCACCGAGGGCGTGGCTGTCAACCACCCGCAGGCGGTGCTCCTCGTGCTCCTCGTGGACGAGCGGCCGGAGGAAGTCAGCGAAATGATCACGTGGGGTTACGGGGAGGTCGTAGCATCCAGCTTCGACATGCCCGCGAACCGCCACACCGACGTCGCGGAGATCACGCTCGAGAGAGCGCGCAGACTCGTCGAGCTGGGACGCGATGTGGTGATAGTGCTGGACTCCATCACGCGTCTCGCCCGCGCGCACAACACCGTGGAGCGCGGCACTGGCCGCACGCTCTCGGGTGGTCTCGATGCCACAGCCATGGCCAAGCCGAAGGCGTTTTTCGGCTCGGCCCGCGCGGTAGCCGAGCAGCACGGGGGGGGGTCGCTCACGATCATCGCCACCGCGCTCGTCGAGACAGGCTCGCGCATGGACGATGTAATTTTCGAAGAGTTCAAGGGCACGGGAAACTGCGAGATCAAGCTCGACCGGACCCTCGCGGAAAAGCGGATTTTCCCGGCTATCGACATCGGGACCAGCGGCACGCGGCGGGAAGAAAAGCTCTTTCGGGCCGAACAGCTCGACCACGTGTATACCCTACGTCGTGGCCTGCAGCAGATGCCCTCTACTTCGGCGATGGAATGGCTGATCAAACGCATAGCGTCTACCCCCAGCAATGATGCTCTCCTGGAGGGCCTCTAACGGCCCACGGCTTGCTCTTCCGGACGCCATGCACCCGCGTTCCGGGCGCCAGGGCCTGTTCCGGCCTGGCACGACCCTGTTTTTGTGCCTCTCCTGGGGCGCACTGCTCCTTGCCTCTACCCCCGCTTCCGCCCAGGATGACGACAAAAAGCCCGAGATAATCGACCTCCGGTTCCAGGGCGTCAAATCGCTCAAGCTCGAAGAGCTGCGCGAGAGCATCCTCACGGACGAGTCGCACTGCAAGAGCTTCATCTTCAAGCCCGTCTGCTGGATCAACAAGTCCCGATACTTCTACGAGCGCGAATACCTCGATCGCGACGAGCTGGTGCGCGATCTCCTGCGCATGCGCGTGTTTTACTGGAAGCGCGGCTTCCGCGAGACGCAGGTCGATACCGTCATCGCGCCGCGCGACAAGGACAAGGTCGCCGTGACGTTCATCGTGGACGAGGGTTCTCCGACCCTGGTCAACGACATCGCGATCACGCAGACGACCAAGGTGCTGTCCAACCGTGACATCGAGCGCCGCACCCTGCTCAAGCTCGGCGAGCCGCTCAACATGATCAAGCTCGACTCCATGCGCGTGCGTCTGGAGGGAGCACTCTGGGACCGCGGATACGCAGACGCGATCGTCGACACCGCGGTAATGATCAGCGGCGACGGCTCGTCCGCGCGGGTTGCCATCAACCTGAATCCGCGCTGGCTGACGACCATCGAAGAGATCCACGTCCACGGTAACGAGAAAGTCTCCGAGCGCACGATCCGGCGCTCGCTCACGTTCGAGGAAGGCGATCTCTTCCTTCGCTCCGATGTCCTGCGCAGCCAGCGGAACCTGTACGAGTCGAACCTGTTTCGGCGCGCGGTCATCGAGCTTTCGAAGGAAGAGGAGACCGGCGTGGATTCCACGAAGGTCGTGGACATCACGGTACAGGAGTCGCCGCAACGCGAGGCACGGCTGAGCTTCGGTTTCACGACCGCCGATTTTCTGCAAGCGGAGGGGAGATTCACCCACTACAACTTCACCGGTGGAGCACGGCGGCTGACGGTGACCGGAGCTGTCGGCAACCTGCTCGCCGAGCAGCTGAACGACAAACTGATTTTCTCCGACAATTACGTGAACGTCGGCAGTGATCGCGGCCGCTACTTCGCGCCGACGTACAACGCCAGCGCGGAGGTGCAGCAGCCGTGGTTCGGCTCGGCGCGGAACGCGCTGGCCTTGTCGGTGTTCACCCACCGCCGCAGCGCGCCGGGGATTTATGTCGACCGCGGATACGGCACGAGCGCCACGTTCACACGTGAGGTGATGCTGCGAGCGCCCGCGAGCCTCAACTACCGCTTCGAGGTGACGCGCGTCGAAGCAGGTGACGTTTACTTCTGCGTCAACTTCGGCGTCTGCGACAGGCCTACGCTGGACGCGCTCAAGGGGAACCAGCGCATATCACCGTTGACCCTCACGGGGATCATCGATCGCACCAACGATCCGTTTTCGCCGAATCGCGGGTACCGCGGCCGCACCGCCTTCGAGCATGCGTCCGGGTTCACTTTCTCCGACTATCGCTTCAACCGCGCGTCCGCCGAAGCGGCCGCCTTCATGCCGATCCGCAAACGCGGCGCGCTGGGCGGCCGCGTCCGGCTCGGCTGGGTGAAAGGCGTGGCCAGCACGGGCGAGGCCGTGGGCGGAGTCGAGGGCGACGAAGTCCTGCACCCTCGCACCCGATTTTTCGCCGGGGGCGCACAGTCGGTCCGGGGGTTCGGCGAGAATCAGCTCGGTCCGCGCGTCCTGACCGTGTCGGCCGCGGAGCTCCGCGCCGGCAAGCTGTCCAAGGACGGCCCGTTCGCGTGCCCGGAGGCCACGCCGATCACGCAGTGCGATCCCAACTCGGTCGCGTACCAGGATGAGGACTTTCAGCCGCGCCCGCTCGGCGGCAACACGGTCGCGGAGGTGAACGCCGAGCTCCGGTTCCCCCTCTGGAACCAGCTAACCGGGGCGGTCTTCGTGGACGCGGGCGTGGTGACGCAGAACGTCGATCGCTCGCTCCCGGGCAGTCGCGCGGCCATCACGCCGGGGTTTGGCGTGCGCTATCGCTCGCCGGTCGGACCGATCCGGGTCGACTTCGGTATCAATCCAGGTCGGGCTGAGCGCCTTCCGGTGATCTCCGAGGAGATCGTGAACGGTGTGCGCCGGCTGGTGCGGCTCGACACGCGCAGGGAGTACGCGGTCTCGCGCGGCGGATTCACGGGTGTGCTCGACCGCATGGTTCTTCATCTCTCCATAGGCGAAGCGTTCTAGTGACAGGCTCGCGGTACCGCTGGCCCCGTGTCGCAGTGAGAAGAAAGCACGCGGGAATCGCGGGCCTCGTCGTCGCGGGCGTCGTCGTGCTCGCGGCTTTGGGCCTCCTCGTGCTCACGCAAACCGACACGGGCCGCAACTTCGTGCGCGACCGCGTCGTCGGCTTCCTCACGAGTAATTCGCGAGGCATCATCAAGATCGGCGAGGTGCGCGGCAACCTGCTGCGCGACGTCACTTTCATCGACGTATCGGTCACGGACAGCAGCGGCGCCCCGCTCATCGTCGCGGACACGATCTTCACCGGGTACGGGCTGCGTGCGCTGCTGGGCAAGCGCATCACGCTGTCGGGCCTGCGCATCGTCAACGCGCGGGTAGTGGTCGAGAAGCTGCCCGGCCAGCGATGGAACTACGACCGGATTTTTCCGCGCGATACGGTGCCGCAGACGGGGCCGCGCAAGCCGGGCTGGGGAGCGTGGATCGGGTTTACGGATGTCACTCTCGTGAACGTCGACCTGACCACCCGTGCGCCCTGGACGCCGGGTGGCGACAAAGGCGACGCCGACCGCCGGATCACGCAGGCACTCGCCGGTGAGGGACGCGTGCGCATCATCCGCGTCCCCGGTGGATACCAGAACGTCGCGGAGTACCAGGATATCCACGCGAAGATGCCTCTCGTGCGGCTCAACGATCCCGACTTCAGAGTCGCATTGATCGACGTCGCGTCGGCTCGACTGCACGCGATGCCCTTCAATCCGCCGACGCTCCTCGTCCGGGCATTCACGGGTAAGATCAGCTTCAACAAGGACTCTGTGTGGTTCGCAGACGCCCGCACCGAGCTGAGCGGCTCCCGCGCCGTGGCGTCGGGACGCTACCGGATGAAGGGATCCGATCTCCGCCTCCGCCTGCGCGCGAGCGCCTTCTCGCCTGCCGACGTTCGCTGGGTGCTCCCGCAGCTTCCGCAGAAGGGGAGCGGGTCGCTCGACTTCGCGATGGACTGGGAGGGTGACAGCGCGATGTACCTCGCGGAGAACGCGGATATCCGCCTCGGCGACGCGCATCTCGTCGGCAAGATCGGCATAACGGATACCGACACGCTGGCATTCCACGCTGCTGACATCAGGTTCACGAGCGTCAGCACCGCGCTTCTCGATCAGGTTCTTGGCGTGTCGTGGCCGCCGCGGCCGGGCGTGCTCTCGGGCAACGCGCGGTTCGACGGCGGCTTCAACGCGATGACGGTGGACGGTGATGTGACGTTCGTCGGTGCCGGCACAGGCAGGAATCGCGTCGTAGCGAAAGGAGAGCTGGGCGTCGGCGAATATTTCCGCGCCCGCAATCTCCGGCTTCGCCTGATGCCGGTGACCGCGGAGTTTGCCCGCATCATCATTCCGGACATCCCGTTCGACGGAACGTTTACCGGCAACGCCGTGCTCAACGGCTCGACGGCCTCCACGCTCGTCGCTACCGGTGACGTGACCCACGTCGAGGCTGGCAACCGCTCACGCGGAATTGGCCGTGTCTCCGTGCGGCCCGGCGCGAGCGCGTGGCTCGATGTGGACGCGCGGTTCGCTCCCCTCGCCCTCGCCACTGCCGGACAGTTCGTGCCGAAGCTGCAGCTCCGCGGGGTAGTGAGCGGCCCGGTCCGTTTCACCGGGACGCTGCGCGACTTCAACATCAACACGAATCTCGCCGCTTCGGGCGGCGGCAACATCGCCATCAACGGGCGAGTCGATCTTGAGGGGCGCGCGACCGCGTACGACCTGCGCGTCAACGCCGCGCTCTTCAACGCGAACGCCGTCTCCGCGCGCGCGCCGCGCACGCAGCTCTCGGCAGCCGGCCACATAGTGGGATCGGGAACGAACCCCGAGACGATGCGCGGGAGACTCGTCGCGGACGTGAAAACGTCGGTGTGGGATACGCTGGCGCTCGACTCCGCGAAAGTCCGCGTCGCGTTCGCCGACGGCCTGGCGAGCTTCGATACCCTGACCCTCAGCGTGCCGCAGGGCCAACTCGACGCGCAGGGAACGTTCGGCCTCAGCGAGCGGCGCCATGGCGAGCTGCGCTATTCCGTCGTCATAGACACGCTGTCCGCGCTGGCGGGCGTGATCGGCACGGATACCGGCTTCGTCACGCCGCGGCCCCGGATCCTGGCATCGCGCGTCGCGCAGGCGAGAGCCGACTCTCTCAAAGTCGCGAGAGAGACCGAAGTCGAGCGCGCCGCTACGGGTCGCGGCATGCCCGCGATGACGGTCGACACGCCGCGGGTGATTCCGCGCGGCCTGCTGGCGGGGTCGCTTCGCGCGGAGGGCGTTGCAACTGGCAACATAAAGAACTTCGGGCTGCGAGGCACCGCGACCGGCACGAACATCGTGGCACGCGGGCAGAGCGTGGGCCGCCTCGTGGCCGACTACGACTGGACCGGCGGCCGGACTCCCGCGTCGCGCCTGACGGTCGACGCACAGCTTGCCGACGCGCGACTCGCAGGTTTCGATCTCGATAGCGTCGATGCGCGGATCAGCTACCAGAAACCAGGCGGCACCGCGGAGATATCGATACATCAGGACGATGACACGCAGTACGGCTTGGCCGCGCAGTACCGGCTGCACGCCGACCATCGCGAGCTCCACCTCGACAACATGCGGCTGCAGTTCGACACCACACTGTGGACCAGCACCCGCCCGTCGGACATCGAATGGGGCGCGCGCGGGATCACGGTCCGAACGCTCGAGCTGACGAACCCGTCCGGCGGCCGCATCTTCGTGGACGGCCTCATCCCGCGTGAGGGGAACGCGGACCTCCGTGTCGCGGTGGAACGGTTCGAGATCGCCGACATCGCGTCATTGTTGCAGAGCGGCGTCGACGCGCGCGGACTGCTTTCGTTTGACATGAACGCGACCGGCACGCTGGCAGATCCGCGCTTCAAGGGAGCGTTCGGGGCGACGAACTTCGTGTACAACGACACGAGTTTTCCCGAGGTGCACGGCACCGTCGACTACGCAAACGAGACCCTCACCGGACGCGCCGACGCAACGCTGGCCAACGGCCGCTCGGTCATCGTAGCCGAAGGAACGGTGCCCGTGAATCTCGCGCTATCGGGCGTCACGGGCTCGCGAATCCCGAGGGACCGACAGATCGCTCTCCGCGTCTCCGCCGACAGCTTCCCGGTCGAGATCCTGCCACAGCTGAACAGCTACGTCACCAACGTGCGCGGGCGCACGAGCGGCAACGTCTCGATCGGTGGAACGCTCAGCAAGCCGGCGCTATCGGGGAACGTCGCTATTCACAACGGCAGCGCGAAGATCGTTCCCACGGGCGTAACCGTGCGCAACGTGTACAGCTCGGTGCGCATGACCGGCGATACGGTCGTCATCGACTCGCTCGTGGGACGGAGCGCAGGCGCGTTCCGCGTCAGCGGGGGCATCGGCGTCGGCTCGTTCCGCGAGCCGTCATTCGACCTGCGCCTCGCCTCCCAGGGCGCGCGCATATTGGATAACGACCACGGCGAGCTGTTCGCCGATCTTGACGTGGCCATGTATGGGCCCTTCAAGGGCGCGCTCATCAGCGGCGGGGTGCGCATTCGCGAAGGCGTGCTGTACCTCCCCAAGCCGGAAGGGCGACAGGTGATCGGCGCCGACGATCCCGCCCTCTTCGCGGTGCTCGACACGGCGCTGACCCCGGCAACAGAGATATTCCCGGCCCAGTCGCCGCTGCTGGCGAACCTCCGCGTCGAGCTGAACCTGCGCGTGGACCGCGACGTTTTCGTGCGCGCGCCGAACGTCAACGTAGAGGTGTACACCGACGGCGACCTCATCGTGCGCGCGGATCGCGCCAAGGAAGCGCTGACGCTCGATGGCGTGCTGCTCAGCGATCGCGGGGACTACGTGTTCCTCACGCGAAGGTTCAAGATCCGGCGCGGATCCGCGACCTTCGTCGGGCTCAGCGAGATAAATCCGACGCTGCAGATCCAGGGCGAGTACGAGGTCAGGCTGCCCACGCGCGAGGCCATCAACATCCAGATCGTGATCGGCGGAACCATGAAGAGCCCAAAGATCACGCTCACCAGCGACGCGCAGCCGCCGATGGCGCAGAGCGACATCCTCAGCTATCTCGCGTTCGGCCAATCGGGGACTACGCTCACGCAGCTGGGCGGCTCGGCGCTTTCGACCGGAGGTAGCGCGGGCAACCTGGTCGGAACCGGCGCGGCGCTGGCAACCAAGCAGCTGGCGGCGGTGGCGCTTGGCGTATTCACCGAGGAGCTCGCCGGCGAGGCTGCGCGGTCGCTCGGCGCGGACGTGCTCATCATCTCGCCGGCCGAGATCCAGACGGACGTCGGCACCTTCCTGCGCAGCACCGAGATCGAGTTCGGGAAGTACGTGAACCCGCACACGTTCATCTCGTTTACCGGCCGACCCGATCCCGCGGCCCTGAAGCGACCGGGCTTCACGCTCGAGCATCGGTTCCCGTCGATGCCCGGCTATCGCATCGAGGTCGCGCTGGAGCCGCGCTATCTCCTGCGCGAGCCCACGCTTCAGATTCGCGAGCCGATCACGCGCAGCGTGCTCGGAGTGTTCCTGATACGGGAGTGGCGCTACTAGAAGGCGAGAGCCTATTGTTTCACTGCGGCAGCGTAGTGATCCCACATTTCCGCCATCGCGCGCATTCCAACGCGAAAATTCTCCTCCGACATCCACTCATCGGGCGCATGCGCGTTCTCGCCCGGAAGGCCGAATCCGACGAGCAGCACCGGGGCGTTGAGCGTTTCTTCGAAGTCGCTGACGACTGGAATCGATCCTCCCTCGCCGGTGATCACCGGCGCCTTGCCGAACGCGGATTCGAGCGCGGTGCGCGCCGCATCGTAAATCGGCCCCTCCAGCTTTGCCTTCCACGGACGGCCCCCGTGCAGGTGCTCGCACGTTACCGTCACTCCCTTGGGAGCGACCCGCGCGACGTGAGCCTTGAATAGCCGCTCGACGTCCCCCGGCTTCTGATCGGGCACCAGCCGGCAGCTCACCTTGGCCATGGCGCGCGCCGGCAGCACGGTCTTGGCGCCTTCGCCCGTATAACCGCTGAGCAGACCGTTCACCTCGCACGTCGGCCGCGTCCATAGCTTCTCGAGCGTCGTGTAGCCAGGCTCTCCGCCCAGCGCGGACGCGCCGACTTCCTTGAGAAACGCCGCGTCGTCCGCCGGCAGCTCGCGCATCTGCGCCCGAATCTCCGGCTCCCAGTCGCGCACGGCATCGTAGAATCCGTCGATGGCGACCTTGCCGCTCTCGTCATGAAAGGTCGCGATGATCTGCGCCAGCGCGGTCGCGGGGTTCACGACCGCGCCGCCGTAAATGCCGGAATGCAGGTCTCCGGCCGGTCCCTGGACGTTGATCTCGAAATACGCGAGGCCCCTCAGCGACGACAGGATGGAAGGCTGACCCTCCGCGTACATCGTCGAATCGGAGATGACGACCGCATCGGCCTTCAGCGTCTCGCGGTGCACGCTCACGAACTCGGCGAGGTGCTCGCTGCCAATCTCTTCCTCTCCTTCGATCAGGAACACGATGTTCACGGGAAGCGTCCCGCGCGTTTTTAGATGGGCCTCCACCGCTTTGATGTGAAGGAAGAACTGGCCTTTGTCGTCGACGGACCCACGCGCGAAGATCTTGCCGTCGCGCACCGTGGGCTCGAACGGCGGCGACGTCCAGAGCTCCAGCGGCTCCGCCGGCTGCACGTCGTAGTGGCCATAGATCAGGACCGTCGGCGCGCCCGCGGCCTTTCTCCATTCGCCGACCACGATCGGATGGCCCTTGGTCTGGTGAATCACCGTCTCGAAGCCGAGGCTGCTCAGAGAATCGCGAACCCACTCCGCTGTTCGCGCCATGTCGCCTTTATGCTCGGAACGCGCGCTCACGCTCGGGATTCGTAGAAGAGCGAAAAGCTCGTCGCGAATTCGCGCGTCGTTGTCACTTAGGAACCGTGCGAGGTCTTCAGCCAAGTTCAATCCGTCCGGTGAGTGTTCGACATCATCGAGAGGCGTGTGGAGCGGCGAAGCCGCCGAGCGCAAAACCGCCGAACACCGCCGCAAGCGAAAGTCCGACGCTGGCCATCACGTACAGGGCGGCCCGGCCGTATTCTCCTCCCTCCGCCAGCCCCAGAGTCTCGGTGCTGAACGCGGAAAAGGTGGTAAAGCCGCCGCAGAACCCGACCACGAGGGCCGCTCGGACGAGGGGATGAGACTGGCTGTTCATGAAGTAACGCAACAGGAGCCCGGCGACAAATGATCCCGTGATATTGACGAACATGGTCCCGACGGGAAAGGCCAGGCCCGCCGCGCGCTGCACGAATCCGCCGAGCAGGTACCTCGTCACCGATCCGACCGCGCCGCCAAGGGCGATCATTGTGAGCACTCCGCAAGTTATTGGGAGGGACGGCCGGAGGCGATTCCCGGATGGAAAGGCGGAGCGCGGTGTGCGTTACCCGTTTAACCGTTGTGCGTAAGGCCGTAAACCCGGGACTCCCAAGGCGTTTCCAGCCGCATCTACGTCCTCACGGATACCGGTTAAACGGGTAACGCACACCGCGCTCCGTGTTCCCCATCCACCCGTAGTTACGCTGGTCAGTATTATGCAATTATCCGCCCTGACATGCCCAACCTGTTAGCCAACGAAACCAGCCCATATCTGGTCCAGCACGCCGACAACCCGGTGCACTGGCACCCGTGGTCGGCCGAGGCGCTCGAGCTCGCCCGGCGCGAAGACAAGCCGATTCTGTTGAGCATTGGGTACGCGGCCTGCCACTGGTGCCACGTCATGGCGCACGAGTCGTTCGAGGACGATGCGACCGCTGCCGTGATGAACGAGCACTTCGTCAACATCAAGGTCGATCGCGAAGAAAGACCCGACCTGGACAGCATCTACATGCAGGCCGTCCAGGCGATGACGGGGCACGGCGGCTGGCCCATGACAGTGTTTCTTACGCCCGAAGGCGAGCCTTTTTACGGGGGCACCTATTTTCCGCCCACCGAGCGCCACGGGATGCCCTCGTTCACCAACATTCTCCAGTCGGTCGCCCGCGCCTACGCGGACCATCGGGATGACGTGACGAAAAGCGTCGAGCAACTTCGTCAGATATACAAGCCTCCACCGGCATCGACGCGCGCCGACGAAGTGACCGCCCACATGCTCGAGATCGCCTACCGCAACATCGCCCGGCGGCATGACGCGGACCACGGCGGGTTTGACAGCGCGCCGAAGTTCCCACAAGCGATGGCGCTCGACTTTCTCCTGCGGCACGGCGCGCGCACCAACAACCCGCACGCGACCGACATCGCGCTGAGCTCGTACCGGAAGATGGCGCGCGGCGGGATCTACGATCAGGTGGGCGGCGGATTCGCGCGCTACTCGGTCGACGACGAATGGCTGGTTCCGCACTTCGAGAAGATGTTGTACGACAACGCCCTGCTGATTCAACTTGGCGTGCATCTCTGGCAGGCCACGGGTGACGAGGAGGCCAGGCGGATCGCTTGCGAAACGATCACATGGGTGGACCGGGAGATGACCTCGCCCGAGGGAGGCTTCTATTCCTCGCTGGACGCCGACAGCGAAGGCCACGAGGGAAAATTCTACGTTTGGACAGACGCCGAGCTCGACGAGCTGCTCGGAGAAAAAGCGCCCTTCCTCAAGGAATACTTTGGCGTGACGCCGGGCGGAAACTTCGAAGGCACGAGCATCCTGTTCGTTTCATTGGATCCTGCCGAGCTGGCCGCGAAGATCGGTACGCCCGAGCCGGCGCTAGCCGAGGCGATCAGCGCGGCAAAGGCGATCCTGTACGAGGCCCGCTCCCGTCGCGTCTGGCCCGCGCGCGACGAGAAGGTTCTTGCGGGGTGGAACGGACTCATGCTCCGCGCGCTGGCCGAGGCCGCGAGAGCGTTTGGAGACGAACGCTATCGGTCCATGGCGCTGCGTAACGCGGAGTTTCTTTACTCGGAGATGGTTCAGGGCGGGCGCGTGATGCGCTCGCGCAAGGACGGCTCGACGAGAATTCCGGGATTTCTCGAAGACCACGCTGCCGTCGCGCTCGGCTTTGTCGCGACGTACGAGCTCACGTTCGACGAGCGGTGGATCGATCGCGCTCTCGAAATTTCCGCCGCGATCACGGACATGTTCTGGGACGAGGAGACCTTGGTCTTCTTTGATACTGCGAAGGACGCCGAGAAGCTGATCACCCGGCCCCGGGACGTGGCCGATAACGCGGTCCCCGCGGGCAATTCACTCGCCGTAGACCTGTGCCTGCGCCTTTCTGAGCTGACCGGCTCACAGGATCTGCGAGGTCGCGCTGAGAGCGTGCTTCGGCCGCTCGCGGCGGCGATGGGAAAGCACGCCATCGCATTCGGATATTTGCTGAGCGCCGCGGATATTCTGGTTCGCGGCGGAGTCCAGGTTGCGCTAGCGGGGGATCCGGCCAGCGACAAGTTCGCGGAATTGGCGGGCGCCGTGTCCGGGCGATACGTGCCTGGATTGATTCTCGCGGGCGGGGATCCGGCGCACGCCCGCACAGTCGCGCTCATGAAGGATCGGGACACCCGCGGCTCGGCCACGGCATACGTCTGCCGAGGGTTCACCTGCGACCTGCCCACGGGGGATGCCGATACTCTTGCGGGACAGCTGGCCGCAGCTTCTACCGCCATCGCGTGAGCTCCAGCGCCGCACGCGAGGCTGACACGGCGCCTGCTCCCGGCGGACGCGCGTCTTTCATTCGCGGCCTGTTCGCGGGATCGATACATGACGACCTTCTCTTCCCGTATCCCGACCCGCTCGAAGCTCGTGATCCGCGGGAGGCGGCGACCGTCACGCGCCTTATTAAGCAGCTCCGCGAGCTCCGCGAAGACGTCATCGATCCCGCGAAGTTCGACGAGGAAGAGACAATTGGTGACGACGTCGTCGCTGCTCTCGCTGAATCGGGTTTTCTGGGCCTCACGATCCCGCCCGAGTACGGCGGCATCGGCCTGTCAGCCACCGCGTACGCCCGCGTGTTCGAGGCGATCTCCGACGCCGATGCGTCGACTGCTGTTCTCGTAGGGGTGCACTGCGGCCTGGGATCGAAGGCCATCGTCCTCTACGGCACGGAGGAGCAGAAGCAGCGGTATCTGCCGGCGCTCGCGCGCGGCGAGATGCTTGCTGCCTACGCGCTGACGGAGCCCGAAATTGGATCCGACGCCCAGCACATCAGGTCGAAGGCCATGTTGTCTCCGGATGGTTCCGAGTGGATCATCGACGGCCACAAGATCTGGATCGGCAACGCGCACAAGGCGGGCGTGATCGTCACGTTCGCGCAGACGCCGGTACAGCGGAAAGGCGCCACCGAGCAGCGGCCGACAGCGTTCATCATCAGGCCCGACATGCCCGGATTCAAAGTCGTCGGGACGGTTCGCAAGCTCGGCATTCGGGGCTCGACGCAGGCGGAGCTGCTTTACGACGGGATGCGCGTTCCCGCCGATCACGTTCTCGGCGGCGTGGGCCGGGGCTTCAGCGTAGCCGTGCACGTGTTGAACGCGGGTCGGCTCACTTTGGTCGCAGGCTGCACCGGTGGCGCCAAGAGCGCGCTCGGAGAGATGGCGCGCTACGCGGAGCAGCGCGAGCAATTTGGTCACCCGCTCGCGCACTTCGAGATAACGCAGCGAAAGATGTCGCAGCTCGCATCGGAGATTTACGCGGCCGACGCGATGCTCGGGATTCTCGCGTCGCTTGCTGACCGGCCCGATGCAGACCATTCGCTCGAGTCGGCGTGCGCGAAAGTCTTTGCGAGCGACATGGTCTGGCGCGCAACCGACGAGCTGGTGCAGGTGGCCGGTGGCCGCGGGTTCGTGAAGCCCTACCCGTACGAGAGGATGCTGCGCGACTCACGCATCAACAGGATCTTCGAAGGGGCGAACGAGGTGCTGCGCCTTTTCATCGCGCTCAACGGCGTGGAAGGGCCGGCCGGCCAGCTCAAGGAGGTGGGAGCTGCGCTGAGACGTCCCATGAAGAACCTGGGTCTCCTCGGAGGCTACGCTGCGTCACGCGTGCGTGGCGCGCTGCGGGCTACTTCGACTCTCGACGTGGACCTCCATCCGGGGCTGGCCGACCACAAGCGATACTTCGAGCGCCACGTCGCGGAGCTGAAGGCGGCGTCGAGGGGCGCGATCATGCGCCACAGGGCGGAGCTGCTGGAGCGGCAGCTGGTGCTGGAGCGACTCGCGAACATGGCCATCGAGCTGTTCGCTACGGGCGCGGTGATCTCGCGCACTCAGCGGTTGCTGTCTGAGGGCGACGACAGCACCCACGCCGACGTGCTTGCTCTGTGCGACATGTTCTGCGTGCTGTCCGGTCGCCGCTTCCGCGCCGCCCGCAACGCCCTGGACAACAGCGAGGACGACGTGGACGACGCGCGGCGGTCGGTAGCGGCCGCCGTGCGCGCCTCAGGCGGCTACTTCGTCCGCGACGCCATTCTGGACGATGAAGTTGCTAATTCGTCGTATCGGGCTTCACGGTCGGATACTTGACCCCGAGTTGCTCCAGGTAAGTCTTGTAACGGGCCGGGTTGTAATAGAAGCGTCGCATCGCCGGCCGGTACCGCGCCATCAGCGCCTCGTTCATCTCGATGGCCGGACGGTCATCCGGGCCGACCAGGGGCACGTACTTCACGTCCTTGGTCTGCACGCCGGTGAAGTACCGCTTCGCCTCGGCGAGCAGGGACGGCGCAAGCAGCAGATCCAGGACCGTCATCGCAACTACCTTGGCTCCCGCCGTCGCTCCCTTGTGGGCGATCGGAGTAGCCATCGCCACCGCGTTCGACCAGTGATGGCCCGGGAGGCCGGGGATGTTCGACGGGAACCGCAACGTTACGGTCGGCAGCGTCCACGACACGTCACCGATATCATCCGATCCGCCGCCCGTTTTGCGATTGTCCGGAACGGTCGGAATAATCGAGTCGATCGTCGTCGCCAAGCCGGTAGCTGTAGTGGCGCCTATCTCTCGCTGAAGGCTTCGGGCGAGCGACTGGTCCGCGTCGGTCCAGGTAGGGACCCCCACCCGGGCGATGTTGGCTTGCATGGCTTCCGCGATCGGCCGGTTGAAGTGCGGGTCCCAGGCCGATCCCAGTATTCGAACCCGGCTGAAAGTCGTGTTGGTCATCAGCGCAGCGCCGCGCGCGATCTGCTGCGCCACATCGAACAGCTCGCTCGTGCGGGCAGCATCAGTCTCCCGGATGAAATACCAGACCGACGCGGTGCGCGGAACCACGTTCGGCTGGTCGCCTCCGTCACGGATCACGTAGTGGGACCTGTGCTGTAGTCTCAAGTGCTCGCGCCGGTAGTTCCATCCGGCGTTCATCAGCTCGACCGCGTCGAGCGCGCTCCGCCCGCGCCATGGCGCCGCCGCCGAATGTGCCGTCACGCCCTCGAAAAAAAACTCCGCGGAGATGACGGCGTTCTGCGCCACCGACCCCCAGGAGGTGCCGAGCCTGGAATCGACGTGAGTGAAAATCGCGGCATCGGCGTCCCGGAACATCCCATCGCGCGCGAAATACGCCTTGGTGCCCAGCAGTTCTTCCGCCACCCCGGGCCAAAGCATCAGTGTGCCCGGGATCTTTTCGCGCTCCATTATCCGCTTGAGAGCGATGGCTGCGGTGATGTTCAGCGGCACGCCGGAGTTGTGCCCCTCCCCATGGCCGGGCGCTCCTTCCACCAACGGGTCTCGATACGCGACGCCCGGCTTCTGTGATGCTTGCGGAATGCCGTCGATGTCGGAGCCCATAGCGATTACCGGCCGGCCACTCCCCCACGTAGCAGTCCATGCGGTCGGTATCCCGCTCACGCCACGCTGAACGCGGAACCCATTCTGCTCGAGAATTCCAGTGAGGTAGCGCGAAGTCTCGTGCTCCTGGAAGCCCAGCTCGCCGAAGGAAAACACCATATCCACCATCTGCTGCGTGAGGCCGCGCAGCGAATCAACGCGCGTTCCGGCTTCGGCCTTCAGACGCTCGAGACGCACGTCCGGCTCCGGCGTTTGCTGGGCGCGCGCAACGCCCGCACCATGGATCAGCACCGCGGCCGCGATCGCCGGAACGAGCATCACCGTGCGCAGGGTCCTGGCCATCATCGCTCCTGAATGAGAGTTGTAGATCAGGTAAAATCGAGACCCAGGTCGAGCGCCGGAGCGGAGTGCGTGAGCGCTCCCACCGAGATTCGGTCGACTCCCGTTTTTGCGATTGCGCGTGCGTTCGCGAGGGTGATGCCGCCCGACGCCTCCAGAAGCGCCCGCCCGGCCACGACATCCACGCACCGCCTGATCTCGTCCACTTTCATGTTGTCGAGCAGGATCACGTCCGCGCCCGCCGCTACCGCGGCTTTAACCTGACTCAACCGGTCGCACTCGACTTCTACCTTTGTGCCAGCAGGGGCGAGATCTCGCGTCCGCCGGATCGCGAGCTCGAGGTCGCCGTCGAGAGCGCGGAGATGATTGTCCTTGATGAGGATCGCGCTCGATAGATCCATCCGGTGGTTCGTGCCGCCGCCGGCGCGCACGGCGTATTTCTCCAGACTTCGCCACCCGGGCGTCGTCTTGCGAGTGTCGAGAATTTTTGCGTCCGTCCCTTCAACCGCCGCGACGAAGCGGGCCGTGAGCGAGGCAATTCCCGAGAGCCGCTGCAGGAAGTTCAGAGCAACGCGCTCAGCCGACAGCAGCCCGCGCGCACTGCCGCTCAGCGCGGCGAACATCGAGCCCGCTTCGACGGAGCGGCCGTCGCTGCCGTCCACTCGAATCACCACACGCGGGTTGAGCTGCCGGAAAGCTTCCAGCGCGAGTGGGAGCCCCGCGATGACGCCGGCCTGCCTGGCGACGAGACGGCAGCGGGCGCGCCGGTCGGACACGACGGTGGCGAGGGTAGTGACGTCGTTGAACGCGCAATCCTCGTCGAGTGCCGCGCGCACGAGCTTGGAGACCTCGCGCTTGCTCAACGGGAACAGTACTCCTTCGTCGGGGCGAGCGGTCTTCCTACGCGACGGCGCGCGGCGGCCCGGCGTGCTCACTCGCCGGGGTCCGGCGTAGTTGGGACCGGCGACAACGCGGTCTGGCCGCCGATGGCGACCATTCGCTCGATCGCCTTGCGCGCCCGCGCCGCGATCGCTGGCGGAACGGTGATCTCGAACTGCATGTGCTGCAGCGCCAGAAAAACCTTGGGAAGCGTCGTGACTTTCATGTAAGCGCACACCGCGCGCTCGTTCGCGGCGAAGAACGTCTTGCTGGGGTTTTCCCGCCTGAGACGATGCAGA
Source organism: Gemmatimonadaceae bacterium (assembly GCA_013817305.1). Taxonomy (GTDB): domain Bacteria; phylum Gemmatimonadota; class Gemmatimonadetes; order Gemmatimonadales; family Gemmatimonadaceae; genus JACDCY01. The sequence goes on along the minus strand of JACDCY010000020.1, from coordinate 2,709 downwards.
ATGCCCACTTCGGTCGCGACTATGAACTCGTCCGCCGGGGACTCGGCCGGCCTTCGGATCATTCCTTCGGTCGACAGTATCTGCATCCCCTCCGCGCTCACATCTCCCGCGGAAACGGCCTCGACTACGCTCGACGCGCAGCCGCACTCCGGATGGATGAGGAACTCGGCGCCCGGATGCGCTGCTCTCTGCAGGTTGATGTGCTCCGGATCAATGCCCGCATGGACGTGGCACTCTCCCATCCAGACATGGATGTTCTCGCGTCCGGTCACGCGACGAACGTGCGCGCCGAGGAACATGTCAGGCAGAAACAGGATCTCTTTCTCCGCGGGGATCGCATTGATCACATCGACCGCATTCCCGGACGTGCAGCAGTAATCGCTTTCCGCCTTTACTTCGGCGGTCGTGTTGACGTACGAGACTACGATGGCGCCGGGGTGCTCTGACTTCCACCTCCGGAGATCCTCTGCGTCGATGCTCGCCGCCAGCGAGCAGCCTGCGGCGAGATCCGGGAGAAGGACCGTCTTGTCGGGCGACAATATCTTCGCGGTCTCGGCCATGAAATGGACGCCGCAAAAAACGATTACATCTGCCTCGGTCCGCGCGGCTTCCCTGCTGAGCCCCAGCGAGTCGCCCACGTAGTCCGCGACATCCTGCACTTCCGGGCGCTCGTAGTTGTGCGCGAGGATCACCGCGTTTTTTCGCCGCGCAAGCTCCTTGATCTCCGCCTGCAGCGTTGCGTCGTCGTGTCTGGCGATCACTACCATATGATGTGCTTCCCTCTCCACTTTTGCTTCGGACGCGGAAAATCGCTGCGGAAATGCCCGCCGCGCGACTCGCTCCTGATCAGGGCCGCTCCCGCTATCAGCCGCCCGGTCGTTATCAAATTTGCCTCCTCCGTCGCTCCCACCGGCAGTCGCGATTCGATCGCGTCCAGCGCCTCGAGACATTTTCTCAATCCGCGCGCCGACCGATCGATCCCCGCTTTCTCCCACATCACCCGGCGCACCTCATCAGCGGCAACCTGCGCCGCTCCCCGGTCGCGTAACGCCGGAGCTTTCCACGCCGTCTTCTTCGGGAGCCTCGGCAGCCGCTTGATCTTTATCATGTCACGAGCCACTCGCTCAGCGAATACCAGGCCTTCGAGCAGCGAATTGGACGCGAGCCGGTTCGCGCCATGAACGCCGGTGCTCGATACCTCTCCGCATGCGTACAGCCGGTTCAGGCTCGAGCAGCCGGTGAGATCCGTGACCACCCCGCCCATCATGTAGTGCGCGGCCGGGGTGACGGGAATGAGCTCTTCCCGCGGGTCGAGACCTCGCGCATGACAGAGCGCGAAGATTCCGGGGAACCGCTTCGCGAATGATTTTCCGAGACGCCGCGCGTCGAGCCAGACCCTGCTCCCCTCCGACTGCTGCCTGAAGATCTCGCGGGCCACAATGTCGCGCGGCGCGAGCTCGGCGAGCTTGTGGCGTCGGATCATGAACCTGTTGCCCGCGTCGTTCACGAGCCTGGCGCCTTCACCCCGCACTGCTTCGGAGATCAGGGACAGCGGATTTTCGGGGGTATCGAGCGCGGTCGGATGAAACTGCACGAACTCCATGTCCGAGAGCTTCACGCCGGCGCGGGACGCTATCGCGTATCCATCGCCCGTGGCCACGACCGGGTTCGTCGTATACCGAAAAACCTGTCCGCAACCGCCCGTCGCGAGCACCGTTGCGTCCGCTATGATCTCGACTGGACGCCCTGAGACGGTTGCCCTGACGCCCGCGCACATCCCCCGATGCACGACGAGATCGAGCACGCGCGTCTTCTCGAGCACCTCTATCCTGGGGTTTTCCTCGACCCTGTCGATGAGAGTGCGCACGACTTCCGCGCCGGTCTGGTCTCCGTGCGCGTGCACGATCCGATGCCTCGAATGGGCAGCTTCCTTTCCAAGACGCAGTCTGCCGCTGGGCTCGAGATCAAAATCGGCGCCCGCGGTCTGGAGCTCGCGAACCCGATCGGGGCCCTCGGCCACCAGCACATCGACGGCCCGCGCATCGCACAGGGCCGCCCCCGCCGCGAGCGTATCCTTTCGGTGAAGCTTGGCGGAGTCGCCGGCGCCGAGCGCTGCTGCAATACCTCCTTGGGCATAGGCGGTAGCGCTGTCGAACAGCGAACGCTTGGTGAGGACCATGACCTCGCCATCACCCTCTTCGGCGGCCCGCCACGCTGCGTGCAGACCTGCCACTCCGCTGCCGACCACGAGAAAGCGCGTTCTGATCCGGTCAACAGGCATCCGCCAAAGCTAGCTAAAGGTGGCCGACCCCGGCATTCGACACATTGGTCGCGGCACGAGTTTGGCTTGCAGGAAGGCGCGCGAACACTCACCGTAAATGGCTATGGACAATGCTAGATGACCAGCGACTGGAACGCCGCCTACTTTCAGGGGATGGTCGTCCTGGGCATGGCGATCGTTTGCTGGTCGGTGTACCACCGGTACCGGCGCCCCGATTTCCTCTGGTGGGCGTTCGCGTGGTCACTGTACGTGCTCCGCATCGGCGCGATCATCGTGTTCGCGGCTACGAGAGTCGAACTCTGGCTGTTTGCCCACCAGGTGCTGACCGGGTGGACCGCTCTCGCGCTGCTTTGGGCGGCGCTCGCATCGCTGGGCGCGGCACGCTGGCGGAAGGCGTTCGTGGCCGCGCTAGCCTTCCCGCTGGTCTG
>JACDCY010000093.1 GCA_013817305.1 Gemmatimonadaceae bacterium | reverse complement strand
GAGCCAGCGAGCCAGAAATAGAGGCACACCAGAAACGTCGAGCTGAATACCAGCGACGTCGCGCCGTTCAGCAGGATTCCCACCGTCGTGAGCGTCATCACGATCCCCACGCGCCGTTGATTTTCCGTCGCCGCCTTGCGCGCGAGATACCAGGAGAATCCCAGAATCGCGAGCAACGCTCCCACGTGCGCGACAAACCCCAGCAGTCCCATTTGTGCCGCGTACGCGAAGTACATGTTATCTCCGGTCACCGGCTCCATTCCAAACCTGACGGCGACCTGATCCGTGGTGCCGAGCCCGTGACCCCACGGCTTTTCGGCAAACGCGACGGTACCCCTTATCCATTCGCGCAGGTGCGACTCGCTGCTGGGTGACTGCCAGGTCAGCGTCTCCCACACGAACGTGAACACGCCAGGAACAACGACCATGGATGCAATGAATGCAGCCCCCGCGCCGACGACCGTCGCCGCAGTCCACTCGGGGCGGCGAACGATCAGGTAGAACAGCGCAAGCTGCACGAAGCAGATGGCGATCGTCATTCGGGTAATGGTCAAGGCGAGGCCGATCCAAATCACGACGTAGGCGACCCGCAACCACGCGCTTCGATTGACGCTTCGATTGAGCGCCCAAGCCGTCGCAGCCGGGATCAGCAGCAGGAAGGGGAGGGCGAAGCCCTGACTGTGGAGGAAGACCGATCCTGCCCGCCGGATGGGAACACCCCCGAAATACGTCCAGTAATTCTGCGGGAGACCCCATTCGTTCCCCGCGGTGAACGCTTTGACGCCGAGGAAGTCGTTCATGTACGTCGCGACGCCGATGAGGACCAGGGTGTCGGGGGAGATGAACAGGCGTTCGAGGATCCCGATTACCGAGATCACCAGCGACATATAAAAAAGGTGGCGCAGAATGCGGTCGTCCGCGGCAAGCTCAGGAGTCGCGCGGCCCACGTAGTACAACAGCATGAAGAACACAGCGTCGCGGAAACCGTACAGCTCGGCGGCCACGGGCATGCCAATTCCGAAAACATTGCTTTGGAGCAGCAGGTAGACAACAGCGAGCGCGATCAGGCTCGTGATTGCGATGTCGGGGGCCGTGATCCTGGTCCGCTCAGTGCGGCCGGCGAGCGTACGGCCGATAGCCCACACGAAGAGGACAACGACGGTGGCCTCTTTCCATGACGCCAGCATGCGCACCGTCGAGCCCGGCCACTTCAGCCCGCCGAACAGCCAGGCCATGATGAGCGAATGGAACGGCAGGAGCCACACCAACAGCAGCACGGTGGTGCGCGCGGTGAAGGGGAAGCGGCGACGCGCGAACGGTTGCGGCAGCGGTATCGAAATGGCCATGTAGCCGGCTACGGCTGGGAAGCTCTACAGACCGCCGATCGAGCGCTCGTTGGGCGGTTTGGCCGGGGCTCGTCCGCGGCCGGTGAGCGCTCCGCCTATCTCGCGCCTGGCGTCTCGCACCGTCCCGCCGAGCTGCGAAGCCGAGCCCGGATTACGCGCGCGCCAATCCGCGAGGATGACGAGAATTCCCGCGAGCATGGTGCCCACCAGAGTTCCAGCCATCACCGTACTGACCGTTAGCACCCCGTAACGGGGCCACGCGGCTTTGCGCGGAGGAACGCTGGAGTCCACGACGGTAATCAACGCGGCATCGTTGACCTCCTCGATGCGCGCAGTCTCGAGCTGCTGCTGCAGCGCCAGATACAGATCCGCCGCGCGGTCCACGTCGCGCTGGAGCGTTTCTTCCAGGAGCGCGAGCGTGGGTGAGGATTTCCAGGAGCGATTCTGCTCGCTGAAAGCGCGGTGCCGCATTTCCGCTGTCGTCAACTCTGAGCGGGCGAAGGCGGTGCGACGATCAAGGAAGTCTCGCTTGGAGCGCGCGCGCGAGCTACGCTGCTCCCGATTGAACTCCGTAAGCAAATCGAGCGTTCGGTTAGCTACAGCGGCGCTGAGGTGCCGCCATTCAGTCGTGACCTTGAGCGTCACCAGATTCGTTTCTTCGTCATGCGTTGTTCGCATGGACTGCGCGAGCGCCTTGAGCGCTAGCTCCTGGCGCCGCTCTAGATCCTTGTTCTTGATTCGCAGGAGATCCAGCAACCGGACGCTATCGCCCGGCGCTGCCGTGCGAGGATCCGCGAACCGCGTCTGCAGCAACCGCGTGCGGAGCTCCCGGCTACCGATCAGCTGGGTGTAGAACTTCGGGCTCTCGGACGGGTCCGCCGCACGCCCCAGTCCGAGCTGCGACGCGAAGCCGCCCATCCCCCCGCGAAGGCCAGACATGGCGCTGCCAAGATTGACCGATGGCGAGGACGAATTGGTGACGAAGGCGGCGTTGGCGGTGTAGATCGGCGGTATCAGGAAAAGCGCGGCCACGGCGAGCAGTGCGATCGCCACAATGCCTGCCATTATTATGCGCCACCGTGATATTACGCCCGCGACCCACCGCGAGAACGTGAGCGGAGGAGGCTCGGTGGTATTCAGCGCAGTAACGTCATCAGCCCATTGGGTCATGATCGGGGCAGGGAATGGTCTCGCAAACGCATCTGGTACAAGAATTTAAGCGCCGGAGTCGGCGTCACGCGACTCGGTAAACCGCGATAACTTAACTCCGTGGCCAGAACCTGGGTCTATACGAGACGCAACCGCCTGCCGCTGAGGGTGTTTGATGCCCTTGGGCGACTGCTGGTCCGTCATGGCCGTGAGGTCAGCAGACCTGCCGACGAGCTGTGCCACGGCGTACGGAGCATTCTCGTAGTGGAGTTCTGGAATATCGGCGACGTGGTGCTGGCCACGCCGTTCCTCGCCCAGCTCCGCGCGATTTTCCCGGACGCTAAAATAACGCTGCTCGGCCAGCCGCACGCCGCAGAGGTGCTCGAGAACAGCGCTCTGGTGGATGAGATCATCACGTTTGATTTCCCCTGGACGTCGGCGAGGGGCAGGTATGATCCCAGACGGTACGACCGGCCTGCCCTGCGCAAGTTGTTCCGAACCCTGCGCGGACGAAAGTTCGACCTCGCCTTTGAATCCCGAATGGATCCGCGCGCCAAGATCGTGCTCGCCCTGTCGGGCGCGCGGCGGCGGGTTGCGTACGATTACGGCGGGTGCGATTGGTTACTTACCGACTCCGTGCCGTACGAATCACTCGACCGGCACAGATTGGAAGACTGGACTCGGATGCTCGATCCGTTCGGTGGTGCCCGCAACGTTCCCGTTCCCCGCCTGACGGTCAGCCGGTCGGAAGCCTCCTGGGCCAAAGGTTTCTTGGCACTGAATGGAGTAAGGCCTGGGGAGCGGGTCGTGGCTGTTCATCCCGGGGCGAGCAGTCCGCACAAGAAGTGGCCCCTCGAGCGGTTCGCCGCGGTCGTGAGTGAAATGCTCTCCTGGGGGGGCGTTCGCATTATCGCTATCGAGGATCCTCAAGGCTACGGCGCGGAGCTGGCCAGCATCGCCGGCGTTCGCAGCGTCAGGCCGAGCCTGCGCCAGATGCTGGCCCTGCTGGCTGAGGCCGATGTCCTTGTCTGCAACGACAGCGGACCGATGCATCTGGCGGCGGCTGTGGGAACGCCCACCGTCGGCGTCTTCCACCCGCACGCAGCAAGGGAGTTCGCGGCCTTCGGTTCCGGCCATCACGTGCTGAAGCCGGCGGAGGAGCGTTCCGTCCACGGCTCCGCACCACAGGCCGATGCGCTACTCGGAGTGGAAGTCGCCAGCGTGGTTTCGGCGGTCAACACGGTGCTTTCGGAATCCTCCCTGGCACGATGCGCGACCGGATCCTGAAGGGCTTCGTGCGTGCGGCCGGCGCGCCGCGTGCGATAATGCGGGCGCTCCGAAACCTCGATCGCCGCGCGGACACGGAGGCGATGCTACTCGGCGGGCTGCACTCGGCGCGGGTAGCATCCATCGCAGAAGCCGCCTCGATGGATGAGATCGAGTTTCGGGTGTACTCGCAGTGGGGTGAGGACGGCATTCTTGATTATCTCACTTCGCGGATCGCGATCCCGAACAAGGCGTTCGTCGAGTTCGGCGTTCAGGACTATACGGAAGCCAATACGCGGTTCCTCCTGAAGCGTCGTAACTGGAGTGGCCTGGTCATCGATTCCGATCCCGCCAACATCCGGCAGATCCGCAAGGATCCGATCTCGGAGATGTACGATCTGACCAGCGTCGCCGCGACGATCACGGCCGAGAACATCAATGGCCTGCTCGCCGTCAACGGAATTCAAGGCGACATCGGATTGCTGAGCATCGACATAGACGGCAACGATTATTGGGTCTGGAAGGCGATCAACGTGGTTTCGCCGAGGGTGGTCGTGTGCGAGTACAACAGCGTGTTCGGAAACGACCATGCCATTACCGTCCCGTACGACCCACGCTTCGAGAGGATTTCGGCGCACCACTCGAAGCTTTATTTCGGGGCATCGCTTCCTGCGTTGCGGGACCTTGCTGACGAGAAGGGTTACGTATTTGTCGGCTGCAACACCAGCGGAGTGAATGCCTTCTTCGTGCGCGAAGACGTCGCGGGCGCGTTCGCGCGGCTGGCCGCGAACGCGCGGTACGTCGAGAGCAAGTTTCGCGAATCCAGGGACCGCCAAGGCCGCAACACCTTTCTTTCGGGGGCGGCGCGGCTGGCGAAGATTGCGGATTGTCCAGTGCACGACGTGCGTCAGGGCCGGACCGTGCGCATCAGGGACTTGGGCTCGGCACCGGAATTGTCGTAGCGGTGACGTTGCGTTCTGGTTCAGACGGACAGAAAACCACTTTCATCGGCGCCTGGTTCCGCGCAACCGTTGGTGCGGCGTACTCGCTGGCGATGGCGCTGCCGAGTCGCGCCATGCGCCCGCGAGTAGTCAGGCTCGCCCGCGAATTTGGTTACGATCACCGCGTGGGCCCGCGGCCGACACTCCCAACCATGGAGATCCACGAGGCTGCGCCGGATGTGGCGATCCGTGTGCGCGAGCCCCTCAGCGCGGATGGCAACGTTACGCTGCTCGAGCTTACAGTGCTCAACGCTCTGGTCGCGGCGCGCCGCCCCGAACGGATTTTTGAGATCGGGACCTTTGATGGTCGAACGACGCTGAACTTCGCCGCGAACGCCCCGGACGCGGCTGTCTATACGCTCGATCTTCCGACGGCCTCTATCCCGGCGCTTGCAGTTCATTCGGATGACCGACAGTTCATCGGGCGTTCGCAAGGCGGGGCACGCGGAGCACGATTTCGAGCAGCGGTTGAACGCGAGAGGATCACCCAGCTCGAAGGCGACTCGGCAACATTCGACTACTCCCCGTTTGCGAAGACGGTGGATTTTGTGTTCGTGGACGGAGCGCACTCCTACGACTACGTAATGTCGGACTCTCGGAAGGCGCTCGAGCTGGCGGCACCGGGCGCGCTGATCGCGTGGCACGACTACGGAGAATGGGAAGGAGTGACGCGAGCCCTGAACGAGCTGCACGCAAGCGATACCCGCTTTGGCGCGATGCGTCACGTGCGCGGCACTACGCTGGCCCTGCTGGAAGTTTGACGGAATCTTCCGCCGGCGGAACGCGCCTCGCGCGCCATTCCGTGCTCGCGTTCTCGGGGTACGCCATACCGCTGGCGGTCGCGTTCTTCGCGATTCCGTTTGCGGCGCGTGCCCTCGGCCCGGTCCGCTTCGGTCTATTGGGCTTGGCTTGGGCGCTGGTGGAGTACCTGTCATTCGTGGACCTCGGGCTCGGTCGCGCGACAGTCCGGTTCGTAGCGGCGTCCATCGCGACCGGCGGCCGCGATTTGCGACAGACGGTCGCGGTTGCGGTCGGTACGCAGACCGCGGTCGGAGTCGTCGCGGCGCTCGTTCTTGCGGCATTCGCACCCCGCCTTGCTTCTGGAATATTCTCTCTTGAGCCAGGGGTGCGTGCCGAAGCTGCGTCCATGTTTTACGCCGTGGCGGCCAATCTTGCGATCGTCGTGGTCATCGGAGCGCTGCGCGGCATTCTCGAGGGCGCGCACCGTTTCGACCTCTCCAACGCCGTCAAGATTCCGACGGCCACGGCGGCGACGCTGATTCCCGCGATCGGTGCTGTCGCCGGAGTTTCGCTGGCGACGGTGTTCTGGGGAGTGTTTGCCGTGCGCGTCATCGGCGTGGCGGTGACGGCGTTGGCCATTCCGCGCGCTGTACCTGGCTTCGCGTGGGAGTGGCCCCGGGAGTGGAAGCAGCTGCGCGCGCTACTCTCGTTCAGTGCGTGGTTGACGGTGAGCGCCGTGATCAATCCGATCCTTGCCGGATTTGACCGCATCGTGCTGGCAACGATTGCCGGCGCGGCGGCGGTCGGGTTGTACACCGGACCGTTCGAGGGGGCGACGCGCTTACTACTGGTTCCAATCAGCGCGGTCGCTGTCCTATTTCCTACGCTGTCGGCGGGTGCTTCGGCGAACGAGATGCCGAGAACGCAGCGGGTGGTTGAGTCCGCGCTGCGGCAACTCGCGCTCGTCATGACGGTGCCGATTACAGTCCTTTTTGTATTCGCCCCCGAGGTGTTGAGGCTGTGGCTGGGACCGACGTTTGTAGGTGACGGAGCGCCGGCACTCCGCATTCTTCTCATTGGAGTAGCCGCCAACGCGCTCGCTCATGTGCCGTCCGTGTTCCTGTATGCGATAGGGCGTCCCGATCTGCCGGCCAAGAATCACATCGCCGAGCTGGTGATCCACCTACCGCTAACCGTTGCTCTGGTGAGCGCGTACGGCGTGACCGGGGCTGCGCTTGCGTGGACGGTCCGTATCTCGCTGGA
>JACDCY010000019.1 GCA_013817305.1 Gemmatimonadaceae bacterium | reverse complement strand
GCCTTGGTGATGACCGCGTTCTTCTGCGCCTCGCTCACGCGTGGCGACTCCAGAAACCGTCGCAGCGTCGTGTCCTGCTCCACGGCAGCGGCAAAATCCGCGATCATCTTCCCCCAGCCGTCCATGTTGTTCGCCTTTCTCGCGAGCGAGAGCAGCGCTTCGGCATAGTTGCGCGCGATGCTGGAGTCGCGCATCAGCGGCTCGCGCGGTCCGGCTTGGACGCCGGGATCGACGCCAGGAACGTCTCGACGATCTTGCGGTTGGCTTCGCTGTCCAGGTTGCGCTCGATCACCTTCTCGGCGCCGGATATCGCGAGCTCTACGGCCTCGCGCCTGAGCTGCGCGATCGCGCGGTCACGCTCCGCCTCGATCTCGCGACGGGCGCGGTCCAGCATCTCCTGCTGCTGGGCCTTCGTCTCCTCGAGCATGTGCGACTTAACCTTCTCGCCAGCCGCGCGCGCTTCGGCGATGAACCGCTGCGCTTCGCCGCGCGCTTCCTCAATCTTGGCGCGGTGCTGGAGGAGCAGAAGCGCTGCTTCGTCCCGGTCCCGCTTCGCGGTCTCGATTGCTTCGCGGAGCGCGGCCTCGCGCGCCTCGACGGCCGCCGTGATCGGCTTGAACGCGTACCTGGAGAGGATGATCCAGAGCGCCACGAAAATGACGAGCGTCCAGAACATCAGCCCCGTGTTCGGGGACATAAGGTTCGTCTTCTCCGCCGCCGGTTCCGCCGCGTAGGCAGGAGCAGCGAGCAGGAACATCGAGAGTGTCAGGATCTTGCGCATGTGTCTACCTGAATTGGCGACCCACAGGGCCCGGGCCCTATGGGCTGCAAAGTTGTTAGTACTTACCGGCGATCATGAACGCGACGACGATCGCGAACAGTCCGGGCGCGTCGATGAGCGCCGCGAGAATGAGCGAGCCCGTCTGAATCTTGCCGGCCATTTCCGGCTGTCTGGCCATGCCTTCCATCGCCTGGCCGCCGAGGCGGCCGATGCCGATGCCTACGCCGATGACGGCGAGCCCAGCGCCGATGCCGGCTCCGAGCTGCGCCCATGCGGCGGCGTAGTTCGTGTCAACCGCCGCTGTCTGCAGCATTAGAAAGAGATCCATTGTCAAACTCCACGTGCGTAAAGTGAAACTGCGTTGCTCGCGCCAGCATCACGCCGCTCGTCAACGGAGCCCGGGCTCCAACGAGCTTCACCAGCCACTCGGCCGGCTACGGTCCAGTGCCGGTGAGCTACGCCGGCACGGCTTGATCCAGTGGTCAGCTATCGGCCCTTAATGCGCCGATTCCCTGATTTGCCCGATGAACACGCTCGCCAGCAAAGCGAAGATGAAAGCCTGCAGAAACGCCACGAACAGCTCGAGCAGCATGATCGCGATCACCATGATGAGCGGGAACACTGCCAGCCCGATGAAGCTGCTGCCGAACGTAAAGATCATTCCGATGAGCGCGAGCACCATCACGTGGCCGGCGGTCATGTTGGCGAACAGCCGGATCGCGAGCGCTAACGGCTTCGTGAATTTTCCGAACAGCTCGACTGGCGTCATGATGAACGTCATGATGAACTTCATCGCGAACGGCATGTCGTGCGGCCAGAACACGATTGTGCCGATGTACTTTCTGCCGAGCGTCCGCATTCCCGCGACTTCGACCACGACGAACGTGATGAGCGCCAGGACTGCCGTGACGGAGATGTTCCCCGTCGCGGTCGACCCGTACGGCACCATGCCGAGCAGGTTCGCGAACATGATAAAGAAGAACATCGTCAGCACGAAGGGCACGTAGCGGTCGCCGTGCGGCCCGACGTTAGGCAGGACGACCTCGTTCCTGAGGTAGAGCACGACCGCTTCGATTCCGTTGGAGAAGCCGCGGGGCGATTCATCAGGCCTGGAGCCGCCGTGCGCGCGGGCGCCGCCGATGAGCACGACGAGACAGAGCGCCGCCGCGATCCACAGGAACACCACGTGCTTGGTCGGCGAGAGGTCCAGCGTGAGGCCGCCGATCTGGATCGGCGTCCAGCGGGGCAGCTCGTAGTGGCAGGCCCAGCCCGGCTTGAAGCAGGGGTACTCTAGCGAGTGCGAGTCGGTTATGTGCGGCGTGATGATGTCCACGCGCTCGGGGACGTTAGTCGCGTGCTGCACCGCTTCGTCCGTGGTCACGGTGCCCCCGCTCGGAGCGGGCGAGTGCGCATCGGCGGCCGCCGCGGGCGGCGGAGCTGCGCCATGGTCCTGGGCGCGCGCGGTCGAGGAGCCGAGCGGGCCCAGCACCAGCGCGAAAGCGAGCACCATCCTTCTGTCCATCATCGCTCCAACATTACCGGTTCGAGAATGCTCGTCGCGAACAGAAACGCCGCCAGGCTGAAGAGAGCGGCCGACAGCGGTAGCCCGAGCGTCCGGGTCGCAAGAAAGCCGTAAGTGATTAGCGCACCGAACCGCACGAGCGAGCCGATTCCCCACCCTATCATCACCCCCTGCCCGCGCATCGCCTGCAGGATCAGAAACGACCCGAGCTGGACGACGAGCGCCAGGATGGCGCTGATGATAATAGCCCTGAGGTTCTCGGCGCCTGGAAACACGAAGGAGAGGACCACCGCCAGGATCGCGATCAGTCCCGCCTCTGCCGCGAGGAATTGAACGGCGCGCTTCACGGGCGGCGGGTTTTTCGGGTGGCCGACATCGTGATTGCAACGCAAGTGCATATGTATCGGCCGGGACGGCTCATCTCTTTTCGGGCTTTTGGCTATGGGGCGCCATCAATTTTCTGTACATGCTGTAGAACGCAGCGGCACCGCCGCCGAACACCCCGACGAGCAGAAAAAGGGGTGAGGTTCCGAACTTTTTGTCGAGCCAGTCTCCGGCCAGTACGAACGCGACCAGGGCGACCGCAAACTGAAGTCCCGCACCAGCATAGCTGGTCACCGCGGACGCTTCGGTTTTCTCTCCGAAGGCATCATCGGAGCGGGGCTCTTTTTCGCTCACGATCCACCTCGGCGAAATCGATCTTGGCTCTTGCTGCGAGGGGAATTTATCGCTTGTGAAATTTTTCTCAAGCTACAGGACATTTTGACCGCCCTCTGTGGACAATCACAAAGATGGTTTTACAAGTCGATACAGGACAGTGATTTAGATGTTGCAATTTCTATTGCGCGTCGTCCCTGATGTAGATAAGTTCGCCCGCTCACAGAAACGTGAGCAGTAACTCGGCCGCGGCCTTTTGATCGGATCTGGTCTCGTGGATATCAAGCTCGTATTCCCAATCGCAGCAGCAGCGACTCTCGCGTTCGCATGCGGACCGTGGAGTCAGACGCAATCCGATTCGCGCGTGTCGCACCAGCACATCACAGAAGGAAAGCCATTGGGCAGCGTGCTCGAAGTTCGCGCGGGCGGCGAGATCGATCTCGCGCTGCGCGTGACGAACAACAGCAAGAGAACGCTCGAGCTTCGCTTCCCCGACGGATTCACGCACGACTTCTTCGTGCTCGACTCAGAGGGACATGAAGTGTGGCGCTGGAGTGAAGGGCGCATGTTCACCTCCGCGCTGCAGACGAAGCAGCTTCGGTCGACCGGCAGCGTGACGTACCACAACACGACCAAGCAGCAGCTGCCGAAGGGCGAGTACACCGCCGTTGCCGTGCTGCGCAGCGGCAACCATCCGATGGAGACCAGGGTAGCGTTCGTACAGGAGTAAGCGCTTGCCGGGCTGCCCGCCCATGCAAAATCACTCCGCCTCAAGCGGAGTTTTTTTGTCCCCGCCGGAGCCCGCTTCTCCAATCCGGGTTGCGGTCGACCCCGTGAAACGCCAATGTGACGCAACGATGACGGCGTAGGGTAGCGTCTACGGAGCACACACGTCGGGGTTGCATGGTTCGTCTCAACGCGCTGGGACAGAGCTCGATAGAGGTCGGCGACGTCCGCATCGGACCCGAGCAGCCGTACCTATTCGCGATCGCCCTTTACCTGATAGTGGAGCGCGGCAAGAAGATTCCGCGTCAGGCGCTGGTCGATCTCATCTGGCCCGATGTCAAGGAAGAGAAGCACGCGCGACAGCGATTTCGTCAGGCGCTGCTCCGGCTCCGTGATGCCGGACTTCCGATCGCCGGAGAGAACGGCACTCTGCTGCTCGAGAAGAGCGCAGCTCAGGCCGACTTCGATTCCGTCAACGGGCCTGACGCCATGCGACTCGGGGAGAGCCTCGAGTTTCTGCCTCATTATGCGCCGCGCATTTCGGATCTCTTCCTCGATTGGGTCGAGACCCAGCGATCGCGCGTACATGCGACGGTTCAGCGCGTCTTCATCGCCCGGATGCAACAGGCGAGAGCTCGCGGGGATTGGGCCGAGGTCGACGCGGTGGCGGCGGAATGCTTGCGTCTCGATCCATACAACGAAGAAGCGGTAATGGCCCATGCGGAGTGCGCGGTCATGCGCGGATCGAAACGAGAAGCGCTTTCGATTCTCGACGGATACATGGAAGCCCTGGGCTCCCACGTCGGAACCATTGGATTACCCGCGAAGGTCTTGCGCACGCGGATTGCCGAGCGGCTCACGGACCAGCGGTACGCAATGATCAGCGAGCAGCATTTCGTGGGACGTGCGGCGAGCATGGAGCTGTTGCTCGGGCTGCTGCGTGAAGCGAAGCGTGGAGCGGGTTCCGCGGCGTTCGTCTGGGGTGAGCCCGGGATTGGCAAAACGAGGCTGGTGCAGGAGCTGACGCAGGTGGCTGCATTCGACGGCGCGCGGGTGGTTTCCACGAAGTGCCACCCGACGGATGCCGGCCGGCCACTGTCCGCGTTCGCGGATCTCGTGCCGGTTCTGAAAACGTTGCCGGGCGCGCTCGGGTGTTCAGCGCAGACGTTGTCGCTGTTGCAGCGGCTGACCGATCGGAACAGGAACGATTCTTACCCGGCCCAGGAAGCCGGCGACGCAGCATTTCTTGCTGCGACCATCCGGCGCGCAGTGTTCGACCTGGTCGACGCGGTGGCCGACGAGGGGATGCTGGTGATGGTGATCGAGGACGTGCACTGGCTGGATGAGCCGTCCTGGGCGATCCTGAGTGCGATGGTTGAGTGGAGTACGACGCGGACATTGCTGATCCTCATGACGTCGCGGACGGCTCATGCCACGGAATCGAAGGTGGCGGATCCTGATCGAGGGCTTCACCGTCATCACCTGATGCCCTTGGTCGATTCGGATTCCGGTGCGCTGCTCGACAAGCTCACCGCGGGCGATGCGAGCCCACCAACAGACTCCGTGCGATCGTGGTCCGTCGCGGCCGCTGAGGGAAATCCGTTTTACCTGCGCGAGCTCGTGCGGCATTGGGTCGAAACGCAGCAGAGCTTCGGGGTGCCTCGCTCTTTGGCCGAACTAATCGAAGCGCGGTTGAACCGCCTGAGCTCTCTCGGGCTACGCGTGCTTCAACTATGTGCGGCGTTCGGCAAGCATTCCAGCTTCGAGCGATTGGAGAAGGCAACAGGTTACAAGAACCACACGCTGCTCGACGCGATTGAGGAGCTGTCGAGCGCGGTGATGTTGGCGGCTGACAGAGCTGGAATCGCTGTGAAGCATGACCTGCTTGCGACTGCGGCGCTGGCGCGGCTAGGCGATACCGCTTCACGCTTGGTTCACCGGCAGGTTGCCGGCGTGCTGGAAGCCGAAATCAACGAGAAGCACACCGCCGCTCTCATGTGGGACTGTGCCGAGCACTGGGAGCGCGCGGGGGAAACGACCCACGCGTTAGCGACAGTTCGGCTGTACGCGAAGCATCTTCACGCCGTTGGCCAAGTTCATCAAGCCATCGAACTCTACGAAAAGGCGCTGCCCATTTGCGCAACTTCGAGTGACAGGCTTGAAACGCTTCTCGAGCTGGCCAGAAGCCTCCGAGCTGCAGGTGCGTGGTCGCGACTCAGTGATGTGCTAGCCCAGGCACAGCCGCTCAGTCACGAGGGACCTGAACCTGCCGCTGTAGCCGACCACCTGCACCTGTTACAGCTGGAAACAAGCTGGCGATTGCTGGCGTTGCCCGAGATAAGCATCCCAAGCCTAGTGAATTTTGCGCAAGACAAATCCAAGACCCCCGCGCACCGACTGCAAGCGGCGCACCTGGGCGTGATCCTCTGTTCAGAGGCAGCGAGGAAGGATGAAGCGAAAGCGTTGTTCAAAGTCGTCGAACAAGTTGCAGGTGTCGCGAGAAACCCTTCGCTGGTCGCGCATACTCGGATGATTTTTTACACTGACTTCGGTGACTTGGATCAGGCCGTGGAGCACGCGCAAACGTTACTAGCGATGGAAACCGAAATCGGTGACCCCGGATCGTTTGATCGCGCGCGAGGCAACGTTGCTTGCTTCTATCGGCGAATCGGGCTAGTGGCCGACGCGAAAGGGCTCTTTCACCAAAACTATGAATTTGCGGTAGACCACGGTTTAGTCGCTCACGCCGCACGAGCAGCGGTGATGCTCGCCTTGACATCATTGCAGGAAGAGGACAACCCGACCGCTGAGTTATGGCACTCTCGGGCGATCCATTCTGCGCACGGGCTCGACGAAAGAATCGTAAACGACAGCCTAGCGTCAATTCGGGCGCGCATTGGACTCTATAAGGGTGATTTCGGTCCAGCTCGAACCTATCTCGAAACGGTGGCTAGGCCCCTTCAGAACGAGACGAGATTCCGCTCCCGGCAGACCGCAGCGGCGATACGATGTCAGCTAGAGGTGGCAACGAATGTTGAGGTTGACCGTGCCGCTCTCGAAGACATGGCACGAGACTTTGAACAGTATTGCGGTCTCGGCCAGTATGATTTTTTTGCGCTCAGCCTTTACCGGGCTCTTGTTGCCGTAGGAGAGTCGGCGCGGGCCACAGCGATGCTGCGAGATTACGTAATGTTCAAGCGGAAGGATCGAGGGCCACTGCTACCCTCGCTCGCGGCTGAACTGGAGAGC
Source organism: Gemmatimonadaceae bacterium (assembly GCA_013817305.1). Classification (GTDB taxonomy): domain Bacteria; phylum Gemmatimonadota; class Gemmatimonadetes; order Gemmatimonadales; family Gemmatimonadaceae; genus JACDCY01. Next base: position 25,013 of record JACDCY010000019.1, on the reverse strand, counting down.
CTCGCAACCCCTAATTAACTACCAGCGATACGGCACGGGACGGCGTTGCGACCGTCCCCGCGCTCGAAGCATCCCGCGGCGGAGCATTCACGAACAGCTGTTCAAACGCCGGGCTCTCGAGCAGGATCTCGCAGACGTAGGGGTCGAACTGCTTTCCCTTAAGCCGCATGAACTCAGCGCGGACCTGTGCCGGCGAAAGCGCATTACGATACGGCCGATCAGACATCATAGCATCGGCGGTATCCGCGAACATAATGATTCTGGACCAGAGCGGGATTCGCTCGCCCGCGATGCCGTGCGGATATCCGGTTCCGTCCCAGTTCTCATGATGATGAAGCACAGGTAGTACGCAGTCTTGTAGATCGGTCAAACGCTGAATCAACTCCGCCCCAAGCCCTGAGTGCGTTTTCATAATCGCGAACTCGTCGGCGCTCAGCTTTCCTGGCTTGCTCAGGATCGGACCGAATACTTCATGAATTTTTCCAACGTCATGAAGGAGCGCCGCAACATAGATCCGCTCTATTTCTTTTCTACCTAACCCCAACATCTCGGCGATAACGCGCGTATTGGCCGCAACGCGCCGCGAATGACCCGAAGTGTATGGATCTCGTGCTTCGATCGCAGCGACCATCAAGTCCAGAAGTTCTCGGTTCGTGCGTTGCAGCTGTGCATTCATTTTGTATAGCTCTCGGACTCCGAACAGCGGAATTGCGAGCATCGCTACGCCGACCGGTCCGAATTCCGCGTAAAACCATGCGAACACGAATACAAACGGGAGCACAAGAAGATCGTACAGAATCTCGGTTGGATTATGGGCAGCAATTAGCGTCCAGAAGCTAGTACCCGTGCTGATCGCCACCGCACCGTAGGCTGCAACCGTATTTACCACCAGGAACACAGGAAGCGCAGCCGCAACGGCGAGTATCGAAGAGGACGTGTAGTTCAGGATCGACACCCCGCCCAGCGATTGATAAATCAGTGTGGTGATTGCTGCAGATAGAACCGCAGTTGAGATGTTGAACGCGCCCTTGATTGGCGCCCGACGGCCGAACAGCTCACAAACAGCCATTGCAGCACCGATGGCAACCAGCGAGATCCAGTTCGGACTCAGGACTATCGCGGCCAAAAACGGCAAAAAGGCAATGGAGCCGTCCGCGTCTCTGCGTGCCTTCCGATATCCTACGAGCTGGAACAGAATCCCTAAACCGGCAAAGCTGATGGCGGCCTGCGCTTCTTCTCGCGCCACGTGAGGCGCTAACTCAACCACGATCGCCGCCAGCGCAGCGGATAGGGCTGCGACTACAGATACATAGATCTTGATCTTTGACATTGAGTACGTCGGAACCCCCGCCCCGTTATCTCCAGATTATATAATCCCGAAAAGCTGCGGCGAAAAAACCACCGATAAGCTCAGCCAGAAAACTCACTTAGCGTCACCTCCCAAAGGGTAGTCATACGCAGCGCTCGCTGACGTATGCTGTCTCGGTTGGCTCCGCTCTTAACGCTTGGCCTTGCTACGCTCGTACTCCGCTCTTGCCGGGGTCGGGGGTTCTTTTTTCCTCGTAGTCGTCTCGACTCTTGAAGGTCGCAGACCCGCACGCGCGAGCCCGCCTCAAAAAAACAATCGCTACCTGTTGTATTCCAGCCAACGGTTCGTCGCGTCCAGGACCGCCAGAACGCTCGCTGTCTCCGCGCTCTCCCGAACCTCGCAAGTCCCCGTCAAAATCCTGTTATCACGCCCCACATGGGCCGTTACACCCGCAAACACGATGGTCCGGTCGAAAAGGTCCATGACCTTGACCCCCTCGAACACCAGTTTCCGGTCGCCGTAAGCCCGCGAAATCGCAAGCAAAGTGGCACGCGCGGCCAGCTCGACCCGCGACCTCTCGCTCTCGACCCCCTCGGCTTCCCCCACGAACGTGTCGACACCCTTCCGCAAAGTCACCCGGCAGGTCGTTCCCTTGGCCCGGGACCCGCGAACCTCGACATCTTCGAAGTAAATATGCCTGCCTGTCGAAATCCGGCCAGAGTTTTCTTCGGTTTCCGGCACTTTCGAGACCGGGGATGCGGGTCTGGCCGTCTCGCTGGTGATCGCGACCGAAACCTTCCGGTGGTCCACACGCATCCCGAGATGCGCGATCAAAGCGCTCTCGATGTTGCGTACGGTCTGCTTGGCCGGAAATTCCGCCGTCGTCAGAACGTGGATCTCGTTGACCGCACCGGTATCCCCGGCAATGATCCGGGCCGAAATCACACCAGGAAGCGTCGAGATAAGATCCTCGGCACGCTTCAACGGAAGAACGCTGCCCGCGATCGGTGAGTGTGGAGAGGTCAAGTCGCTCGTGGCAACGGGGACGCCCGCGTATCGATGGTCCTCACAAAAAACGCGCTCGCAAGGTCTGTCGAATCACGACCTTCGCGCACGCGCTGCGACGAGCAATATGAAGTTTCCGCTGCGCAATCGCAACAAAAAACACGCGACGAACGGGCTCAACTCAGCTCGAGCTCGCCCTCGACAAGTCCGTAGTCCCGCAGCTTGCGGTACATCGTACGCTCGCCAATGCCGAGCATCTCCGCCGCGCGCCGGCGGTTGCCGCGCGTCTCCTTGAGAGCGGCTTCGATCGCGGCCCGCTCAATCTCAGCCATCGTCATCCCCGGCTGAATCGTCACGGCGTTCGGCGGTGGCGGCTGGTCCTGAGGCTCGATCGCCCCGGCAATCTCACGGAAGCGACCGGGGCCCGTGATCTCGCGGAGATCGCCGGATAACTCATCATCCATCCTCCGCCTCAGCTCCTCCATCTGGAGCTTGAGCTCGACCAGGCTGCGCAAGATGAATTCCAGCTCGCGACCGTGCGCGGCTTCGGTGTCCCGCACCACCGGGCCGACGTGCACGGGAAGAAAGCGTGCGACACCGCCCTCCCGGATCTGGCGCGGAATGTCCTGCGGACCTATCTCACGCCCTGGCGACAGCACCACCATGCTTTCGATCAGGTTGCGCAGCTCGCGCACGTTCCCGGGCCACGGATACTCAACCAGCAGCTGCATCGCGTCCGCCGAGATCCCGTGGAAGGGACGGTCGTGCCGCTCGGAAAACTCGCGGATGAACCGCCGCACCAGCAGGACGATGTCCTCGCGACGCTCGCGCAACGGCGGCAGGTAAATGCTGAGCACGTTGAGCCGGTAGTACAGGTCCGGCCTGAACAGGCTCTCCTCCACCCGCTGCCGCAGAGGCTGGTTCGTCGCGCTCACCACGCGCACGTCCACAGGGATCGTCGCGGTCCCGCCGAGCCGGGTGATTTCACGCTCCTCGAGCACGCGGAGGAGCTTCACCTGCGTGGCGAGCGGCATGTCGCCGATCTCGTCCAGGAAGAGCGTGCCGGTGTTCGCCAGCTCGAACCGGCCGATCCGCCGCTCGGCAGCGCCTGTGAACGCGCCCTTCTCGTGGCCGAACAGCTCGCTCTCCAGCAGCGTCTCCGGCAGCGCGCTCACGTTCACGGCGATGAACGGCTTGGACCGGCGCGGACTGAGCCGATGGATGGCGCGCGCGACGAGCTCCTTCCCCGTCCCGCTCTCGCCCTCGACCAGCACGGTGCTCGTTACAGGCGCGATCTGCTCGACTTTGACCAGCACTTCGCGGATCGCCTCGGACTCACCGTACAGCCCGGTCTCGCTGGCCAGCCGCACGCGGTCGAGGTGCCGGCGCACTACGCCGAACAGCTCTTCGGGAGAGATAGGCTTGGTGTACACGGCCGAAAAGCCGGCAGCGCGCAGCCGGTTCTCGAGGTTGCGGTCGGCGATGTCCGCGAGGCCGATCACGGCGACGCCGCTCCACAGCTGCTCCTTCGCTATGTGCAGGTTCATGGGCTCGGCGAGGCCGCCCGTGAACACGATGAGATCGGGCTTCTCCCGCTCGATCTCCCGCGGCATGTCGTCCATCGGTGACACCAGCGCGGTGCCGATGCCGCTCTCTTCCAGCAGCGCGTTCAACCTGACTGCGGTCTCCACGTCCGCGAGAGTGATCAATACTTTCATCAGCGTGCCGAGGATGCGGGGCGGGATGTCCTCCAGTGGGCGCTACGCGAGCAGACTACGCTCGCTAAGACGCGCCCTTGGAGGACATCCCACCCCGCATCCTCCTCCAGCATCGATGTCATTTGCCGCGGTCGTGAACTGCGGTGCCGCGTAATACGTCGCACGCGTGGACGACGATCGAATCGAGCGCGGACAGCGCGTCGCGCACGCCGCCGGGGGAGCCCGGTAGATTCACGATCAAAGTTTTGTTGCGCGCGCCCGCGAGCCCGCGAGAGAGCGCCGCGCGCGGGAAAGATTCCAATGACAGCGCGCGGATTCGCTCGGCGATGCCGGGCGCTTCGCGCTCGATGACGACGCGCGTTGCTTCGGGAGTCACGTCCGTCGGGCTGAGGCCCGTGCCGCCAGTGGTGAGGACCAGGTCCGCAGCGCCGCTGTCGCACCAGCCTGCGAGCCGCGTGACTATCGCGGCCGAATCGTCAGAGACCATTTCGCGCACGGCGAGGGTGTGCTTGCCGGCGTTTATCCAGTCGACGATCGCATCGCCCGAGGCGTCGCCGCCGTCGCCAGCCGCGCGCGAGGTGGAGATCGTGAGTACCGCGACGCGCACGGGCCGGGAGCTAGAGATGCGTGGCGCTCTTGTAGAACGGCAGCTTCTGCACGGTGCCCTCCACGCGGCGCCCGCGGATCTCCACCTCGAGCTTGGCGCCTTCAACCGCTCCGTCCGGCGGCAAATAAGTCGTTGCGATCGGAACGTTCAGCGACGGGCTCATGGTCCCGCTGCGCACCACATCCACCTGCTGGCCCCCGTAGTACACGGGATATCCGTGGCGCGCGACGACCCGCTCGGCGAGAGTGAACCCCACGAGCTTACGTGGTATTCCCGCGGCCTTCTGCCTGGCGAGCACGTCGCATCCCACGAAATCGCCCTTCTTCATCTTCACGAGCCAGCCGAGGTTGGCCTCGAGCGGCGTGACGGTGTCGTCAATGTCGTTGCCGTAGAGCGCCATCCCCATCTCGAGCCGTAGCGTGTCGCGCGCGCCGAGCCCCGCGGGAGTGACCGCGCCCGTCGCCATAAGGGCGTCCCAGATCGCGGGCCCGTGCTCGTTGCGGAAGTACAGCTCGAATCCGTCCTCGCCTGTGTAGCCCGTGCGAGAAATCGTGACGTGCTTCACGCCTCCGACGGAACACTTGCCGAAGTAGTAGTACTTGATCTTCGACAGGTCCGCGTCGGTGAGCGGTGCAAGAATTTCCGCGGCGCGCGGGCCCTGGAGCGCGAGCAGCGCGGTCGCGTCGCTCACGTCCTCGATGACGCACTCGAACGGCTCGCTGTACTTGCCGATGTGCGCCAGGTCCTTCGCGCGATTGGACGCGTTCACGACCAGCATGTAGTAGTCATCGGAGCGGTACACGAGGCAGTCGTCCTCGATCGTGCCGCGCTCGTTCAGGATGGTCGAGTACTGGACCTGTCCCACCGCGAGCGCGCCGACGTCGTTCGTCGTGACGTGGTTCAGGAACTTGGACGCGTCGTCGCCGCGCACGATGAACTCGCCCATGTGGCTGACGTCGAACAAGCCGCACGCGCTGCGCACCGCTTTGTGCTCGGCGCTGATCCCGGCCGGGTACTGGATCGGCATCATGTAGCTCGCGAACGGCACCATCTTGGCGCCGAGGGCCACGTGGATGTCGTGGAAGGGGGTGCGCTGGGGCGCGGGGTCCGGCCGGTCGGTCGGCGGTGTGTCGAGGGCGTTCGGGGGCGGCACGGTGGGCTCGGCGGATCCTGGAGGGGCCATTAGTTGAAATATCCCCGGCGTAACCCTTCTGGTCTAGGGCATCTCTGCCATTTCGGCGTACCGATGCCTCCTAGGCATCGGTCCCGATGGGCGTATGGCAATCGGCGTTTTCAAGTCATTGGATTCACGAGGGGTGAGCTGGATTGGCCATGAGGGAACGGCCAACACCCCGTTATCAGGAGCTGGAATGCGACATTTGAATGTGACGCTGTGCTGACGCCGGCATGTAATGGTTCGCCTCGAAGCGGTTTCCTAGCCCCCGAGAGAACGGACAGGCATCACACCTCGACCAGGAGTTACCGGTGCGAAATTTTCTGACAAGCTGGCGAACAAACGCGGAGTTGCCGTGGGAAGTACCCTATCGCGCGGTTCGAAATGGAGTTGGCGTGCTGCTCGTCGCCTCAGTCATCGCAGCATGTATTGAATCGCCGACGTCGCCGGAATCAACCCGGCTACCGCCATCAAGGGTTTTGTCGGCCACGAGCGCCGAGGCGCGCAGCGGGATCACGGTTTGGGACGCTTCCGGGCTCTCTTTTACCTTGAACGTGACAAACCAGGAGATCCAGCGAGGGGATGGCCTCGTAATAGAGCTTTCGCCAGAGGAGACAGCTGAAACGGCGTCCGCGTTTCTGACCATCGTCGCCGGGGACCAAGTCGTCGCCGCGGTGGAAAGCTCCCCCCCACCCAGGGCAGATTGCCCGACTCGCGATCCGGGGTGCGTCGAGGCATACGCCGGCACCCTCGAGAAGCCAGTCGCCTCAGCAGTCGTCACGCGGCTTGCCAGTTCGCATCCAAGTACGCGGAGAGGTGGCCGATTCGGCAGCCACGTCCTGCGTCGAGGGCCTACGCCCAGTCGGCCGCAAAGGGACAACGGCAGTCGATCCGGGGTAGAAGCCATGACCGGTGAGTGGCCATCTAACTGCTTGGACATAGCGACGGCGATTTACGAGAAGATGCCGGAATACAACAACAGCCGGAACACTTACACGAATACGCTCAAGGATTTGTGGCCGCCGGTCGGGTGGGAAGATGGTTCCCCGAGAATAAAGCTGAAGGATTATCCGGAGGTGCTTGTAGCGCTGGGACTGGCGTTCCATCGGCTGCAGTCGGCTGAGCTGGAGCTGAATATCATGGCGGGTCTGTACAGGGCATCCGGATGCTGGGATAACACGTGGCAAGACTTCGGCGGCGTCGGGAGTGCAAGTGGCAGTGGTGGGGGGGGCGCGCTTGGAGGTGGATACAGCCTCGTCTGCCACAGTGAAACATGGGAAATCTCATATGATGGCGGGGTAACGTGGTACTTCTTCGCGGAAGTCTCCGTATGTGAGTACAAGTACACGATGTAGGATGCCGTGCCGTGCGAGACGTGCTCTCCTGCTTGATCGTCACAGGAGAGCACGTCCAGCACATCTGAATCTCTTGCCTGAGAAATACCGATGATGATTCGTAGATTCGGAGTGATCGCAACTGCTTCCATGCTTGCTGTCGCTAGCGAGGGAAGTGCTCAGGCCTCCAGGGAACGTGATCTCTTTGCTTTCCCTGGCGGCCAGTTTCGGTGCCGCCAAACGCCGGTGTCGGCGCGCGATTCCAGCGAGGGCGTTGGAATCGCAATGCAATTTGTAGAAGGCGACGACATTCTGAGCCAACGCCTGATGGACGCCGGATATAGTGCGGCTGGAGCTCCGATCTATCTCGTGGTGATGGCGAACGTGCCAGCCCCAGGCCGGCCCTTCTCCACAAACGGGGTTGTGGTTCGTTTTGGCCCGAACAGTAGGGCGGCCGGCCTCAGAATCCGGCCAGATACAACACGTGGGAGTCTGGGTCCCACGCGAACTGACAGCATCACCGCAATTGCGCGGGCTTTGGAGGATCTATCGGACTCCGAGAACGCGCGGGCCAGGAACCTGGCGGCGCGCTTGTGGAACCGACGGTGCGGCTCAAGGCCGACTTCGGTGCGGCCGTAGATGATTCGCTCGGGTGGGAGGCCATGACTTTTCGTCTGAACACCTGGTACAGCTCTCAGCCGCCGGCATCAGTTTCGATCGTTGCCGTCTATTTCGCTTTCGGCGGTGTTCTCATGCTGGTCGGCACTGCGCTTCAAGTGTTCTTTGTTGTGAGAGGCGGTGCGACCGCGGAAGAAGTGGGACCCGGGCCCTTGTTCACGGCCACGTTGGGGGGAGCATTGGGCGGGCTGTGGCTCGCAGCCGGAATTCTGCTCTGGAACCGCAGGAGAGTGGGCGCGTTGCTGGCGTTGGGCTCTCTCGTACTCGAGATTTTTCAGTGGGTCGTCTGGCGAGTTCCGACGATGACCGACGTGCTGTTTTTTGTCGGAGTGCTCGCCCTGATCGCGGTTTCGTGGCGAAGTCTCGAGACCGCCGATGGCTCGTGATCCAAACGACAACGATAGTGACTTGGTGTGGAGGCGCTCTGCGTTGATGAGTTGCTCGACCGATGGCGAGTAGTCCGATCATGAGTTTTGTGTGACGGACTCCCATTGATACGACCCACGAGGCGGGAGACTCCGGAGGCGGCGGAAGCGGCGTGGGTGACCTACCCCATCAACAGACTTTGGACGTAATGGCGTCGCGTTTCGCCGGGGGCATTTCCATTGTGATAAGAGGCTCTTCGCGGACTTCGCCTGCGGGTGCCCCCTCAACCGTCATGCAAGTGACTGAGCCATGTGGCCCTCAGGCCGCGGAGGCCTTTGTGGATCTTGCCACCTTCGGGTTAAGTAGGGTGCGAACTGCCCGCCAATCGCCCAGTAGCTTCCCATCAACTCCGCCCGCGAGCTACACAGGCTATCAATCCGCGATCACGTGCATGAAGGAATTAGTCCAAGGCGGCATGAACCTCACTCAACAGCGGCTCGAATCGGTTGGCGGCAGCTTGGCGATCACCGGCTTTGGAATAGCGTGGCATCTAAGCGACGCAGCCCGAACCGCGGGGTCGCTTTTCCGGGGAAGTCTCACCGGTGGTGGCGGCGGTACTAGTGGTTTCAACACCAGCTACTGCAACCAGTTAATCGACGTGGTCACCTGCGGCATCCTCGGCAGGCCTGGCACGCACGACTTCGAGTAGGTAACCTCCTTAACCAGCTCCTGCCGCACTGTTTCGCGACCTCCGACGTCCAATCCAGAGGACGCAAAATAGTGCGGCAGCGAGTAACAAGAACACGGGCCGCGATAAGGTGCAACTGATTGCGCCGGCGCCGAGACCGTCGAAGAACCGGTCCCAACCCCAGACAGCGGCGTTGTACGCGAAATGGAGGCTGACGGCCGTCCAAATTGATCCACTGAGGACAGCTGCGGTTCCGAACACGATGCCGTTGAACAGATTGTTAACGCCAACGCTGGGACGAAGGTGGCTGAACGCGAACAAGTAGCTAGTAAGCGCCACGGCGGCCGGAGCACCCAGCAGCTTGCGCAGGGGAAACATCAACCAGCCTCGAAATACGAATTCCTCGATCAACACGAACGAAAACAACTCCAAAAAACCCGATAATGATTTACTGACGCCCTCCACTCCTGTCGGCGGAGAAGCGATACCAAAGTTCACCTGGATCGGTTCACCCCGCGCGCAGACACCCGCTAATTCCCCCAATGCAAACGGAACGATTGCGGCGACGATCGCCATACATAACACCAGATGTGGAAGACTCGGACGCCGTCGCAGCAGGAGAACCACTCGCTCCCGAGCATCGCCGAAACGCGTCGGCTCTGGAACCAAGGTCGGCGATACCCGCGAGCCGACGATACGCCGCCATCTCAACTGAGGTAGCTGAAAAACGTATCTGCCCAGGAACAGACCAATTCCCGCAGGCAACAGGAATAGTTGCCAGGCCGGCGGCGCACTGGTAATCATGCCTAGAAGCGCCAGCAGGATCACAAGCCGCAGAATGCCGAGCGAGAACATTCTTCCGAACTTCGCGATCCGGCGTCTAGTCATTATGGCCCTACACTAACATGAGAGACCGTGTCGCCAGCCATCGGGGGCCGCATGTATTCAACTGTCGATCAAGTCTCGTATTCGTGCGTCAATTGTGCGTCACATGAGGACACACGCCAGGTGCTCAGGCTAACCCGCGCGCAGTAACCGCGCCTCGAGCATGACTGGATTCACATGACACTCGTTCCTCGTCACCCGCACGCCGCTCTGGCTGAACGACGAATATCCGCTCCGGCCGATGGTGACGGTGTACGTCCCGGCGCGCTCGCCCGCAGCCGCGAGAAAATCGCCCATGGACGATACGGAATCCACATACGTTCCCTCACGCACCACGAGATATGAGCCGGGGGTGATGTTCGCTCCCGTCCCGGCGTCGGTAACCGTCGCGGAGACGCCGTAGACGAACTCGGTCGTGCACACCGTGCCGCCGCCATTCAACGGCGCCTGGCATGCCCCGACAAATAACGAGGTCAAACCTGCAACCACGCCAGCAATCCTACGGCAGTGTCGCGAGCGCATTTTCCACCTCCTCAGCATGTCCCCGCGGCTTCACGTCGCGAAAGATCTTCGCGATCCCGCCGTCGCGCCCGATGATGAAAGTCGTGCGCTTCACGCCGAGGAACTCCTTCCCAGCAAATTTCTTCGGCTTCCAGACGCCGTACCGCTCGGCGATGTGATGGTCCTCATCCACGATAAGCGTGAACGGGAGATCGAACTTCTTCTTGAACTTCTGGTGTGAGGCCACCGAGTCCGGACTTACACCGAGAACTACAGCATCGCTGGCGATGATATTCGGATGCGCGTCGCGCAGCTCGCACGACTCGATCGTGCAGCCCGGCGTGTCGTCCTTAGGATAGAAGTACAGCACCACTCGCTTCCCTTGCAGCGTGCACAGTTGCAGCGGCACGCCCTCGTCGGTGTCAGCGGTGAAATCCGGGGCGGGATCTCCTTCCTTGACCACGTCCGCCGGCGCCGGGTTCTCTCTTGGTTGCGTCATCTGAGCTGCTCTCCTCCCATCAACACCGCCATGACCGCCTTCTGCGCGTGCAGCCGGTTCTCTGCCTCGTCCCACACGCGCGACTGCGGTCCGTCTATCACCTCCGCCGAGACTTCCTCGCCGCGGTGCGCGGGGAGGCAGTGGAGGAAAATCGCTTTCTTGTCGGCCTGCTTCATGAGCGCAGCATTCACCTCGTAGCCGGCGAACGCCTTCTCGCGCAGCGCCTGCTCCTCTTCCTGACCCATCGACGCCCACACGTCGGTGTTCACCACGTGCGCGCCCTTCGCCGCCTCGGCTGGATCACGCACGACGCGCGCGTGCTCCCCCGCCCCGGCAAGGATTCCCGCGTCGGGGTCGTACCCCTCGGGACAGGCGAGCACGAGCTCGAAGCCGAGCACGCCCGCGGCCTCGATCCAGGAGTTAGCCATGTTGTTGCCGTCTCCGATCCACGCGACCTTCTTCCCCGTTATCTCCCCCAGATGCTGCCGCACGGTCAAAATGTCGGCGAGAATCTGGCAGGGATGCGACAGGTCAGTGAGGCCGTTGATCACCGGCACGCCCGCGAACTTCGCCAGCTCCTCGACCTCGGCGTGCGCGAAGGTGCGGATCATTATCCCGTCCACGTAGCGCGACAGCACGCGCGCGGTGTCTGCGATCGGCTCGCCGCGGCCGAGCTGAACGTCGCGCGGAGAAAGGAAGAGCGCGTGCCCGCCGAGCTGCCACGTCCCGACCTCGAACGACACGCGCGTCCGCGTCGAGGCCTTCATGAAGATCATAGCCAGCGCCTTCCCCGCGAGCGGCTTCTCGCGGTAATGCCCGGCACGCATCCGCTCGGCGAGCGCGAACAGGTACGCCAGCTCGGTGCGTGAAAAGTCCGTGATCGCGAGGAAATCGCGGTGAAGGCGTTCTGTCATATGGGAGTGGAAAGTGGGAGCGCCGGGGAGTTTCTCGCATCCGTCGTCCCAAGGCGGCGTCTTAGCGAGCGCCGTGTGCGAGCGTAGCCGCCGAGGACGACGGATGCGAGAAACTCCCCGGCGCGACCCGCGAGACGAATCATAATATGTACCGGCGCAGGTCCTCGTCCTCGACGATGGACTTGAGCCGATCGCGCACCGCGGCAGCGTCGATCTTGATTGGAGCGTCCCCGCGATCTGGCAGCTCGTACAGAACGTCCTCGAGCAGCGTCGTCATGATCGTATGCAGCCGGCGCGCGCCGATGTTCTCCATGCGCTCGTTGACGTGCGCGGCGGTGCGCGCGACTTCCGCTATCCCGTCCGCCGTGAACTCCAGCGACGCGCCGTCCGCCGAGATGAGCGCGGCGTACTGCTTGGTCAACGCGTTCTCGGGCTCAGTCATGATGCGCACAAAATCCTGCTCTGTGAGCGGCTTGAGCTCGACGCGAATTGGAAACCGCCCCTGCAGCTCGGGTATGAGATCGCTCGGCTTCGAGACATGGAACGCGCCGGCCGCCACGAACAGCACGTGGTCGGTCTTCACCATGCCGTACCGCGTCTGCACGTTAGAGCCTTCGACGATGGGCAGCAGGTCGCGCTGCACGCCCTCGCGCGAGACATCGGGCCCGCCCTGCGCGCCGCGCTGGCCGGCGATCTTGTCGATCTCGTCGAGGAAGATGATCCCCATCGACTCCACGCGCTCCAGCGCGTCGGCGGTGAGGTCGTCGCTGTCGATCAGCTTTTCCAGCTCCTGCTCGAGCAGGATACGGCGCGCCTCCGAGACCTTGACCGTGCGATTCTTCTTTTTCTTGGGCAGCATGTCCTGCAGCATGTCGGAGAGGTTGCCCATCCCCTCCGGCGCGCCCTGCGGGACCATCATGTCGAACATTACCGGCGCCTGCTGCGTGACTTCGACGGTCACCTCGCGGTCGTCCATCTTCCCCTCGCGGAGAAGCCCGCGAAGCTTTTCGCGCGTGCGGGCATGCCGCTCCTGCGAGGGATCGAGCTCCTGTGCAGCCTCGCCCTGGCTCGACACGAGGAAGACGTGCGACTGCGCGGCCTCCGCCTGCTGCTGCGCGGCGGTCTTGGCGATCGACGGCGGAGGCGGGAGCAGCAGATCGAGGATCCGCTCTTCAACCCGCTCGTGCGCCAGATCTTCGACTTCCTCCTCACGCTCGGCGCGGACCATCGCAATCGCGCTTTCGACAAGATCGCGGACCATCGACTCTACATCCCTGCCGACGTAGCCTACCTCGGTGAACTTGGACGCCTCGACCTTGATGAACGGCGCGCCCGCGAGCTTGGCGAGCCGCCGCGCGATCTCCGTTTTTCCGACGCCGGTCGGGCCTACGAGGATGATGTTGTTGGGCGAGATCTCGTCGCGGATCGCGTCGGGGGCGCGCTGCCGCCGCCAGCGATTTCGCAGCGCTATGGCGACGGATTTTTTGGCGTCGTCCTGACCGACGATGTACCGGTCTAGCTCGGCGACAATCAGCTTGGGGGTAAGATCCGCCAGGCGCGCGAGCGCCTGGAGCGTACGCGGCGACGCCATCAGGTGGGCTCGAGGACTGTGATGTTCGCGTTGCTGTAGATGCAGATCTCTCCGGAGATCTCCAGCGCCTTGCGGACGATCTCGCGCGCGGGAAGGTCCGTGTGCGCAGTCAGCGCGCGCGCGGCGGCGAGGGCGTAGGACCCGCCGGACCCGATCGCCAGAATTCCGTCATCAGGCTCGATGATGTCGCCGGTGCCGGAGATGATGAAACCATGCTCGGCGTCGGCCACGGCGAGCAGGGCCTCGAGCCGGCGCAGCACGCGGTCGCTCCGCCAGTCCTTGGCCAGCTCGACGGCGGCACGCTGAAGGTTCGTGGGGTAGCGCTCGAGCTTCTCCTCAAATTTCTCGAAGAGGGTGAAGGCATCCGCGGCCGCGCCGGCGAACCCGGCCACCAGCTTCCCACCGCGCAGCAGCCGCACCTTCTGGGCGTTGGACTTCATCACGGTCGCGCCGATGGTGACCTGGCCGTCCCCGCCTACAGCGACCTCGCCGTTGCGGCGGACGCAGAGAATCGTGGTGGCCCGGATCATCGGGAGCTTATAGGACATGCTGGAATAATATCACGGCGGCGCCCACGGCCCTTTTGCTGGCGCGCGTCCGGCGCCAGCTTCAGATGATGCGCCTAGAGCACCTGCCGATAATCCTGGGAATGTTGGTCCTGCTCGCCGCAGCGGCAATCATCTACGACGCTTTCGCGCCCGATGGCCTCCCGCGGTTCAGTGAACGGCGCCGACGCGCGCGGGCGCCGAGAAGTCCCTTCGGCCAGGCGTTGATCGGCGCGGGCATGGCAGCCCTGGCCGCCGCGCTCATTGGACGCGATACCTGGAAGTTCGGGACGGTCGCGGTTCTGCTGGGCAGCGTCCTCCTGATCGTCGGCGGAATCATGAGTCGCGCCTACCTCAAGGAAGCGCTGTTCAACCGTGGAGTGTCCCGCCGACGCGACCCGGAAGATCAGCCGCCGGAGTCTAAGACGTACCGTATCCGGTAAAAACTGCCACTGAGAACTGCCAAGCTGGTAGCTGTCAGCTGGAAGCTGTAAGCTGCGGGCTTTGGTACTGCAGTTTCCCGTTTCCCGTTTCCCGTTTCCCGTTTCCCGTTTCCCGTCGCAGTCGCTCGTAGCACGCAGCTTCCAGCTGGCAGCTACCGGCTTGGCTGTTCTACGTGGCAGTTTATTACGCGCGCGGGTGCGCCTTCTGATGTACCTGCTTGAGCCGCTCCACACTGGTGTGGGTGTAGATCTGCGTCGTAGATATTGAAGCGTGGCCGAGTAGCTCCTGCACAGCACGCAGATCGGCTCCGGCGTCGAGCATATGGGTGGCGAAGGTATGCCGCAGTGAGTGCGTGGACAGGCCCGCGCTTTCGTTGACACGGTCCAGAAGCTTCTTCACCGCATTCTGAATGGTCCGGACGCTCATCCGCTTACCGCGCGCGCTCAGAAAAAACGCGTCTCGATCTGTGCCGGAAACCTCGACGACCCGCGCGAGCTCGTCACGCTTCGACTCGTAGTTCCTCAGCGCAAGCGCGGCGTGGTCGCCGAGCGGGATGATGCGCTCCTTTCTTGCCTTGCCGCGAACCTTCACCTGCTGCGACAGCAGGTCGAGGTCCGCGCGGTTGATTCCGCGCAGCTCCGACAAGCGCATGCCCGTCGAGTAGAACAGCTCGAGGATCGCGAAGTCGCGCACGTCGCCGAACTTTCCCTCCTGGGCTCGCAGCTCCGCTGACGCGAACACGATCTCGGTCTGGGTGCGGTCGAGGTAGCCTGGCAAATACTTGCCGACCTTGGGAGAGCTCACACCGCGCGCCGGATTCCCCTGCACGTTCTCGTTCCGGTGCAGGTACTTGTAGAACGTGCGGACGGCGGACAGCGCGCGAGCTATCGAGCGGCGATTGAGGTTGCGGCGCGTCAGGTGCGACAGGAATCCGCGGATCGCCAGCCGATCGATTCCGTCCCACGTCCATTTCTGTCCCCCGTAGTAATCGCCGAGGTACTCCACGAATTCGGACAGATCGCGGCGGTACGCCACGACTGTGTTTGGCGATACGTCCCGCTCCTTCTCGAGGTGCAGGAGAAAATCCTCCAGCAGGTTCGTGCGAGCGCGCCCGCGCTTCGTCATCCGATCCGGGCCGGCGCGACGGAAGGGGCAATTCCCGCCGCGGCGATCCAGACGTGCAAGTCCGACAGCGCGCGCTCCGCAATCAGCTCGCGCTTCTTCTTTTTGTCGCGGATCTTCGCAGTGAGATCGTCCACCAGGCCGAAATTCGCATTCATGGGCTGAAAATGCGCGGGGTCGGCTTCACGCATGTACCGGTACAGCGCGCCCAGCATCGTGGTCGGCGGCGGCACGACCGGGGAGTCGCCATCGAGCATGCGCGCCATGTTCAGTCCCGCCAGCAGGCCGGTCGCCGAGCTCTCCGTGTAGCCCTCGACTCCGGTGATCTGCCCTGCGAACAGTACTCTGTCGTCGTCGCGCGCCGAGAGGTGCGCCGTGAGCGCGGCTGGCGCGTTGACGTACGAGTTCCGGTGGATCGATCCGTATCTGAGGAACTCCGCATCCTGGAGACCGGGAATGGATCTGAAAACGCGTTGCTGCTCGGGAATGCGGAGCCGTGTCTGGAAGCCGACGATGTTCCACATTCGGCCGGCCCGGTCCTCCTGGCGGAGCTGCACCACGGCGTACGGCCTCCCGGTGGAGCGTGGATCGCTTAGCCCGACCGGCTTTAATGGTCCGAAGCGCAGCGTCTCACGGCCGCGCTTCGCCATCTCCTCGACGGGCATGCACGCCTCGAAGTATGGCACCGCGTCGAACTCGTGCCCGTGGAACTGGTCGGCCTCCGTCAGGGCGTCGATGAAGCGCTCGTACTGCTCGCGATCCATCGGGCAATTCAGGTACGCGCCGTCTTCGTCGGCGCCTGACTCCATCGTTTCCTTGTCGTACCGCGACGCGCGAAAGACCTGGGCTTGATCGATGGATTCGAACGCGACGATCGGCGCTATGGAGTCGTAGAAAGCGAGGGAGTCCGCGCCGAGCAGCTCGCGAATCACTGAAGCCAGCGCGTCCGACGTGAGCGGTCCGGTGGCGACGATGCACGGCGAGGCGATCGCCGTCACTTCCTCGCGAACAATTTCGATCAGCGGGTGGTTCGTGACGCGCTCGGTGACGGCAGCGGCAAAAACCTCGCGGTCGACGCCGAGGGCGGAGCCCGCCGGAACGCGCGCGACATCCGCGCACTCGAGGATCATGGAGCCGAGCTCGCGCATCTCGGCTTTCAGCAGGCCGTGCGCGGATGACAGCTCGGTGCTCTTGAACGTGTTCGAGCACACCAGCTCGGCGAGGAGGTCGGTCTTGTGCGCGGGCGTAGACCGAACTGGCCGCATCTCGTGCAGCCGGACCGCATGGCCCCTGGCCGCGAGCTGCCAGGCGGCCTCCGACCCGGCGAGCCCGCCCCCGATCACGCTAATGGTCCTGTCAGCCGCAGCCATGTTCCTAACATAGAGCGAATCCGTGGCGACCGGGCCGTGTATTTGCTAGGATTTGGGTGTCGCAGTCACTTGATGCGGAGAGAAGCCATGCGCAAGATCTTGCTCGCCCTTTCCCTGGCTGGATCCACCGCGGCCTGCGCTCACAAACCGGTTCCGGTTCAGAACGCGTCCGAGGTGTGGGCGCCCGAGCCGCTCGCGGTGCGTCTGCTCCCGCCGGAAAACGGGATGCTCCGGTTTCTGACTAGCGAGCCCGCGTACGTCGCGGTTTTCGAAGTGGCGCCCGACCGCGGCATCAGCATGCTGTATCCCCGTTCCGGCGACCCGCGCGTTGCCGCAGCGGGCGTCAACACGACGTTTTTCTCCTCGCACGTGGAGGGCCGCTGGTACTATGCGGACGCGCAGTACTACTCGACCGCGTCAACGTTTGGCAAGCCGAAGTACCTCTACATAATCGCGTCCAGGTCGCCGCTTCGAATCGCCGACATCCAGCTTTCCCCGGCATCGCTTCGCTCGGCGATGGGATGGCGCTCATTTTTGGCGATGGATATCTCGGGGACGCTGGACGACCTCGAGCGGATCGTCGTGGGATCTCTCGACGACGAAGAGTGGAGCTCCGATCTGTACGTGGTGTGGCCTGACATGCCGCGAGACCAGCCGTGGCACGCGCAGTACGCCTTCATGAGCTGCCCCGACGGACGAATGGTCCTCGTGCCGTTCGGCTGGAACATTCCGGCGTGCCCGGGCACCAGGAACCTGGCCCAGGCAACGAAGCCGGCGGCTCCCCCCGGGACGCCGCCCGAAACCATTCTGGATTCAGGCTCGCGCGGAGTCCCCGAGACGCCGGGCCGGGGTGGCGGTGGTATTAATCGACGGGCTGTGCCGCGTGCGGTGGACGCCCAGCCGGCTGACTCGCGGATATATCGGGCAAGAGCTGATGACGTCAGGCGCCCGGGCGCGGGCGCGGATCGGACCGATCGCGTAGGGCCGGCTGCCGCCGGCGGTCAGCCCCGGCGCGAGATGCCCGAGTCGCGGCCGGCACCGGCACCGAGGCAGGAGACTCCGCGATCGGAGCCCACTCCGAGAGCCGAGCCCCCGAGGAGCGAGCCGGCGCCGTCGGCTCCCGCACCAAGGAAACCGTCGGAGCCCAGGCCCGCAGAAAAGCCCTGAAGGGGGTCAGCGGCGTTATGCCGGAATAGCCTCCAACGGCTGCGACTCCACCTCCCACTCGTTCGCGCAGCCGATGCACTTCCGGAATTCGCCGCGCGTCTTGTTGAACTTCTGCTCCGCGCCCAGGTAACCGCACTCCGCGCACTTCTCGGCAACCGGCTTGTCCCATAAAACGAAGTCGCACTTGGGGTAGTTCGCACACCCGTAGAACGCCTTGCCGCGCTTTTTCGACCGGCGCACCGCGATATCGCCGCCGTCCTTGGGGCACTTCACTCCTGTGGGCATCGACCGCGTGCCGCGACACTTGGGGAACTTGCTGCAGCCCAGGAACTCGCCGGTACGCCCGGTGCGGATCACCATCGGAGCCCCGCATTCGTGGCAGATCTCGTCCGACATCCGTGCGGGCTTTCTGTCGCCGCGCAGCGGGCGCGTAAACTTGCACTCCTTGGGGTGCTTCTCGCACGCCACGAACGGCCCGAAGAATCCCCCGCGCGCCACCAGCTTACCACTGCATTGCGGACAACGCTCGGTGGCCAGCGCCGAAAGGTCGTGCGCTTCCGCAATCAGGGATTCGGTGTCTTCAATCTTGAGCGTGGCCGCGAACGGCCCGTAGAACTCGCCCACCATCTCGTGCCAATCCACGTCGCCGTCCTCGACCTTGTCGAGATCGCTCTCCATGTGCGACGTGAACGCGACGTTGAAGACGTCGGGAAACTTCTTCACCATGACGCGCTCGACCTGATTGCCGAGCTCGCTCGGGTGGAAACGGCGCTGCTCGAGATCCACGTAATGGCGATCGAGCAGCGTCGAGATAATCGACGCGTACGTCGACGGGCGGCCGATTCCGAGGCGCTCCAGCTCCTTGACGAGACTCGCCTCAGAAAAACGCGGGGGCGGCTCGGTGAAGTGCTGCGCCGGCGTGATCGAGCGCACGGGAATCTTCTCGCCGGCACCAATCGACGGGAGCGCCTGCTCGTCCTCGAGCGCGCGGCCTTCGCCCTCTTCGCGGGTTTCCTTGTACAGCGCGAGGAATCCCTGGAACTTGATCACGCTTCCCGTCGACCGGAACAGATACTGGTCGAGCTGGAAGTCCACCGTGGTGGTGTCGAACACCGCGGGCGCCATCTGCGAGGCCATGAATCTCTCCCAGATGAGCTGGTAGAGGCGCAGACGGTCGCGTCCCTTGTCGTCCTTGAAGAAGCGTGCGATGCGGTCCGGCCTACGCTCGGGATCAGTCGGGCGGACAGCCTCGTGCGCGTCCTGCGTCCGGACTTTTCCTTCTTTGGCCGGAGCTTTCTCGCCGTCCTTCCCCTTTGCGCCTCCGTATAGCTGGGGCCCGTCGGCGAGAAACTCCTTGCCGAAGAGGGTGCGCAGGTACTCGCGCGCGTGGCCCGCGGCGGTCTCGGATATGCGGGTCGAGTCCGTGCGCATGTACGTTATGAGTCCGACCGCGCCTTCGTCGCCGATCTCGATGCCTTCGTAGAGATCCTGCGCGAGCCGCATCGTCTTCTTGGACCCGAAGCCGAGCTTCTTGGCGGCTTCCTGCTGGAGCGTGCTCGTCGTAAACGGCGCGGCAGGATTCTTCCTGCGCTCGCGACGCTTTACGTCGCTTACCGGGAATTCCTTCCATTTCTGCAGGTCGGCGAGGATGCGCGTGGCAGTCGCCTCGTCGGGAATGTGCGGCTTGTTGCCGTCGACGTGGTGAAGCTTGGCAGTAAAATCCTGATCGCCCTTTCTCAGCTGCGCTTCGACGCTCCAGTACTCGACGGGATTGAACGCCTTGACGTCACGCTCGCGCTCGACGATCAGGCGCAGCGCGACGGTCTGCACGCGCCCCGCCGAGATCCCCTTCTTCACCGTCTTCCACAGCACCGGGCTCGCCTTGTAACCCACTAGCCGGTCCAGCACCCGGCGCGCCTGCTGCGCGTTCACCTTGTTCTCGTCGATGTCACCAGCGTTCGCGATCGCGAGCTGGACGGCGTCCTTGGTGATCTCGTTGAAAAGCACCCGCCTGATGGGCGCGCTGTTCTTTCCGCCGATCTGGCTTGCCACATGCCACGCGATCGCTTCGCCTTCCCGGTCCGGATCGGTCGCAAGGAATACTTCGCGCGAGCCCTTCGCGGCAGCCTTGAGCTCGGCAAGAGTCTTCTCCTTGCCGGGAATCGTCACGTACTCGGGCTTGAAATCGTTGTCGATCTCGATGCCCAGCTTCTTCTCGGGAAGGTCGCGCAAGTGGCCGATGGTGGCGCGGACGCGGTAGCCTCGTCCGAGGTACTTTCCAATGGTCTTGGCCTTGGCCGGCGACTCCACAATCACGAGTGACGTCGTGCCGCCGTGCTCTCCCGAATCACCATCATCCTCTGCAACAACCAGCTTTCGCTTGCGCGCCGCCGTAGCCTTCACCAGCCTCGGCGAGGCGGATGTCTTCTTTTTCGTGGTCACTTTTCGCGGCGCGGCAATGAGCGCAGCCGGCGATTTCGTCGTGGATGCGCGCTTTTTTACCGCCGACTTGGCGCTCTTCTTTGCTGCCATCGGCTAGTGCACCGTCGGGTTGTCGCCGGGCGCGCCGACGTCGTCGAGCCCGGTGCCCTCAAGGAGATTGCGCAGGTCGTCCAGCGCTATCCGTCCTTCGAACTGCACGAGCGCGCGCTCGATGATGTGCTCGAGCTCGGCGGAGTTGATCGCGCCGGTCCCGCTGAGCGCGAGCAGATGGCCCCAGGCCTCCGGCGCGAAGCGTCCCCGTTCGTGTGGTCCCATGACCCTGAAAGGCATAGCTACTGGCAGCTGTTCGTCCATGATCCTCTTATTTCGTCCGGTGTTGCAGAAGCGCCGAGGCCAGCTCGGCGGTCCGTTGAGCTACGTGGTCGATTTGATACTGGTCCGTGTCGACGATTGCGTCCGCCGACTCGTAGAGCCTGTGCCGGGCGGCGAGCAGCCGCTCCAGTTCTTTTTTCGGGTCCCCGGCCAGCAGCGGCCGGTCCGCGGCTCCCGCCCCCAGCCGCAAGGCTGCCGTCCGGGGCTCTACTCTAAGGTATATGGTAGGGCCGGGCCGAGGCACAAGTACCCTGACCGCCTCGTTCGAGATCCAGCCCGCGCCAGGAGCAACTATAGCAGGGGTGCCGGGCAAACGCCCGGTGGCCTCGAATTCGAGTTCGCGAAAGCGGGGCTCGCCCTCTTCGGCGAAGATGCGGGAAATCGATTTCGCGGCGGCTCTTTCGATCTCGCGATCGAAGTCCACGAACGGTACGGCGAGACGATCGGCTACCGCTTGCCCGATCGTGGATTTTCCGGAGCCTGGAAGTCCGATCAGGAAAACGGGCATCTAATGCGGCGGGAACGGCGGTGCGCGGTGTGCGTTACCCGCTGTTGAGTGGGACGTTTTCCCGTAACTGCGGTTCCAGCCGCCGCAACGTCCGGACGGAAAACGGAGAAACGGTCAACGCACACCGCGCTCCGCAATTCCCTACCGCCGCTCGTTGATGCGCGCGATGTAGGAATCGTAATTCGCGCGTGTCTCACCCAGCGAATCTCCCCCGAATTTTTCCAGGAATGCCTGCGCGACCACGAACGCCACCATCCCCTCCGCTATCACTCCCATCGCCGGGACCGCGGTTACGTCGCTGCGCTCGGCGACAGCGGTCGCCGGATCGCGCGTCTCGGTGTCGATGGTAGCGAGTGGCTTCATCAGCGTGCTGATCGGTTTCATCGCGACGCGGATCACCAGCGGCTCGCCCGTCGTCATCCCGCCTTCCAGACCGCCCGCGCGGTTGCTGGCGCGGTGTACCCCACCAGCGCGCGGCGCCGCCCGGTCCGCGTGGATTTCGTCATGCACGCGCGATCCGGGCAGCCTCGCGGCCTCGAACCCGAGCCCCAGCTCGACTCCCTTCACCGCCGGGATGGACATGACCGCCGATGCGAGCCGCCCGTCGAGCTTCCTGTCCCACGAGACGTACGAGCCGAGACCTACCGGCAGCCCGCTGCACACCACCTCGCAGATCCCGCCAAGCGTGTCCCCGTCGCGCTTCGCGTCGTCGATGCGAGCGATCATCCGCTTCTCGGAGTCCCTGTCGAGCGTGCGCAGGGGCGAATCCGCGACAGCCGCGTTGATGTCGTCAGGCATGGGCTCGGGGACGGACGCATCGATGCCGCCAAGCTGGACGACATGACTGCCTACCCGCACCGAGAACTCCGCGAGGAAACGCCGGCAGACTGCCGAGGCCGCGACCCGCGCGGTCGTCTCTCGCGCCGACGCTCGCTCAAGCACATCCCGCGCGTCCGACCTGTCGTATTTGAGCATTCCCGACAGATCCGCGTGCCCGGGGCGCGGGCGCGTGACGGCTCGCTTTCTGTTCTCCGGATCCGACGCGTTGCGCGCGGGGTCCATGATCTCCGACCAGTTCTTCCAGTCGCGGTTCCGGATCAACATGGCGATGGGAGAGCCGATCGTTTCGCCGGCGCGCACGCCCGAGAGGAACTCGACGCTGTCGGACTCGATCTGCATCCGACGCCCGCGGCCATACCCCTGCTGTCGGCGCGCGAGCTCCCCGTTCACGTCGTCGGCGGAAAGCGGAACGCCCGCGACCATGCCCTCGAGGACTGCTACGAGTGCGGGGCCGTGCGATTCGCCCGCAGTAGTAAATCGGAGCATGGCGAAAAGATACTACCGGCCGCCGAAGGACTGCTAACTACCACTTAGAACTGCCAGTTTCCTACTGCGTTACGGGCACCCGCTCACGAAGTTACTCGGCAACGTGACGATCACGACTCCACGCACCGTCGCACCGACCAGAACGATCTCGCCGGTTGGGCGCAGTGCCGACTTGATGGGGCCGATTATTGGATCGCGAATCGGCACGACATTCACCCGGGCGTAGCTCCGGTTTTCGTATATCTCGACCACCGGCTCCGAGGAGGCTGCGAACGAATAACAATTTTGGCGGGGAACGCTCGTGCCGTTGCCCTTATTGAGCGGGTGGAAGTCGAAGCCCGGGTTTCCGCCGGACGTCTGGAAGAGACCCTGAAGGCGCAGCGTCGCGTCCAACAAGTAGGTGGAATCACCGCGAATCGCCGCCAGCTCTCCATCGAAGTTGATGGCCACGCCCTTTACACGCGAAAAAGCGTTGGCGATGAAATCCGACGCGTCCTCTGCGCGGGACACGCCGAGATCGATCGACGGCTGAGCATTCGCCTCCATTCCCCGCGTGGCGTCGTACATCAAGGCGCGGCTGCCGAGTACGGGGCCGCCCTCCCCGATGACTGCCCGGCGGAAGTTGCCGGAGTTTCGCACATAAGTGGTATCGCGAAAGCCCAGTCGCTCGACGACTACCTCGATTGCCCGCGTCAGCGGGACCAGGAGAGAATCGGAGCCGAAGCCGGCCGCCGCGAAACGTCGCACCTCGAGGGTGTCCCTGCGTCCCGCCGACTGCCCCATGGCCTGCTCGAAGAAAAAGTGCGAGGACCGCTGGGTAAGATTCTCCCAGCGAACGCTCCCCTTGTTCGCGAACGGAATGCTCTGGCCTCCCGTCGGGGCGGTCGAATACACCAGCAGGACGTCGCTGTTGGCGCACAGCGTGCCGGGAGTCGTGCTCCCCTTGCACGTCGCCGCGATGAACTGCGGGCGGTCGCTGAAATCGTACACGGTCCGTTCCTGGATGAACGTTCCCGGCACAGTCGCGGATTCCTTCGAGGTTACGCTGTAGGCGATGAGGTTGGGCAACGCATACGCGGACACGTCGCGGCCCGACGGTGAAAGGGTGCTCACCGCGTTTAAATCGACATACGAGATCGAGGTACCGCCGGAATTGGCCACAAGCAGGGTATCGCCCATGGTTCCATCGCGATCGCGGGGCCACGCCGTGATCCCCCACGGTCGCGAGCCGACACTGATTGAGGGCTTGAAAGTCGAATCCGCGAAGGCGAACACCTCGAGACGGTTGCGATCGATGTTAGTGAGGTAGAGCCGGTCCTTGCGGGGATGGTACAGGGCGTCGGCTACCGATCCGCCGGAAGGCAACGGCCGTGTCGCGCCCGCAACGACAATTACCGTATCTGTCCGAACCTCGCCATTGGCGCGCAGGGCGTACGCGCGCGTCCCATTCGCGTTCGTAGCAAACGCCCGTATGTAGACCGTCTTCGGGAACGTCGTATATGGCAACCGCATGGTGAACGTGCGGAACAGCGAAGTGATCTGGCCGGTCGAGATCAGTGAGTCGGCGGATTCGACAGCACCGCTGGGTGTGCCCCTGACTTCGTAGCCGAGATTCGCTATGCCTGTCGGATCCGAGGCCGCGACGTTGATGGTGTCGCTTACCTCAACGCGCGGCGTCGTGCCAAACGTCACTACCGGTGAAGACGTGCTACCGGCGGCCGTCTGGACGGTGAGAACGATCGAAGGACCGAGCGACCGCTGTCCGAGAGAGTCGTACACGAAAGGCACTACAGTGAGCTGCCCGGCCGGCGTCCCGTCGGGAATCGCGAGCGTATCACTGATAGCAACGGAATCTCTCAGCGGCGTAGAGAAGATCGTGGAATCGGCCGTGGTGAGAACGCCGCTCGTGCGGAACCCGAGCGAGCGGACGCGCAGTCCGCTCTTTCCCACGATCGACAGCACGATCGATTTACCGACTACGGCAATGCTCCCGGTCTGCGGATTGGTGATCCTCGCATCCGGGGGCACAACGTTTCCAATCGCAAGGCGCAGCGTATCGGCCAGGGACCGGTTTCCGGATCCATCGGTGGCGTATCCGACGACGGTGACTGCCGTGCCGGCGGGGACGCTCCGTGGAACGCTGAGCGTGAAGGGGATACTCGTCGACGTGACCGCCGACGTGAACGTGGTGTCGAAGGTGAACGACACACCGCCGGTAACGCTGACGTGAATCGTCTTGAGGCCGAGGTTGTCACGCGCGTCAGCCGTGAAAGAGAGCACCGTGTCGCTGCCGCTCACCTTCCCAGCGAGATCCAGAGCCGGGGGATTCGCGTCGCCCGTAGTGCCTTCCGTGAGAGAGTCGCCGCACGCCAGCGCGCCCGTGAGGCAGGCAGCGCACCCGAGCAGCAGCAGACTACGCATCGAAAAACTGCGCATGGATCAGCGACC
>JACDCY010000092.1 GCA_013817305.1 Gemmatimonadaceae bacterium | reverse complement strand
GGCTGAGAAATGTGTAGGCGCCGCGGAACTTGAAAGTGCCGCTCCGCTGCAGCATTTCCGGCTTGAGCCAGACGGGCACGCCGGCCACACCCGACAGAATGTCGTCCCGCAGCAGAGGAGTTCGAACCGCTACGCCCCGCAGCGCGGCGGCTGCGGCTTTGATCTCTTCGATCGTGACCAGGCCGGCGGCCTTCGGCCGCGCGCCGCCCGCGGAGGTTTGCGTCATATCAATCCGGTTGAGAAGCGGAACCCGCGCGTGCTTCACGCACAATGCCGTCTCCGTAGCGATGGTGCGAGGGTATCGAGACCGGCATCTTCCCCGTGATCGGACTCAGGCCCAACAGCGCCTCGGCTGCCGCCCGCTGGCTGACCGGCGCGCCGCCCCACGCGAGCATGTAGGCAGGAACTCCCGGGAAAAAGCTGAGCAGATAGGGGCTGCCAAACGAAACGGCCATCACTGAGCGCTTCCGGGAGGCCAGCTCCTGGACGAAGCGCGAAAAGCGCGGCTCCACGCCGACGGTCCCGGCCGACTCGCGCGGAGATACGTACGCCGAGATAACCACGACGTCGACGGAGTCGATGGCGATCAGCCTGTCGTACTCGCTGCTGGTCGTCCGGTTGTCGACCCGAACCCCGGTGACAGAGTGCCCGGCATCGCTGAGGATCCCGTCGAACACACGGCCGGCGATCGGATCGCTCGCCTCCGCGAACGTTATCGACAGCAAGCGCGTCCTCGTCGCGGGAAGCGGAACTGCGCCGGCACTGTCGCGCGCAAGAACGATGGATCGTCGCGCGACCTCGGCGGCGGCCGCGGCGTGCTGCGGGATGTTCACCACGAGCGGAATCTCGTCTACGCGCACGAGCCGGCCGCGCTCTAGCCCCGCCTTCACTTTCATCTCGAGGACCTTGCGCGCGGAGCGATCTATCCGGTCATTGCTGATCCGCCCCGACGCCACGGCGGACGACACGACGTCGATCGCGTCGCTCACGTTGCGGGGCATGAGCAGTATGTCCGCGCCCGCTTCGATCGCGAGCAGTAGCGGCTCGCTCGCCCCGTATCGCGCGGCGACGGCCCCCATGGTCATCGCATCGGTAACCACAAGCCCCCGAAACCCGAGATCCGTCCTAAGGACGTCCGTCATGAAATTCCGCGACAGGGTCGCCGGCGGAGCGCCGGTCCCTTCGACGCCGACAACGGCGATGTGCGCAGTCATGACCGCGTCGATCCCCTCGGCGGAGGCGGCACGGAAGGGCGCGAGTTCCACCGAATCGAGACGCGCCCTGTTCGCGTCGATCGTGGGGAGCTGCACGTGCGAATCGTGTCTCGTATCGCCGTGCCCCGGGAAATGCTTCGCGGTCGTCATCAGCCCCGTCGAGCGCGCGCCCCTGATGTACGCGGACGCGAGCAACGACACGAGCGCCGGGTCTTCACCGAACGATCTGGTATTGATGACGGGATTCAGCGGATTCGAGTTCACGTCTAGAACGGGCCCGAACGCGAGATGCACGCCGACAGCGCGCGCCTCGAGTCCCAGGATGCGTCCGAGCTCGAACGCCAGCTCCGGCGATCGTCCGGCGCCGAGCGCCATGACGGGGGGGAAAACCGTGCCCCCGCCCTGCGGAAGCAGCGACGGAAACGCGTACATGTTCCCCATGCGCATGCCCGGGCCGTTCTCCATGTCCGACGCGATGAGCAGCGGCACCGCCGCGCGTCGCTGCATCGCGTTCAGCTTCACGCCGTACGAGAGCGGACTGCCGATCGAAAGTATCAGTCCACCCACTTTGTCGGTTTCCACCCACTTCCGCACCTGCTCGAACTCGGGTGATCCCTCTGCCGCGTACTCCCCTCCCACCCAGGGCATGATCAGCTGTGCAACCCGCTCGCGCAGCGTGAGCGCGGCCAGCGTGCGCTCGACCCAGTCGTTCTCCGCAGCCGTCAGCACGGAGCCCTCTCCGGGCTTCGACTTCCCCAGGTAGCTCTCCCCGGGCGCACGCGGGACGGAGGCGCATCCGGCCGCGGCAAGCCAGGCTGCCGTCCCCAAAACCAGGATGCGCGCAACGTTCACCGTCATCGGGCCATCCTGACGCGGAACACGATCGGCCGGTGGTCCGATGCCTCTGTTGCCAGAACCTCGGCTCGCATGCAGGTGACCCCGGTTCCGAAGAGTAGATAGTCGATCCTCTTCACAGGCACGCTGGAGGGATACGATTTCCCGTCTCCCACGCCGCACTCTTCCCACGCGTCCTTCCACCCCGCCTCGCGAAACATCGCAAGCACGCGCGAATCGGGGTTTGCGTTCAGGTCGCCGCCGATGAAGACGAGCTCGCCGCTGGCACGCAGCTGATTCGCCAGGCGCAAGACCGTCGCCGCCTCCTGCACGCGGAAGCGATCCTCCCCGGATGCGTCGAGATGCGTGTTGAGAATGTGCAGCGGTCCGTACGGCGTTGCGATCAGAACGTGCAGCACCCCGCGAGGCTCGTACGATCCTCCTGCGCGCGCCTGACGGGGCGTGACCTGAAGCCGGAACAACGTATCGTGCGGGACCGGCCAGCGTGTCAGCACGGCGATGCCGTACTCGCCTCCGTCGTAGTCAAGCGTCTTGCCGAAGACGTCTCTCAGGCCGGTGAGCTCGGACAGCTCGGCAGGCTGATCCACCCTGCCGGATCTTCGCGTGTCGATGTCCACTTCCTGCAGCAGCGCCACGTCAGCACCGGTCGCCTTCACGATCTCAGCGACGCGCGCGAGGTTTGATACACCCTTTGCGTCTTTCCCCGCGTGAATATTGTACACGAGCACGCTCATCGCGGGCTCCGGCGCGGGCTTCAGCGGGGAGCACGCGAGCGTCGATGCCGCGATGACGTGAATGGCGAGCAGCTTGCGTGACATCTGGCTGAATTAGTGGTGACCGGTGACTAGCTCCTAGTCACGGAATACGCTTCCAAGCTGGGCGGCGAGCTCCCTGAAGGCGCGCCCGCGGTGACTCACCCGGCTTTTTTCCGCCTGGTCCGCCTCCCCGAAAGTGCAGCCGAGATCGTCCGAAAGAAAATAAGGGTCATACCCGAACCCTGCGCTCCCCCGCGGAGTTTCCGTGATGAGCCCGCCGGTCTCGCCGCGAGCTCGGAGGGTAGTTCGCGCGTCTGCAAAGGACGCCACACAGACGTATTTCGCGGTCCGCTCGGCTGCTTCCCGCAACGCTTCGAGCAGATGCGCGTTGTTGGCCTCGTCGAGCGCCTTCCCATCCAGCCCGGCGCGCCCCGACCACCGCTTGCTTCGGACGCCGGGCGCTCCGCCAAGCGCGTCGACAGCGATACCGGAATCGTCGGCGACGGTGGCCATCCCCCCGCTCACGGTGAAGAAGTAGCGCGCCTTCGCGGCGGCATTCTCTTCGAACGTGTCAAACCGCTCGATCGAATCTTCCGCGGCCGTTACGGGAATGCCAGCCTCCTGCAAGCCGACTATTCGTGCCGGGAGGTGCCGCAGAAGCGGGAGGATCTCGCGCAGCTTGTCGTCGCTTCGCGTAGCGACGAGGAGAACGCGGTCGATCACCGGCGCCGTGGCCCGATCAGTCAGGTCCGGCGCGACGGAGCGCCGCGATGGCTCCGGTGGTCGAGTGCCCTTCCCGCAACGGCACCACGATCACGCGCCCGCCCCAGCCCGTGACATCTTCGGCGCCCACGATCGTCTCCTGGCGGTAGTCGCCTCCCTTGACCACGACCGCGGGACGGAGGTGCCGGATGAGCTCGAGCGGAGTGTCCTGCTCGAATACGACCACCGCGTCCACGGCCTCGAGCCCCGCGAGAACGAAGGCGCGGTCGCCCTCGCCTTGCACTGGGCGCTCGGGACCTTTGAGTCGGCGGACCGAGTCGTCCGAGTTGAGGCCGACGACGAGCGCCCCACCTTCGCGACGGGCGGCGGAGAGAACGTCGAGGTGTCCCGGGTGCAGAAGGTCGAAGACGCCGTTGGTGAAGACGAGGGGGCCAACGAGCGCCTCGCGCCAGCGCGCGGCCGCCGGCCAGCTCATGATTTTCCGAGCGGGGTCGAACGGTGTGCCGGTCAGAACTGCCGCTCCGCCTTCGGGTGGAAGTCGAAGCGCTTAGAGAAAAAAGGAAAGTCGATCGTTTCCGCGTAGTCCGCGGAGATGGTGATGCGGGTCTCAGTTCGCCTGACGTTGATCTTCCTCGCGCCGACCGGCATGCCCATGGAATCCACGAATGCGCGCAGCCGTGTTCTGATCTGGTCATCGGTCCGCTGATCTGCGAATCTCGCCTGCTGCTGCATCGCGTCACGCAACCGGTAGTACGTGAAGCCAGCGTCGCTCGCGTGCACCGCGGCGTACCCGATGATGGTCAACACCAGAAGCGGAACAAGACATCCGATCGCGCTTGCGCCACGCCGGCCGCGCGCACCGCGCTCGACCCGGATGGCCATCACCACTGCGACTGTGCGCCTTCGACGAGAGCGTTTACCACGTGGCGGATCGCTGTCTTGCGGGCGGCGGGCTCGCCCCGCTCCTCATACTGGGCATCCGTCACCAGACCCTTTCTCTCCCACAGCGTCTCGCCAGTGACCTGGTCCACGAGCTCGATGTCGACGACGAGCTGGAGCATTCGGAGCGCGGTGGTCGTAGCCCGGTTGTCGGCGCTGTACGCGACAGGAATGTCTACCTCGTACCGCTGGATCGTCCCGCGCACTATCGCATTGGCGCGCACCTCCGGCGCTTCCCGCACGCCGAGCCGGTTGTGCAGCTCGGCCCTGAAGGCGTCGACGAGCTCGCGTTGGATCTCCGAGCTTGTGGTCTCGTTATCGAACGGTATGACGGCGATCGTCTTGACGTGCGCCGGCAGCCCGCCGCCCGCGAACCCGTACGCGCAGCCCGCCGCGAGAAGAAGCGCGAGACTAAAGAGTCCAGATCTTCGCATCGAATGGTGTGGCTGGTTCATCCCGCTTTATCCTCAGAGTGAGCGAGCTACGTGGCGAGAACGACTCGTAGACCACCTCCCTCTCCCTTCTGTTGACGAAGTCCCTCACACGCCCGTCATCAATCCGGTCGAGCCGGGTGAGCCTGTTTCCATGGAACTCTACGCGCCACACAGGCGCCGCACCAATATCGGCGCGGGTGACCGTGCCTTCAATGCGAACGGTCGTATCGGAGGCCGCAGGTATGGCGAGCCTGCCGAATGCCGCCCAGAGCATGGGCGCCGGGGGGATGAGCCTCCTTGCCGCGTCCACCAGCGGCGCTCTAAGCGAGTCTCCAATGAGGAGCGCAGCGCCGCCTCCAAACCCGCCGCCGAGGAAAAGGTCGAGCCGGGCACTGTCCGGCGGGGCCAGCCGAACGACGCCCTCCCCGCGCATGCGCGAGTCACCCTGCTGGTACTCCCAGTCGAACACGATCTGCCTGTACCCGGGCGCGAGCGCCGAGCCCGGCAGCGCCGCTCGCGGCGCCGGCGCTCCCCCGAGCGGCGCCGCCGCAGGCGGGCTACAGCCAGCGATCCCGATCATCGCAAGGGCGCCCAGCATAATCGCGTTTCCGCCGTTGGCACGCAGCACGCGACACGCAGCACGCAGCGCCGTTCTCATCGCACATCCACCAGCATATCTCCCTGCACAAGCCGATCGAGCGCGTCCAACCCGGACACAACTCTCCCGAAGACCGTGTACCCTCCGTCGAGGTGCGGCTGCGGCGAATGCGTGATGAACCACTGACTGCCTCCTGTATCCGGTCCCGACAGCGCCATTCCCAGCACGCCGCGGTCGTATCGATGGTTGTTGAGCTCGTCGCGAATTGAATACCCCGGCCCGCCTGATCCGTCCCCTCGGGGATCTCCGTCCTGGGCAACGAAGTTCGGAACTACACGATGGAAGCGCGTACCGCGAAAGGTCCCGGACCGCGCAAGATCAAGAAAGTTTCTTACGGTCAACGGTGCTTCGGCGGCGAAGAACTCGATTCCAATTACGCCCCGCTCCGTCGTGAATGCGACGCGCGCAGGCCTGCCGTCGAGCGCGGGCCGCACTATTGTCCTCACTACGTCCTCGTACCAGCCGAGCTCGCGCACCGGCGCGGCGGGCTCGCTTTCGATTTCCGCGCGTCGCGAAAGCGCGGCCAGCGCTCGCTCCTTGACCAGCGGATCCGGGTCGTTCGTCGCCGATACGAGCAGCGGACGAACCTGCGGAGTGATGCGGCTCGTGTCGGAAGCGATACCGCTCAACGCCGCCGCCCTGACGCGCCCGTCACCGTCCGCGACCAAGCCCTGCGCTATGCGCACACTTTGCGCGCCGTTCGGCGCGCCGCCAGCGGCCGATGCCACCGCTGCCCGCCGTCTCCAATCAGGATCCCTGCTCCACTCGGCGACCGCGGGGAGCTCAACGCCGAATCGTAGAGAGCCCTCGAGCAGACTCTGCCGAAAAGCGTGTCCGGTATCAGCGGTCCAAAGCTCGGCCCATGGCACACTCGCCGAATCGCGAACCGTCGCGAGGCTTTGAGCCGCGGTAATCCTCACGTTCGGATCACCGTCGCGCGCGCCGGCGATCACGTGCGCCCTCGCTCGCTCGCCATAGCTGCCCAGTGCGCGGAGCGCGTTGATCCGCACGTGGGGGTGCTGATCGCGCGCCAACTGCACCAGCGAGCCGATCGCGCCCGCGGCTAGGGAATCGCCTGCCACCGACCGGGTCAACATCCTGGCAATCTCTGCGCGTATTCTGTGCGGCGATGTCTCGCTTTCGATGTACGGTCCGGCGTCGCGCAGTCCGACGGGGTTCCCGGAAACATTTCGCGGGACGCGCGCTTCCAGCGAATCCCCAAGCGCCCACAGCGCCCGC
>JACDCY010000091.1 GCA_013817305.1 Gemmatimonadaceae bacterium | reverse complement strand
GTCCCGATCTGCCGGCCAAGAATCACATCGCCGAGCTGGTGATCCACCTACCGCTAACCGTTGCTCTGGTGAGCGCGTACGGCGTGACCGGGGCTGCGCTTGCGTGGACGGTCCGTATCTCGCTGGATGCCATTCTCCTTGCCTATGGCGCCGCCCGGCACGGAGCGTTTTTCGAGATACCGCGCGCGCGTCCCCTGTGGGTGGCAACGGGTGCGCTGATCATCGTTTTCGGCGTCGTGGTAGGCCTGTTACACAATGCTCCCAAAGTCTCGCCAGCGGCGACTGCCGGCTTCCTCGTCACTGCAGCAGTGGCATTCGGCGGGCTCGGCTGGTCGAAGGCGCTGTCCGGCGAGGAGAAGCGCGCGTGGCTCGGTCTCGTTCCGGCCGGGCTCCGACGGGGGCCTGCGGTTTCTCTCTAGGCAGGGTTCGGTAGCCGTATCGCACGTTTCAGGGCGACCATTCCATTCCTGCCCGAGCGTTGAAGTTGAACACATCGCTCGTAAAATGGCGGTTCAGGTTTGCCATCAGGTCAACGCCCAGCGTGTACCGCAACTTTGCGTTTCCGCGCGAACGTTCGGCTCCAAGGCTGTGAATGACGTCGATTGACTTGTCATTGGTGGAGCCATCCAGGTAAAACGTACCAATGTGGCCTCGAACGGTCCGTCGCCAGGATAACGTCGTGCGCCCCGATGGAGCATATCTGTCCCATGCCAGCAGGGATGCGGAAGCGGAGCCTACTCCTGCGCTCGAGCCCAGCAACTGCCCGCGTTGCGTATGCCCCTGTCGCAGGAAGTTGTGCGAATAGATGAAGCCTTGTCCCGGTCGATCGCGGCCCAAGGGCGGCATCTGGTAGTTGATTAACTCTCCGCGGAGAACGTCCAGGCGCCGTGCGGATCGGTCGAACGTCTTCTGAAATCCGATCGAGTACGAACGATTGTGATCCGGCTCCTGCGTTAGATCGCGCAGGTCGTGGTACCAGTCGTCGTGGCCGTGTTCCGCGAATAGTTCGAAGCCGGCGGTCGGAAATGCCCAGCGGGCGAAAAACGAAGCGAGCTCATTTCCGGTCTCGACGTCCGGATCCCGATACACGTTCTTCTTGAGGAATGTCGGCCAAACTGATTTGATGAAGTCCGAGGTGATCCCATCAACCCGGTTCGCAACATGGGCGAATCGGGCGACGCCTACTTCCAGATGGGGGATCGGGCGTGGCGTGAAGATCAGCACGATTCCGGTCATGAGCCGATCGCGCCCGGGCTCGGCATCACTCAGATAATTGTCCGACCCGGTTACGGGAGAGTAGGACGACTGCGATAGTTTTCCCCACATGGCTCGCACGTGCGTCTTTCCGAGCCAGATGTTAACGGGCTCACCGGTCCCAAGAAACGCATGGGGGAATCCAGCCGCATTGGTCCCAAGCAAAAAGGGGAAACTGGATGCCGGCCCCCACGACATAGGGGCGGTTCCAAATCCCGCCGTGACGAAGCGGGTATCGAGGCGGATCTCGCTCGCTCCAGGGTCCCCCCGTCCGTGTGGTCCGTCGCCAAACCGCTGAGGGTGATCCACGCGGTCAGCGAATAACCCGTCGTTGTATGACAGGGAGCCGGTTTGGCCGTTATCCAGGAGCGGGAAAGCCGCGTTGGTTGCGATGAAAGCGAGGGGCGCAAGCGTCAGCGACACTGGGCCAACCCTCGCGGTCACGCTGGCGGAGGCGCTCGTGGTTAGCCCACGCCCGGCCCACACGGCCCCGTCGTTGCTCCCGTAGGGGAAGGCAGAGTTGAGGACGGTGCGTACGTCCACGGAGCCCACCGCCACACGGCTCGTGAGCTTCGCCGAGCTCAATCTCCAGGGAAGCGATGCTGTGTCTGAGGGGAGCAATTTCTGGAGTTCGCGTCCGGAAAAACTCCGCAACGACCACGGGTACCACGCGGTCTTGCCGCTGATTTGGAGCACCCGCAGATAGTTCTCCAGCTCCCCGCCAGAGGCGAAATCAACCGCCGCCGGTGCACGATCTTGAGCGCCGCTCACTTGAGCTCCCGCAACGAGCCCCGCAAGTACCAGCGTCCAGCGCAATCCCAAGGTCTTTGTGCCTGACGTCAGTCGAAGCACTTATCGATTCACGATTGCGATGACCGCGACGAGGCTCCCGAGAATCGAAGCAATGGTGGTAAACGCTGTGCTGAACACGGTAAGGGAGTCGCGCTCGCTCGGGTCACGCTCGGGCACGAAAATCACACCGCCGGGACGAGGCTTGGGCTGCTCGTCAGGCGCGAACCGGCGCTTGACCGCGGCCTCGACCTTGCCGTTCGGCTGTGTAACGTACGCGCGACCAAGATCCGCCCGAACGCCCGGTCCTCCAGCCGATCGCACGTACCACGCGAGATCGCGCCCCGGAACGTAGGCCACCGCTAGCGGTGAATTGACCGCGCCTTTCACGTGAACGACTCCGCTATATCGGGGAATGAAAATCGAGTCGCCGTCCTGCAGGATCAGGTTGTCTCTATCCCTGGCATTACGGAGTACTCTCGGAAGTTCAATCCCTATACGTCCTATGCTATTTCGATTTCGCACGAAGGCGATCCCGTCGGAGTATCCCTCGGTAGTCAAGCCGCCGGCACGGCGGAGAATGTCGCTTATGCGCTCGCTCTTGGTCTCCAGCGCGTACTTACCCGGGTAACGGACTTCCCCAGCAACAGCCACGTTTCGTTGCAGCTCCCAATTCGGTTGGCGGAGGATGAGGACGTTGTCGTAGGGTAGCAGTGCTTGATCGGGGGAAGGTCCTGCCGGGGCAGGCAACCCCGGGGGGCCGAGGTATTTGCCATCGGGGCCA
The DNA here is from genome assembly GCA_013817305.1 of Gemmatimonadaceae bacterium. GTDB lineage: Bacteria > Gemmatimonadota > Gemmatimonadetes > Gemmatimonadales > Gemmatimonadaceae > JACDCY01. Next base: position 4,123 of record JACDCY010000091.1, on the reverse strand, counting down.
CGGGAGAAGATGTAGCTCGAATCGAGCGAGATTCGGAAAGTGGTCGCTGTTCGTCCACCGGTTCTATCCTGGGGAAGTCGCGCGACTTCCGCTTCTGTCAATAGCGCGCTCTCTTCCAGGCCGCCCGACATCAAGACCAGGTCGCGGACCGTCATCCCTTCCCGATACTCGAACCGCCCTCCGTTCTGGACTGCGCCGCTGATCGCGACATATCGTGGATGGCGAAATTCGGAGACGGAGAAGACAGTGATTTCGTCGTCTTCCTGCAGGAGAAAGTCTCCGATTACCACTCCAGTGGTATCCCGGAGTGCGGCACGGAGCTGGGTCCGGGACGAATCTCGCTCCATGCGGCTTATGAGGATCTGGCCAAGGTACGAATCCGACTTGATGCCACCCGCGGCATTGAGCGCTTGCGCGATCGTCGTCCGACCGGGCTGGATTCCCTGGAGGCCCGGCATCCGCACGTTTCCGCGAACGGCAATGCGATTGCGCACCCTGCTGCTGACTGGGAAGACACGTATCACGTCTCCAGGCTGCACGGGAAGATTCGGAGCGGTGCCTGCGGCGAATTGATCGGAGAAAACTTCAGTGGTGATGCGGTCGACGCCCACCACCGATCTCTGCGAGGGAGGGAGAATCCTCTCGATCTGGACGCGTGCCCGCGCCGCCGTGGGGGTGAATCCGCCGGCGAAACGAACTACGTCGTCGAGCATTTCGCCCGGCTTCATCTCGTACGTTGCGGGACGCGCGACTTCGCCGACGATGCGGACTCGCGGACCATGGATTCCGACGAACACGATATCGCCGTTGCGCAGGCGCACGTCCTTCGACGCGTCGCCGCGCAGGAGGTAGTCGTAAACGTCGAGCTCGGCGACCGTAGTCCCTGCCCGCCTGACCTGGATCCGGCGAAGGGTCCCGTTGTCGGTCGGTCCGCCGGCGGCGTACAGAGCGCTCATCGCTGTACCGGCGCTGGAGATTCGGTGCGCGCCTGGCAGTATCACGTCTCCCTGCACGAAAATCTGATTGCTACCAAGGCGTGCCGGCGTGATATAAAACCGTGTAGTGGCTCCCGCCCCGCGACGGACGCCTGAATACACGCGGCCGAGGCGCGAAAACAGCACGTCCTCGAGCTGGGCCAGGCTGAGGTTGTTTACGAAAAGCTGGCCGACCTGCGGGATGACCACGAAACCTTCGCGTGTAACCTCGAGCTGATACGACTGCTCGACGTCTCCGGTCAGAATCAGGACGAGCTTGTCGCCGGGCCCGAGCTGGTAGCTAGGATCAACCGGTCCCGTAAGGTTCGGGTCGAACAGGTTCGACGGCTGCCGAAAGGTCTCCAATCCGAAGAGTGTGAATCCGCTATCCGCGTCGATCCCGCTCCTGTATCGCAGCGCGCGAGTCAACGAATCGAACCTGGCGGTACAGCGAGCCTGTATCGCGCGATTCCGCTGCTCGCGTCTGGAGGCCGGGTTGTCGATGACGCCGGGCGGCAGCGCAGAGTCACCCACCTGCACGGCATCGAGGTTCAACCCGCAACGAAGGAGCGTGACCTCGCTGGTATCGGCAAGGCCGAGAGTGGTCATTGCCTGGAAGACATCTTCCTGCTGGCCTGCAGTCCCGGGACCAGCTTGTCCCCCACCCAGATACGCATCGAGCAGATCCTCGGGATATCCCTCCGCGCGCAGTCTCGCCCGAACCTGCTCAGGCGTCAGTCCACTGGTGAGGATGCGCTGGCGAATCTGGTCGAGCAGGGCGGGGTTCGTGCGAAGCATACGCTCCGCTTCTTCGCTCGTGGGTCTCTGTGCGGAGGCGACAACCGGGAAAAACAGCAGGGCCGCGGCCAGAATCGCGTGCTTATTGAATCGAATCATGAAGTTGACGCTATTTGTCGAAGTAAGAGCGCTGAGCGCCCGTTGATCTTGCAGAAACGAGCGGCAGAGGCCGCTCGTACGAAGGAGTTCGAGAACAAGTGATCGCGCAGGGACTTGAACCCCGGACCTCTGGTATGTGAGACCAGCGCTCTAACCAGCTGAGCTACGCGACCGGATGCTCCAATCGCGCACCTCGCAAAGAATACCCGCGAGAGGGCGAAATGAGCCAGCTTAAAAAGATATACCTAACTTAGCCGCAGGCATAGACTTGGTGGTTTTGCTGGCGATCCCGCCCGGGGGCCCGCGAAGTCCGCGGGATCCGAGGTCGCACTCCGGCCGCTACGCTCGCCTCCGGCTCGCTAAGACTCGGCCTGCGGCGACCTCGGCCTCCGCAGGCCATCGGGAACCGAGCGGACCAACGGCCACCGTGGCCGGGCATCTTCCGCACAAACTGCAGTCCACGGTTCCTGATCACTCGTCACTTCCATGGGCCGGACAGGATTCGAACCTGTGACCCGTCGATTATGAGTCGACTGCTCTAACCAACTGAGCTACCGGCCCAAACGGCAAACTACAGCCACAGCGAACAGCTGACAGCCAATGGCTAACCGCCTCTCGCTAGCAGCGGCTCGCCTGCCACTTCACAGGCCAAGCTGCGGGAAGCAAGATATGAGCGGACCTGCTCCTGGTCTACGGTCGTCCCGCGCGGAACAGAGTCCAACCAGGCTCCCACCCGAGCCGCACTCGGCCTTCGAACCCGCTGCGGTCTTCCGAGCTGTCGAACCAGACCGGGCGCGTTCCGGCACCGCCCGGTGCCATCGTGTGCCTAACGCGGTTGAGGCCGAGGTCCGCGGTCAGCTCGAAGCCCCGGCCCAGCACGCCGCCGCCGGAGAGGCCGAGCCGCTGCACTGTGGCGGTATTGGGAATGAGAAACGCGGGCGTGGTGCGATACGCCGACGTGTCGGGGAACGCAGCGCGATAATCGCCCGCACCCTGTCGCCGGTGAGCTGCATAGACCCGAAGCGGAATGCGCGGCACCAGGGCGAGGTCGAGCCCCACACGCGTCTCGTCGTAGTCCGAGAACCCACGCCCGAGCCCCACGTCGAAGCTGGTGTATCTCTCTGAATACAGCGGCGTGCGGTACGCGAGGCTTGATACCCGTGTGTACGACGCAAACCACCGCTGCGCCCCTCTCAGCGGCAGTCCCTCGGCAGCGAAGGTGAATCCGTACGAGCTCGGCTCTTCACATACGGCATCGCACCGGTCGATCTGCAGGTCATCAATCAGCAACTCGGCGCTCCAGTTCCCGAACCGGCGGGTGCGAAGCGCGGCGTCCGCGCCGACCATCAGGTTTCCGTCGAGATTCTCGTTGCGCCAGGACAGCGCGTAGATGTTGAGCGGATTGAGCATGCCGATCTCCAATCCGCGCCCTTCGCCGCTCATGAGAATGGACTCGTTGATTCCGATCTCGACCCGGCCGATCCTGCCCGCCAGGCGGTGCGCGGCGAGATAGCGATTGGAAACGCGCCCGCCACCCAGCGGGTCGCTGTCGAGTTTGGCGAACAACGACGCGAAATGGATGCGCGGAGTACCGAACCGCCCATACAGATGATCGTAGCTGTAGGCGTAATTGCCGATGACGAGCCCGGGCATGACGGACGGTCCCCAATTCCGCGAAGCCCGGCCCAGAAACAGCTCGCCATACCGCCATTGTCCGCTGACGTAGCCGTCTTCGGTGCGTCCGCCGATGTCGCGGTCTTTCCTGCCGGCGAACTCCGGGTCGTCGTTGAGCCGCGTGTCGCCGATCACTCGCAGCATTCCGACGACGGGTCCGCCCGCCAGGACCAGCCGACCCATGATTCCGGGATCGACACTATTTACATCGTCGGCCAGCATCAGCTCCCGGCGCCCGGACGTCTGACCGAAAGCGTAAAAAGCGCCGCTCAGCCTCGCGCCGAACGCATCCGGCCCCGGTTGCCGGCGATCCGCGCGGTCGCTCCGCCTGGAGCCTTCCACGGTGGTTTTGACCAACGAGCGCTCCAGCCCTTCGGCGTACGATCGAAGCGGACCAGTCTCGATCCTTTTCCGCGAGCCGGCCAGCGCCTGCCTCACGGCGGTAACCGTGTAGGGCCGCTCGTTCGAAGCGAGCTGCCGCAGCTCGCCACGCGCCATCAAAGCGTCGATGTACATGAAGGCGACGTCATCGAGCGGCACGTATGGCGACGCCTGCGCCAGGACAACGCTCGGCGAAG
>JACDCY010000090.1 GCA_013817305.1 Gemmatimonadaceae bacterium | reverse complement strand
CGCAATGGGATGCACGTCAGCCGGATTTACGCCGCATTACGACCTTGAGCGGATTGCCCGTAAAGCCCCACGCCTCGCGAAAGCCGTTGTGCAGATACCTGATGTAATGCTCCTGCACCTTTTCCGGGTTGTTGCCGAATACGGCTATCATCGGCGGAGCTGTCTCTACTTGCGTCGCGTAATTGAGCTTGACCTCGTGACCGGCGGCTTGCGGTGGCTGCCTGCGCGCGACGAGCTCGCCCAGCGTGTTGTTCACCTGCGACGTGGAAATGCGCTTCTGCCGCTCGGCGTCCACCTCCACGATGAGCTCGAACACCTTCTGCACGCGCTGGCCGGTTAGTGCGGACGTGAACAGGAAGGGGACGAACTTGAAAAACGGCGCCTTCTCTCCCGCCTCTTTCTGGAACTTCGCCGCACTCTTGTCGTCCTTGTCGGCGAGATCCCACTTGTTCACCACCACGATCAGCCCGCGCCCCGCCTCCCACGCGAGATTGGCGATCTTGAGATCCTGATTGTGCAGCCCCTCGACCGCGTCGATCATCAGCACGCAGATGGTCGCGCTCTCGATCGCGCGGCGCGTGCGCAGCGTGGAGTAAAACTCGATTCCGTCGCTCACCCTCGCTTGGCGGCGCAGCCCGGCCGTGTCCACGAATACCATGGGACGGCCGTGGTACGTGACCGGAGTGTCGATGGCGTCGCGCGTCGTGCCGGCTTCGTCAGCGACCACCAGCCGCTCCTCGCCCAGCAGCTTGTTCACGAGCGAAGACTTTCCGACGTTCGGCCGACCCACGACGGCTACCCGCAGCTCGTCGGGCGGCTCTTCCGTGACCTCGGGAATCTTCTCGACCAGCGCGTCCAGGAGGTCGCCGGAATTTTTCCCGTTCGCCGCGGACACGGGGAAAGGATCGCCGGCGCCGAGCTCGTAAAACTCGAAGAAGTCGGTGCTGGCGGGGTTGTCGACCTTGTTGGCGACGAGCACCCATGGCTTCTGTGAGTCCCGCACCAGGTCTACCACGCGCCGGTCGCTCGGGTGGAGGCCCTGCTTCGCGTCGACGACGAGCAGCATCAGGTCCGCCTCGCTGATGGCTTCGTCGACCTGGCGCCGGATCTCCACGTCCATCGGCATGCGCGGGTCGTCGGCGAGTCCGCCGGTATCGACCAGCCAGAATTGCCGGCCGTTCCAATCCGCGCGCCCGAAGTGCCGGTCGCGGGTGGTGCCAGCTTCGTCGCTGACGATCGCGGAGTTCTCGCCGATGATGCGGTTGAACAGCGCCGACTTGCCCACGTTGGGGCGGCCGACGATCGCCACGACTGGAATGTTCATGCTGCGAGCGCTGCTTCGAGTGGCGCGCGCTCGAGCACGTCGACGAAATCGTAAGACGGCAGCACCGGCATCGGCATCGCCGCTCGCAAAGCGTCGAGCGAATCGTCGTCCAGGAACAGCCCGTCGTCGTTGATAGTCTCGGCGGGGATCAGCGCGAGGTCCAGATCGGCACGGGACTGAAGCGCGGCGCGCAGGTCCGCGCCCACGAGCAGACCGGCGGTTCCGATCGCCGGGCCGAACAGCGTGTTCACCATCGGAATGAGCTCGAACGTCGCGCCGGTAACCCGCCGCAGATCGTCCAGCAGCCCCGGCATCAGCGGTTCCATCGATTTGCCGGTGACCACGCCGATGCGCATGCCGTCCAGCCGGTCGAGACGGCCGAGCCCTTCCCTTACCTGCTTCCGCAGCGAGGTCACGGCGCCTACGCCGTTCTCGATCTGGGCAAATTCTCCGTAGAACTCTTCGCCCGGTAGCTCGCGCCCGGCGAGTAGATACAGCTCGTCGGATCCAGCTATCCAGGTTTCGCCGCGCTCGCGCTGTGCGCGCCCGCCCCACGCTTCCACCTGCTCGAGAATCTTCGACGCATTGCGCGCGTCCATCGTTTCGCCGGTATAAAGATGGGAGAACTGCGTTAGTCCAACCGGCACGACCGCCGTAGAGAGTACCGCGTCTCCGAGATTCCACAGGTCGCTGATCGATTCCTCCAGCACGGCGCCGTCGTTCAATCCCGGGACGATCACCATCTGACAGTGAAAGCGAATCCCGCCAGCGGCGAGCTTGCTGAGCTGCTCGACGACGTTCGGCACGCGCGGATTATTCAGCAGAACCTTGCGGGCCTCCCAGTTGGTCGCGTGCACGGAGACGTACAGCGGCGAGAGCCGGTACTCGAGGATCCGGTCGATATCGCGCTGCTTGAGGTTCGACAGAGTTGCAAAGTTGCCGTAAGCGAACGACAGCCGGTAGTCGTCATCGCGCACGTACAGAGAGCGCCTCAGCCCCTTCGGCAGGCCCTCGATGAAACAGAACTCGCAGCGGTTGGCGCACCGGCGAATGTTGGGCGGCTCCAGCACGACGCCGAGCGATTCCGCGTCAGGACGCTCGATCTCCAGCACGAGCTCCACTCCATCGGGGAGCGCGGCTTCGATTATCAGCTCGTCGTCCGCCGTCAGGAACTCCCAGTCGAGAAAATCTGCTATCTTTCGCCCGTTGACAGTCCTGAGCTCGGTGCCCGGCACAATCCCCACCTGCTCGGCGATGCTTTCCGCGAGGACGCGGGCGACTTTAATCATAGCTCAAGTAATTTATCCGATCATTGGTGGAAGGCAAGCGCAATCAACGGGTTACGTCGTAATCGGGTTGTGACGTTGGAAATAATCCTCCGCTGTCTGGCGGGGGGCATCGTACGTGCGTTTCATGGCCGTGTAGGCACTCGCCATGCGTCCGCAGTCCGTCCCTCGAGTCCAGGCAACTGATGAACCGGAACCCGGCCATGGTCGAAGACATTGAGACCTATGCCCAAGACATCGTCGAGACCGTTCGCGAGCCGCTGTTAATGCTCGATACCGCCCTCCGCGTTCGCAGCGCGAACCGGGCGTTTTACCAGACGTTTCAGGTCTCCCCCGAGGAAACCGAAGATCGGCTCATCTACGAGCTGGGCAACGGGCAGTGGGACATTCCGGCACTGCGGACTCTGCTGGAGGACGTGATCCCCACCAGCTCGGTTTTTAACGACTTCGAGCTGGAGCACACTTTCCCGATCATCGGGCGCCGGGTGATGCTCCTCAACGGCCGGAAACTGCGCGCGGGGAGCCACGCCGAGCTGCTGGTGCTCGCCATGGAAGACGTCACCGAGCGCAGGCGCGTCGAGGCCGACCTCAAGGCCATCGAGACGTACGCCCAGAACATCGTGGACACGGTTCGCGAACCGCTCCTGATTCTTGATACGACCCTGAGAGTGAGATCCGGCAATCGGGCGTTCTACCAGACGTTCCAGGTGTCGTTGGAGGAAACCGAGAACCGGTTGATCTACGAGCTCGGGAACGGTCAATGGGACATTCCGGCCCTGCGGACTCTGCTGGAAGACATTGTCCCGATGAGCTCGGTGTTCAACGACTTCGAGCTGGCGCACGATTTCCCCGCCATCGGTTGGCGGGTCATGTTGCTCAACGCGCGGAAGCTGCAGGCCGGTCACCACGGGGAGCTGCTGGTGCTGGCCATGGAAGACGTGACAGAGCGTCGTCGCGCGGAAGAAGAAGTCGCCAAGGCCAAGGAGGCGTCGGAGACGGCGAACAAGACCAAGAGTCTGTTCCTCGCGAACATGAGCCACGAGCTCCGCACTCCGCTCAACGCCATCCTCGGCTATTCTGAGATGCTTCAGGAGGAAGCGGAGGAGCGTGAGCTCGTCGAATTCGGCGCCGACCTGGAGAAGATCAACGGCGCGGGCAAGCATCTTCTCACGCTGATCAACGACATTCTTGATCTGTCCAAGATCGAAGCGGGCAAGATGGAGATGTTCCTGGAGAGCTTCGACATAGCTGGCATGGTGGACGAAGTCGCGTGCACGTTCCAGCCGATGGTCGAGACGAACTCCAACAAGCTCGATGTGCGGCTGGCGTCCGATCTGGGCGGGATGCACGCGGACCAGATCAAGGTACGGCAGGCGCTATTCAACCTGCTGTCGAACGCCGTGAAATTCACACAGAACGGAAACATCACGCTCGAAGCGGAGCGTGAGCGCATGGACGCCGAAGACTGGATTGTGTTCCGCGTGACCGATACCGGCATCGGACTGAGTCCCGAGCAGATCGTGAAGCTGTTTCAGGACTTCACTCAGGCGGACGCTTCCACCACCCGCAAGTTTGGCGGAACCGGGCTGGGTCTCGCGCTTACCCGCCGTTTCTGCCAGATGATGGGCGGCGACGTTACCGTGCACAGCACGCCCGGCGCCGGGTGTGTATTCACCATCAAGCTGCCCGCGACCGTGATCGAGCCGGTGCCGGAGTTGTTCACTGACGAACGCGCCAACGTTAGTGCGCCTGGGCCGCTGTCCGGAGCTGATGACACAGTGCAGGTTGGATCAGAGGCCAGCTCTATTCTGATCATCGACGACGATGCCACTCAGCGCGAGCTGATGCAGAGGTTCCTCACGGCCGAAGGGTTCCACGTCCGCTCGGCCGCGAGCGGCGAAGAGGGCCTTCGCCTCGCGCGCCAACTGCGTCCCGTTGCGATTACGCTCGACGTGATGATGCCCGGGATGGACGGTTGGAGCGTATTGTCCGCGCTCAAGTCAGACGCCGCCTTGCGGGACATTCCTGTGATCATGGTCACGATGGTGGATGACCCCGAACGCGGATTCACCCTCGGCGCCGCGGATTACGCAACGAAGCCCGTGGACCGCCGGAGGCTCGCGCAGATCCTTCGTAAGCACACATGCGATAGTCCGCCGTGCCCCGTACTGCTCGTGGAAGACGACCCGTCGACCCGGGAACTGACGCGCAAGATCCTCGAGAAGGAAGGTTGGAAAGTGAGTGAGGCCGAGAACGGGCGCGTCGCGCTGGAAAGCATGGCCAAGGAGCGACCTCGCCTGATTCTCCTTGACCTGATGATGCCAGAGATGGACGGCTTCGAATTCGTCCAGCGTGTACGCGCGCACGCGGAGTGGCGAACGATCCCGATCGTCGTACTGACGGCCAAGGATCTTACTACGAACGATCGGCAGCGCCTGAGCGGGTACGTCGAGGCGATCATTCGGAAGGCGGGTGACTCGCGCGAGTCCCTGCTTCATCAGGTCCGCGATTTGCTCGACGATCACCGGTCGCCGCTGGCACGGACTCGTGCCAACGACGCAGCCGGGCCAGTGGTGCCGGCATGACGCATCCCGAACCGACGCCAATGGCGAGAATACTACTGGTCGAAGACAACGAGATGAATCGCGACATGCTTTCGCGCAGACTTGAGCGGAAAGGGTACCATGTCATAATCGCGTGCGACGGCGAGGCCGGAGTAGCGATGGCCGAGGAGGAGCGTCCGGACCTGGTGTTGATGGACATGAGCCTGCCGATTCTGGACGGATGGGAAGCCACGCGCCGGCTTAAGGCGAATGCAGCAACGCGGCATATTCCCGTGATCGCACTGACCGCGCACGCGATGTCCGGTGACCGTGACAAGGCGCTCGAGGCCGGGTGCAACGACTACGACACGAAACCGATCGATCTGCCGCGGCTACTTGGCAAGATCGAAGCACTGCTGGGCCCGGCCACTGCGCCAAAGGATTCGTCTGGAGCGCCCGCGTCGTGACCGACGAGGGCCGCCCGCCGGAAGACATCCGCTACCTGGTGCCGGCGGCCCTGCTGCACGATCTCCGCACTCCGCTCAGCCATATGCTCGGATATTCGGAGATGTTGCTCGATCAGGCGATTGAAGTCGGAAACGCGGACCTGGAGCGGGACCTGCGAAAGATCCGAGCAGCAGGATGGAAGCTATTGGCCCTGATGGACGCGAATTTTCAGCCGTCCAGGGCCGTGCTCGTCTCCGACCCGGAGTCCGGAGCACCAAAACCCGACACGCGCAGCTGAGCCAGAAGCTTCTCCGCGCCCGCGACAGTCCATCCCGGCAGCTCCGCGATCTTTTCCGGAGGCGCCTGACGTACGCCCTCGAGGCTCCCGAATGTCTGTATGAGCTGGCGTCGCTTCGTCGGGCCGACGCCGCGGATTTGAAGCAGCTCCGAAGTCACCGTTCGCATCGAGCGGCGCTTGCGATTGTAGGTCACTGCAAACCGGTGCGCCTCGTCCCGCGCCTGCTGCAGTAACCGCAGGGCCGGCGAGCGGCGGGAGATGCGCACCGACTCGGTCCTGCCCCAGACGAACACCTCTTCTTCCTTCTTGGCGAGACTGATCAGCGGGCTCTCGCCGAGCCCTAGTGACGCCATCGCTTCGTGCGCGGCGGACAGCTGCCCGCGCCCGCCATCGATCACCACCAGCTCCGGGCTGGGCCTTTCGTCAGCCATTCTGCGTGTGAAATAGCGCGTGACCACCTCTCGCATTGAGGCGAAGTCGTCGCTCCCCTCCACGGTCTTCACGCGGAACTTGCGGTACTCGCCGCGCTTCGGCCGCCCGTTCTCGAACCAGACCGCCGAGCCCACGGTGTCGGTGCCCTGCGCGGTCGAGATGTCGAAGCAGACGATCGTCCGCGGCAGCCGTTCGAGCCCCAGCTCCCGCTGCAGATCATACACAGGCTCGCCCGCTCTTTCCTCCGATTCGAGCGACGAAAGCTTGAGCTCCTCCAGCAGATGCCGCGCGTTCTGCGCGGCGAGATCCACCAGTTCCCGCCGCGGGCCGCGCTGCGGCACGCTCATCCTCGAATCAGGAACGGACTCCTCGAGGAGGCCGCGGTCGTCGAAATCGAACGGCAGAAACAGCTCGCGCGCGCGCTCCGGCATCGCCGGGTAGCTCGCCGCGAGATACGCCGCAAGCACCGCTGGATCCGGCTCGCCCTCGATGTTCTCCAGAAACCGATGCTCCCTCGCAAGCAGCTTTCCGTCCCTGATCCGCAGCATCGTCACGCATGCATCGTCGCCGTCCCGCGCGTAGCCGACGACATCGCGATCGCCGCCTTCGACCCTCAGCACGACCGTCGGCTCCTCC
>JACDCY010000089.1 GCA_013817305.1 Gemmatimonadaceae bacterium | reverse complement strand
GCGCTCGCTAAGACGGGCCTGCGGACCGGCCACCCGGCCAGTCGCGACCAGCGCGGTTGATGGGTCGCGAGCGGAAAGCTGAGGAGCCTACGAGATCGCGCGGACTGCCAGGTACAGGCACCATAGCGCTGCCAGCTGCAATACATGGAACAGATCGTTGTGGTTGAAGCGCGGATGGGGTGCGAGTTTGGTCAGCTGTACGGCGATGCCGGCCGCGTTCAGTAGCACGCAGGCGACCATCAGCCATGCGGGATTCGTGTAATCGCGAAGCGCCAGCGACACGCACATGGCCCAGAAAGCCGCGAGCATGACGAGTGTGAGCTTGCCTGCGACCCGAAACTGCGGCTCGCGCAGTATGGCGAGCATGTACGCGCCGAGCGCTGCAGTGGCCGCGAGCTGCACGACGACCGGTGGTATTCCCACGTAGGCGACGCTCAGCGCTCCCGATCCGAACGCCACGGCTGACGCGCCGAAAAGGAGAAGGGTGAGCGACCATAGCGCCGCGTGACCGCGCCTTCCGCCGAGCTCTGGAAAACCATGCACCGTTCCGCCAACGAGCGCAGTTAGACCGCCGAGCACGAACCCGAGCACCCACTCGGCGGACGCGCCCCCCACCGCCAGCGAGAAGGCGAAGTACCCGCACGCACCTGCGATCAGGTAGTCCGTCACGACCGTCGCGGGCTCGGCAATGCTGATGCTCTTGCTCACGACTCCAAACTCCCGACTCGCCACTCTCAACTTGCATCCCCGGTCATCATCCCCGGAGCCACCGCATCCTCACCAAACCACGCCTTGTAGTGGCGGTACCACTCGCTCTGAAACCGTTCTTTAGGATCGTAATCCAGCTTTCTGCTTAGGAATTCCGGGAGCTGTGGATATGCGGCCAGGGCTTGCTCCCGCGTAGCATGCCGGTGGTACGTGAGGTAGTAGCTGCCACCGCGCTCGAGTGCGAGGCCGATGAGCGCGCGAAAGAGATCGGCGGAGCGCGCGAGCGACTCCACGTCATGATCGGCGTGCAGGTTGAAGATGATGCAAGCCCAATCACCGGTCGCCCAGGCGAGGAAACTTTCGTCATCCCGCTCGATCAACCGGATCGTTCCGTACACGCAGTTCCCGTCGTTCGCGCGCAGCAGATCCGCTGCCGCGCCCATGAAATCTGACAGGCGCTCCCGCGGGACGTACAGCTCGGTGATCATTTCCGAGCCCGGACAAGCGTCGAGGCGCTGATCCAGTTCCCGGTGGTAATCGTCCACGTAGATACTCAGCTGGTGCTTGTCGGACCAGTACAGCTGGCCGTCGGTCGCCAGATAGTGGCTGCTGTATCGCTCCCAGCATTCAGCTTTGTCCACGTGCGCTAGCGTCAGCAGGTCGCGCCATGATTCTTCGGACAGGGAGCGCTGTCCTTGCGGGATATCACGTGCCGGATCAGCCGGCTTGTAGCACGAGAAGATCCCGCGGTGCAGGAACTCCGGCGATGAGTTGTCGATCGCAAACTGGAAATCTCCGTACAGGTATCCCTTGGCGATGCGAGAATCGAAAGCATCCATGAGATCCGGCATGTCCAGAACCCGGACGGTGCGCTCCAGCTTCTGCCGCCGGACGAGACGGAGCGTCACGCTGACGACTATTCCAAACAGCCCGTAGCCGCCGATCGCGAGAGCGAAAAGTCGGGCGTTTTCGGCGCGGCTGCACCGGTGCAGCTCGGCGTCAGCGTCCACGAGCAGGAAACTTTCCACGTCCTGAATGAACGGGCGCATCCTGAGGCCGCGTCCATGAATGTTCGCGGCGAGCGCGCCCCCGATGGTGAGGCGGTCGGCGCCGGTCTGTTTCTGCGCGATCGTCCACGCGTCGTCGCGGCCCGCCTGCATTGCGTCGAGCGCATCCAGCAGCGCGGGCCACTGAATGCCCGCGCCTACTTCGAGCAGACCACGCTGGGCATCGAACGGGCCGATCCAGTCGAGGTCGCGCATGTCCACGAGCATCGCCCCTTCGGCGAACTGCTGCCCACCCATCGCGTGCCTTCCCCCGCAGACGGCGATCGGAATATCCGACTCGCGTGCCTCGCGCACGATCCGTCGGACGTCTTCGAACGAGCGCGGTCTCCGGACACCGGCGACCCGGGTCCTGTTGAGCTGCGAGTGGATGTCGTTGACCGTGGGTTGCGGCTCGGGCGCGATCGCCTTTCGATCATCGAGCCCCATGCCCAGCACCGCCCTCGCGTACGCCGCTGCTGTCATTTCTCCCCCCGGTGTCGTGTCCGAAGGGAGAGTACCTCGGCCCCGGTAGCGGGCCCATAAGCCGAATTACGTAGTAGTTCCGGGCTGTGACGTAGGAGGGCGGATTATGATTTGTGGCTTTTGGTTTCTGCGATGCAGGGGAGGGTGGCTCGTGTCCTGGCCCGGGGCGCGTCTTAGCGAAGCGTAGCGCCCCGGGCCGGGACACGAGCCACCCTCCCCGGGGACCTACGAAACTTTACGCGTCTTTTTCCGCAGAAAGTCCATCAGGATGAACTGCCCAAGGGTCATCGTATTGGTGAAATACGCCTTGCCGAGGCTGATCTCGGATACGCGCTTGACGAACTCGACCAGTGCCCGGTCCCGGGCGAGCATGAAAGTGTTGATCATGATCCCCGACCGCCTGCAGTTAGCCACCTCGCGCAGAGTTTCCGAAATCACCGTCGCGTCGAGCCCCATCGAATTCTTGTAGATCTGGCCGGTGTCCATCGTAAGCGCGCTGGGCTTGCCGTCCGTGATCATGACGATCTGGCGCATGTCCTTCTTCTGCGCCATCAGAATCCGTCGCGCGAGCTTGAGCCCTTCGGCAGTGTTCGTGTGGTACGGGCCGACCTGTGCTTCGGCGAGCTTCGCGAGCGGTATCTCCTCGGCGGAGTCGTGGAAGAGCACGACGCGCAGCGTGTCGCCCGCGAACTGCGTGCGTATGAGGTGCGTAAGCGCGAGCGCTACTTTCTTCGCCGGCGTGAACCGGTCCTCGCCGTACAGGATCATCGAGTGCGACGTGTCGAGCATCAATACGGTCGCGCACGACGATCGATACTCGGCCTGGCGCACCATCAGGTCCGAGTAGTCCAGGTCCATCGGGATCTCGAGTGATCCGGTTCGCGCGAGCGACCGGCGCAGCGTTTCGTTTACGTCCAGGTTGAGCGCGTCGCCGAACTCGTATTCCTTGCTCCAGCCGTCCGCCTCGACCCCGGTCGCGAGGTATTGCGTGTCGTGGCTGCCGAAGCTCGACTTACCGAATGACCCGAGGATCGAGCGCAGAGTCTTGTAGCCGAGGAAGTCGATTCCCTTGTCGGTGAGATTGAACTGGACCGAGCTCGCGGCAGCGTGCGAGAGACTGCCCTTTCCCTCGACCGCCTGATGTCCCGATGGCACCTGGGGCGGGGCACCAATCTCGATGTAGCCTTCGGCGGCGAGTCGGTGCACGAGATCGTCCAGCAGCTTGGCGAGATTTTCCCGGGACTCCTCGTCTCCGTCACCCCGCAGCGCTTTCAGCATCTCGGGCGTGAACTGTCCGCCTTCCATCAGCGCGTTGAGTATCGCTTCCTGGAGTCCACCGAGCGAGCGATCGGCGTCATCCCCGATGTCGCCCCAATACGGATGGTGTGCCGGTCCGCCGGCGAAGCCCGACTGCAGGAGAAAGTCGGCGAGCTTGTCGAGCAGGGCTTCGAGATCCACCGCGTCCGAGAGCTCGGCGCTGTACCGTGAGTAGGTATGAAACCTCATGATCGTATTATAGAGCCGGACTCGGAGTTCGGGCCACGCCGAGGGTCCAGGTCAGGGCCGGCGGAATCCAGGTTTGGAGTGCACCAGTTAGCGAGTGGGCTAGTGGGCCAGTTACAACGGGCGCTGTCACTCGTTCACTGGTCACTCGATACTGGTGCACTCCAAACCTGGATTCCGCTGGCCCTAACCTCGACCATCCATCCCACGATATACTGCCCCCGTGCCAACGTCGCTCAATCCATTCCGTGCGCTCCGCGCTCACCGGAATTTCCGGATATTCTGGATCGGGCAGGCCGTTTCGCTCACCGGGACCTGGGTTCAGATCGTCGCACAGGGGTGGCTGGCCCTGGAGCTCTCGAATGACCCGTTCATCGTCGGCATAGTGAGCGCCGCCGGCTCGTTTCCCGTGCTGGTGTTCTCGCTGTACGGCGGAGTCATCGCGGACAGATACGACAAGCGCAAGCTCGTGATCATCGGGCAGGCGCTGCTGGCGGTCGAGGCGGCGCTGTTGTGGTGGTTCGTGGTCAGCGACACGATCACGATTCCTGGGTTGATCGCGCTTGCGACTTTTGCCGGTGTGGTGAGCGCATTCGAGATTCCCGCTCGTCAGGCGCTGCTGATCGAGCTCGTGGTCCGCGAGGATATAATGGATGCCATCGCGCTCAACACGAGCGCCTTTAATCTTGCCCGAATTCTCGGTCCTTCCATTGCAGCGGCCGTGATCGCGGGCGCCGGGCTGGCGTGGTGTTTCGGGCTGAACACGCTCAGCTTCACGGCTGTGTTGGCGGGGCTGTTCATGCTCCGGCTCCCGCCGTATATCCGCCCACTCGGCAGGCCATCGCCGATGGCCGGGCTCAAGGAAGGGATTCGGTACATGTTCGCGACGAAGGAGATCATCGTCATCATGCGCATGGTGGCGGTCTTCTCCGTGTTCGGCGTTCCCTTTCTGACGCTCATGCCGGTGTTCGCCCGTGAGGCTCTTGGTCTCGACGCCACCGGCTACGGGTTGCTCATGACCTCCACGGGCGTGGGCGCGCTGTCGGGCGCTCTGTTTCTCGCGGCCGTAGGCGGACGGGTCCGGCGGGGGCGGCTGTTCGCCATAGCGTCGCTCGCGTTCCCGCTGCTGCTGATCGCGCTGTCCGCGACGTCGCAGCCTCCAGTCGCCGCGTTCATCGTGCTGCTTGCGGGACTGGGCATGATTCTGCAGACGGCGCTGTCGAACGGAATCCTGCAATCCGTCGTTCCCGACGAGCTGCGGGGCAGGGTGATGTCTGCGTACGTCGTGGTTTACATCGGGTTCGCGCCGATCGGGTCGTTCGCGGGCGGCGCGCTGGCTCGCGTGATCGGGATCGAGTGGACTCTCGCCGCGGGCGGAGGTGTCATCCTGCTGTTCGCGCTATGGACGTTTTGGAAGCACCCGGAGCTGAGGGCTCTCTAGGTCGAGGGAGAGGCCGCCGGTCTACGCCCAGATCCCTAGGCAGTCCACCATATCCGCCCAGCCACAATCACGAGAAACACAGCGAATGCGCGCTTCAACGTTGCGTCTCCCATAGTCAGAGCGAGCCTGGCGCCGAACCATGCGCCGGCGAACAGTCCCAGCGCGACAAGCAATGATGCTTTGATCTCGACGTGGCCGTTACGATAAAACTCCCAGGCGCCGAGCGCGCCGACAGGGAGGAGTAACGCGCCAAGCGACGTGCCCGTCGCTGTCAAAGGCGACATCTTCGCGACGAGAAGCAGGGCAGGGACGATCACGATGCCGCCCCCGATGCCGAACATCCCGGAAAGGACGCCGGCGAAAACTCCGATGACGAGAAAGAGGAAGAGGATCATTTTTTCTCCTCGACGTACCGTTCATGCAGCTGCACTGGCGAGTGCTTGCCGCGAATGCGGAGATTGAGCATCTCGACGAAGAGCGAGAAGCCCATGGCGAAGTAGATCATCCCCTTCGGCATGTGGAACCCGATGCCCTCGGCCATCAGGCTTACGCCGATGAGCATCAGAAAGCTGAGCGCCAGCATTTTCACGGTGGGGTGCCGGTCCACGAAGCGCGAGATCACGCCGGAGAAGGCCACCATCACGCCTACGGCCACGAGCACCGCGGCGACCATGATCGGTAGCTGGTCCACGAGCCCGACGGCCGTGATGATCGAATCGAGCGAGAACACGATGTCCAGGAGCAGGATCTGGCCGATGACGCTCGCGAAGGTCGCCTTCACCTTTGCGGATGCGTGGCCCTCTTCGCCTTCCAGCTTGTCGTGAACCTCGCGCGTGCTCTTGGCTATCAGAAACAGCCCGCCTCCCAGGAGGATGAGATCGCGTCCCGAGAATGCGTGGCCCAGCACCGTGAACAGCGGATCCGTCAGCTTGACCATCCACGCGAGCGTGAACAACAGCATCACGCGCGTGATCGCCGCTAACCCGAGCCCCAGTCGTCTCGCTTTTGCCTGCTGGTCGGGCGGAAGCTTGCCCGCGAGAATTGCGATGAATACGACGTTGTCAATTCCGAGCACGACCTCGAGCGCCAGCAGCGTAGCGAAAGCCAGCCACGCCTGCGGATCGGTGAGCAAAGCGATCACGAAATTCCTCTATTGATTGCGATTAGGATTTTGTCTGCGAACGTGTCAATCTCAGGACATCTGCCTTACCTGCCCCGGCTCCCGAACACGGCCGTGCGTCCCGCGCTGTCGACGGTGAGAATGTCGTACGGCTCCGGGGGTCCTACCTCCATGCCCGGCGAACCGACCGGCATGCCGGGCACGGCGATGCCTGCGACGTGCGGCCGCTGCGACAATAGTTTTCGCACGAGCTCCGCCGGGACGTGTCCCTCGATGTAGTAGCCCCCGACTTCGGTGGTGTGGCACGACTGGAGCGCTGGCGCGATGCCGTGCTTCTGCTTCACGGCATCGAGGTCGGAGACGTTGTACGTCACGACTCTAAACCCGTTGCTCCGCATGTAGTCGACCCACGAGTTGCAGCAGGGACAAGTCGCTTCCTTGTAGACCACGAGCGTCGTGCTGTCGGAGCCCGATGCCGGCTGCTCTGCGGCCGTGGCAGCAACTGCCGGTGGTGCCGACTCCACTTCGGCGGTGGAGGGCGAGCACGCAGCGAACAGCACGAGCACGAGAAATGGGCGGTAGGCCATGATCAACCTCAATGCGAGTACGACACAATGGTAATCTCATCCATCGTTTCATGTGCGCGGTTGTCCTGCGATGTGAAGCCTGGGGGAGGACGCGAGTCGGGGGTGGGT
>JACDCY010000018.1 GCA_013817305.1 Gemmatimonadaceae bacterium | reverse complement strand
TGGACCTCGCACGGCGTGGACTTCCGATCGCCGAGCTCGACCTTCGCTATCGTGATCAGGTAATCGCCAGACTCCAATGAATCTCGAGCGCATAGTCGCCGGTCTCGACATAGGATCCGCCAAGACGACCGCCATCATCGGTGAGGCCGTAGGCGAGAGCCGCCGCTCGACGATCAAGATCCTGGGCGTCGGGCAGGCGCGCACGACGGGTCTCCGCCGCGGAATCGTTTCCGACATCGAGGAGACAACCCGCTCGATCAAGAAGGCCATGCAGGACGCCGAGCGCATGGCTGGGGCGCAGGTCGATTCCGTGTACGCGGGAATCGCCGGCGAGCACGTCCGCGCGATGACCAGCAAGGGGATCGTGGCCGTGAACGGCGATGAGATCACCAAGGCCGACGTGGACCGCGCCAACGAAGTCGCGCGCGCGCAGCCGATCCCGCAGGACCGCGAGCTGCTGCACGCGATCCCGCAGGAGTACACGGTCGACAAGAACCAGGGGATTCGCGATCCCGTCGGGATGATCGGCACGCGCCTCGAGACCGAGATGTACCTGGTCACGATCGGGAGCTCGCCGGCGATGAATCTCCGGCGGTCGGTGGAGAGGGCGGGGTACCGCGTGCGCGAGCTGGTGCTCGAGCCGCTGGCGAGCGCGCTCGCCGTGCTGACCGAAGACGAGCGCGAGCTCGGCGTCTCGCTCGTGGAGCTCGGCGCCGGCACGACCGACATCGCGATCTTTCATGAGGGGAAGATCCGCCACCTGGCGACGATCAACTACGGCGGCAACAGCGTCACGAGCGACATCGTGCACGGCCTGGGGGTGACGCAGGCGGACGCCGAGAAGCTGAAGGAGCGGCACGGCTGCGCGTACGAGCCGATGGTTGATCCGACCGACGTCATCTCGCTGCCGAGCACCGTGGCGCAGGGGGACAGGCAGATACCGCGGGAGCTGCTGTCGCACATCATCCATCAGCGGATGGACGAGATCTTCAATCTCGTTCAGCAGGAGATCACGAACGCCGGGTACGCGAACAGGCTGAGCGGCGGCCTCGTGATGACCGGCGGCGCTTCAGCGGTGGCGGGCATCGCCGAGCTCGCAGCGGATGTATTCGGGATGGGTGTGCGCGTGGGAGTGCCGAGTGAGAGCATCGGCGGCTTGAGCGATTCCGTGGAGGCGCCGCGGTTTGCGACGGTGGTGGGCCTCGCGATTTACGGCGGGAACAAGGCGTCGGGCGGCAACGTCGGCATGATCCGCCGGCGGCAGATCGGTGGGGCGGGCCTGGAGAAGGTGGCGGGGCGGTTCAAGACCTGGTTTCAGGATTTCTTCTAGGGATACCACGCCCGGAATCGTGCGATGCTCGCCAATGTCGACGACTGGTTCCTTGAGGACTCGAAGTTCATGTCACCTGCTGGATTCGTGGCGCAACTCCGGAATGGAGTCCGGCGCCACATTTCGTTCATTCCGCAGGCGGCGGGGTCAACGGTTCTATCAGCTCTGGGCATGCTGCTAGCTCTGCTCCGCAGCAGACAGTAGGAGGAGGGGACATGCGACGAGTTCGGTATCAGGTAGCCTGCAGTCTCGATGGATACATCGCGGGCCCGAACGGCGAGTACGATTGGATCGTCATGGATCCCGAGTTCAACTTTGAAGCGCTCTCTAGTGAATTCGACACGCTGCTCATGGGGCGGCGGACATTCGAAGTCACGGGCGTGCCGTTCCCCGGAATGAAGGTCGTCGTGTACTCCCGGACTCTGCAGCAGACAAGCCACCCAGAAGTCACGATCGTCTCGGATCACATCGAGGAATCGATCCAAGAACTGCGCGCTCAGTCGGGGAAGGACATATGGTTGTTTGGCGGAGGCGAGCTTTTCCGGAGCCTGCTCGCGCTTGGTTGTGTCGACACAGTCGAGCCCGCCATCATTCCCGTTCTTCTGGGCGGCGGACTCCCGCTCCTCCCGGCTCCGTCGGTGCGACGCAGCCTGGTACTGACTGGGCAGAGAGTGTACATGAAGACAGGCACGGTCCTGCTGACCTACGATGTCGCCAGGTCCGACGCCAAGAAGCGCGTGCGCAAGGGAAAGGCGCGGGCGGCGTGAGCTGTCGGTCCGCCACGCTTGACCGGCTATGAAGGCTGTCGTGGTCGGGGGCGGGCCGGCCGGACTGTACACGGCGCTGCTCCTCAAGCAGGCTGATCCCGCGCACCAGGTCACGGTCCTCGAGCGCAACCGGGCGGACGACACGTTCGGGTGGGGAGTGGTCTTCTCCGACCAGACACTGGAGAACTTCCGCGTCGCCGACGAGCCAACGTACCGCGAGATCACCGGGAACTTCGCGCACTGGGACGACATAGACATCGTCGTACGCGGGCGACGTATCACGTCGGGCGGGCACGGCTTTAGCGGGATCGGCCGGAAAACGCTGCTCGGCATCCTGCAACGCCGCGCGGGCGAGCTTGGCGTTGACCTTCGCTTCGGCGCCGAGGTCTGTAACACGGCCGATCTCGTCCGGCTCGGACTCGGCGACGCGGACGTGATCGTCGCGGCCGACGGAGTGAACAGCGCATTTCGCACTGAGTACGCGCGCGAGCTCGAGCCGGACCTTGACACGCGGACCACGCGGTTCATCTGGCTCGGCACCACACTCCCATTCGACGCCTTCACCTTCTTCTTCGTCGAGAACGAGCACGGAGTCTTTCAGGCGCACTGCTACCGCTTCGACAAGACCACCTCGACGTTCATCGTGGAGTGCGACGCGACGTCCTGGCGCGCGGCGGGCTTCGACAGAATGGACATGGCCCAGACCATCGCGGCGTGCGAGCAGATGTTCGGGGAATGGCTGCAGGGCCACCGCCTCATCTCCAACGACACGCGCACGACCGCTGCGCCGTGGATGACGTTCACCCGCGTCCGCAACGCGCGCTGGTACCACGGCAACGTCGCGCTCGCCGGCGACGCGGCGCACACCGCCCACTTCTCCATCGGCTCCGGCACCAAGCTGGCCATGGAAGACGCGATTTCGCTGGCGCGTGCCCTGTCGTCGGAAGAAACGGTACCGGCCGCCCTGGCCCGGTACCAGGACGAACGCTCCATCGAAGCGCTTCGACTCCAGAACGCCGCTCGCAACTCGATGGAGTGGTTTGAGCACGTCCAGCGTTACGTCCATCTCGAGCCCGAGCAGTTCGCGTACAGCCTGCTTACCAGGAGCCAGCGCGTAAGCCACGAGAATCTCCGTCTTCGCGATACGAAATACGTCGCGGGAATGGAGCGATGGTTCGCCAGCCGCGCGGAAGCCGGACACACGCCGGGCGATTCGGCCAGCGCCGACGACGAGCGCGCGCCGCCGCCGATGTTCACTCCGTACCGCCTGCGCGGCATGACGCTCGTGAACCGCATCGTGCTGTCGCCGATGGACATGTACTCCGCGCAGGGCGGCACGCCGAACGACTTCCACCTCGTGCACCTGGGCGCGCGCGCGCTGGGCGGCGCGGGACTGCTAACTACGGAGATGACCTGCGTCTCTCCCGAAGCGCGCATCACGCTCGGCTGCACGGGCATGTACGCGGCCGAGCATGTCGAACGCTGGGAGGGGATCACGGAGTTCGTGCACGAGTGGTCGCCGGCGAAGATCTGCCTTCAGCTCGGCCACTCCGGACGGAAGGGCTCGACCTGCCTGCCGTGGGAGGGCGGAGAGAACCAGCCGTTGGAGAGCGATGGCTGGCAGATCATCGGCCCGTCCCCGATCGCCTATTGCGACTCGCTACCCGCGCCGCGGGAGATGACGCGCTCCGAGATGGACACGGTGCGCGATCACTTCGTGCGCGCCTCGCGGATGGCCGTCGATGCGGGCTTCGACATGATCGAGCTGCACTGCGCCCACGGCTACCTGCTGTCGAGCTTCCTCACCCCGGTGAGCAACGCGCGCACCGACGAGTATGGCGGGAGCGTGGAGAATCGGCTGCGCTATCCGCTGGAAGTGTTCGCCGCGATGCGCGCCGCCTGGCCGGACGATCGCCCGATGTCGGTCCGCGTCTCCGCGACTGACTGGACGGAAGACGGTCTGTCCGAGGCGGACTCGCTCGCGATCGCCAGGGCTTTCGTGGACGCCGGCGCCGACATCATCCACGTCTCGACGGGGCAGACGACGAGTGACGCCAAGCCGGTGTTCGGCCGCATGTTCCAGACTCCGCACAGCGACAGGATCCGCAACGAGGCGCGCGTTCCGACTATCGCGGTCGGCAACGTCACGGAGGCGGACCAGGCGAACGGAATCATCGCCTCCGGGCGCGCCGATCTCGTCGCGATAGGGCGTCCGCATCTCAGCGACCCGCATTGGACGCTCCGCGCCGCGACCGAGCAGGGGTACGCTGCGAGCGAGTGGCCCAGGCAATACTATCAAGGCGGCGTGCAGCTTCGGCGCGAGATCGAGCGCCGCCGCGCCATGCAATGAGGTCCAACACTCTCACCCCGGCGAGCCATCAACGCTGACGAGCGGTACCTCGAAGGCCGGCACGCAATCGTGACCGGCGGCGGACGCGGAATCGGAGCGGCTGTGGCCGAAGCGCTCGCGGCGCGCGGCGCGGCCGTGACGGTGATGGGACGCACGAAAGCCACGCTCGACCGGAGCGCTGAAGACCTCCGCCAGCGGTATGGCGTGCCGGCGCTCGCCGTCGAGTGCGACGTCTCCGACGAGAAGGCGGTTACCGATGCGTTCGCCACCGCCGCCGCCGCGCACGGTGATGCGTACGTCCTCGTGAACAACGCGGGCGGGGGTGAGAGCGCCGCGTTCATGGACACGGACAGGGAGCTGTGGGACTGGACGCTCGCGGTGAACCTCACGGGCACGTACCTGTGCACGTCGCGCGTCCTCGAGGCAATGCTCGCCGCGGGCGCGGGCCGGGTCGTCAACATCGCGTCAACAGCCGCGCTACGCGGCTATCGGACGATGTCCGCGTATTGCGCGGCCAAGCACGGGGTGCTCGGCCTCACCCGCGCGCTCGCTCTTGAAACGGCGGGGCGCGGCGTGACCGTCAACGCTGTGTGCCCGGGATACACGGACACGGATCTCGCGCAGGCGGCGGTCCTCAACATCGCGACTGCTAAAGCCATACCGAAGGATCAGGCGCTCGCAATCCTGCTCAAGTCGCTCCCTCAGGGCCGGCTGACGACTTCCGCGGAGGTCGCGGCCGCGGTAGCGTGGCTGTGCGCTCCAAACTCGTCGGCGGTAAACGGAATCGCGCTCCCGGTCGCCGGCGGGGAGGTCTGATGCAGGACCCGCAACATTTCGGCTGGCGGGTGGACGGCCGCGTGGCGACCGTGACCCTCAACCGTCCCGAGCGCAAGAACCCGCTCACCTTCGAGGCATACCGTGAGCTGACCGACACCTTCCTGGCGCTCGCCGCCGAATCCGACGTGCGTGCGGTCGTGATCACCGGTGCCGGCGGGAATTTCTCCAGCGGCGGCGACGTCCACGAGATAATCGGCCCGCTCGTGAAGGTGAAGAACGAGGTTCGCTACGACAAGCTGCTCGAGTTCACGCAGCTCACCGGGGACCTCGTGAAAGCGATGCGCGCCTGCCCGCAGCCGATCGTCGCGGCCATCGACGGCGTGTGCGTCGGAGCGGGCGCGATCATGGCGATGGCGAGCGATCTGCGCGTCGGGACCGCGCGCAGCAAAGTCGCGTTCCTGTTCGTGAAAGTCGGGCTGTCCGGCGCCGACATGGGCGCGTGCGCGATCCTGCCACGAATCATTGGACAGGGCCGCGCGAGCGAGCTGCTCTTCCTCGGCCGGACCATGAGCGGAGAGGAAGCCGAGCGCTGGGGCTTTTACAACCGACTCGCCGCGCCTGAGGCTCTGCAGCACGACGCTGCTGCGCTCGCCGCGACGATCGCAGAGGGACCGACTGCGGCGCACGCGGTCACCAAGCGCGCGCTGCACGACGAGTGGGACATGAGCGTCGACGATGCCGTCGACTACGAGGCGCGTGTGCAAGCCGAGTGCATGCGGACCAACGATTTTGAGCGCGCATACCAGGCGTTCGTGAAGAAAGAGAAGCCGGACTTCCAGGGCGATTGATGCACGCCGATCCGCTGGACTGGCCCTTCTTCGGCGACGAGCATCGGACGTTCGCGGGCGCGCTGAGATCATGGGCGGCCGACCTCCCCGACGGCCGCCCGACGGACGTCGACGCCGAATGCAAGTCGCTCGTGCGACAGCTCGGCGACGGCGGCTGGCTGCGACATGTCGTGCCCGCGGCGTACGGCGGCGCCAGCGAGCGGATCGACGTGCGCACGCTTTGCATCGCGCGCGAGGTCCTTGCGCGCCGATCGGGGCTCGCCGAGTCCGCGTTCGCCATGCAGGGTCTTGGCGCGGGACCGATAGCGATCTTCGGATCCGACGAGCTCAAGGAGCGGTACCTCCCGCCCATCGCGCGGGGGGAGGCCATCCCGGCTTTCGCGATATCGGAGACGGATGCCGGCTCCGACGTTTCGGCGATGCGCACGTCGGCGCGCCGGGACGGCGATTCATGGATAATCGACGGTGAGAAGACGTGGATCTCCAACGCGGGCATCGCCGACTGGTACATCGTGTTCTGCCGTGTCGAGGGCACCGAGAAGAAGTTCGTCGCGCTTATCGTCGAAGCGTCCGACTCCGGATTCAGTGTGAGCGACCGGATCGAAGCGATGGCGCCGCACCCGCTGGGAACGCTCAGCTTCGACGCATGCCGTGTCCCGGCCGGCCGGGTGGTCGGCGATCCGGAGGGGGGCCTCAAGGTCGCGCTCGGGACGCTGGACGTTTTCCGGAGCGCGGTTGGCGCGGCGGCAGTCGGCTTCGCGCGGCGCGCGCTGGACGAGGCGCTTCGTCACGTCACCTCCCGCCGCGTGTTCGGGCAGGCCCTCGCCGACATGCAGCTCACGCAGGCACGCATCGCGCGCATGGCGACCGACATAGATGCCGCGGCGCTGCTCGTGTACCGCGCCGCATGGACGCGTGATTCGGGCGCGGCGCGCATCACGCGCGAGGCCGCGATGTCCAAGATGTTCGCTACCGAGATGGCTCAGCGTGTGATCGACGACGCGCTCCAGCTACTCGGCGGGCGCGGCGTCGTCGCCCACAGCCCCGTGGAGCAGCTGTACCGCGAGATCCGGGCGCTGCGGATATACGAGGGCACGACCGAGATTCAGCAGCTTGTCATCGCCGCTCAGGTGATCGGCGCGTACAAAGACGGAGCCGCTGCGACAAATGCCTGAGGCGCTCTCCGCCCACGAGCTGGAGCCGAGCGGCCACACGGACACGTTTTGCGCGGTCCATCTGCCGCCGCGTGAGCTGTGGCCGGTCCGCGACTGGAGCGCCGTGCCCGAGCTCGACTATCCGGTGCGGCTCAACTGTGCGGCGGAGCTGCTGGACAGGGCGATCGACCGCGGCGACGGCGAGCGAGTGGCGCTGCGCTCGTTCACCGAACGATGGACGTACCGCGAGCTGCTGGAGCGCGCCAACCGCATAGCGCATGTCCTCGTGGACGACCTGGGCGTCCTTCCGGGGAACCGGGTGCTCCTTCGCGGGCCCAACACGCCGATGCTCGCCGCCTGCTGGTTCGGCGTGCTCAAGGCAGGCGGCGTCGTGGTGTGCACGATGCCGTTGCTGCGCGAGCGCGAGCTCCGGTTCGTGGCCGACAAAGCGCAACTGACGCTGGCTCTGTCCGACACGCGCTTCGTGGAAGAGTGCGAGCTTGGCCTCGCGATGCGCGCCAACGGCGGACGCCGACAGGGGGCGCGCACGGTTCATTTCGGCGCGGACGCGCCCGGCAGTCTCGAAGCGTTGATGCGCGACAAGCCCTCGTCGTTCGATAACCGGGACACCGCCGCCGAGGATACGGCGATCATCGCGTTTACCTCGGGCACGACGGGTCAGGCAAAGGGGACGATGCACTCGCACCGGGACATCCTCGCCATCACTGATTGTTTTCCGAGGCATGTGCTGAAGGCATCACCGGACGACGTGTTCTGCGGATCGCCGCCCTTCGCGTTCACCTACGCGCTTGGCGGCCTTCTGTTGTTTCCGCTGCGCATCGGTGCGTCGGCGCTGCTGGTGGAGCAGGGGGCGCCGCCGCATCTGATCAAGGCGATTGCGGAGCATCGTCCGACGGTGTGCTTCACGGCGCCCACAGGATACCGCGCGATGCACGCAATGCTGGGCGAGCACGACGTGTCCAGTCTCAGGCTGTGCGTTTCGGCGGGGGAGACGCTTCCCGTCAGCGTGTTCGAGTCGTGGCGCGACGCGACCGGTCTCGGGATCATCGATGGGATCGGCGCTACGGAGATGCTGCATATCTTCATCAGCGCTTCCGGCGACGACATCCGTCCCGGCGCGACCGGCAAAGTCGTCCGCGGTTACACGGCCAAGATCGTTGCCGGCGATGGTACCGACGCGCCTGTCGGGACCATTGGGCGGCTAGCCGTGCGCGGGCCGACGGGGTGCCGATACCTGGACAATCCCGAGCGCCAGGCGGAGTACGTCCGCGACGGCTGGAATTTCACCGGCGACTCGTACCGCATGGACGAGGATGGCTACTTCTGGTACCAGGCGCGCACCGACGACATGATCATCTCGTCGGGCTACAATCTGTCCGGGCCGGAGATCGAGGACGTGCTGCTCGAGCATGCGGCCGTGCAGGAGTGCGCGGTGATCGGAGTGCCCGACGAGGCGCGCGGGCAGCTGGTGAAGGCGGTGATCGTGCTGCGCTCCGGGTTCGAAGAGTCCCCCGAGCTGGTCAAGGAGATGCAGGACTTCGTGAAGGCGCGCATCGCTCCGTACAAGTATCCGCGCGCGGTCGAGTTCGTGGAGACGCTCCCGCGCACGTCGACGGGGAAGCTTCAGCGATTTCGCCTGAGGGAGCCGTCTGCGTGAGCGATGAAACGAATCCGCGGATCCTGAGACCGAAGGGATGGCCGCGTCCGTCCGGCTACAGCGACGGACTTGTCGCGCGCGGCAGTCTGGTGGTCCTGGCCGGTCAGATCGGTTGGAATCCGGTAACGGCGGTGTTCGAGAGCGATGACATTTCTGCACAGGTTGGGCAGGCGTTGCGCAATATCGTTGCGCTCCTCGAGGAGGCCGGCGCCGAGCCGCGGCACCTGGTGCGGCTGACGTGGTTCATAACCGACCGTGAGGCGTACATCAGCGCGCGGCGCGAGATCGGCGCCGCGTACAGGGAAGTCATCGGCGCCAATTACCCCCCGATGTCAGTGGTGGTTGTGAGCGGGCTGATCGAGGCGCGCGCGAAGGTCGAGATAGAAGCGACTGCCGTGGTTCCCGAGTGACCGTCCGCGAAGCGGTGATCGTCGACGCGGTGCGGACTCCGGTCGGTCGGCACCGCGGAGCCCTCGCGAGCGTGCGTCCCGACGATCTCGCCGCGATCGCGATCGCTGGGCTCATCGCGCGCACGCGGCTCGATCCCGCGACCGTGGACGACGTAATTCTGGGCTGCACGAACCAGGCAGGAGAGGACAGCCGCAACGTCGCGCGGATGGCGCTGCTGCTCGCCGGGCTCCCGGTCGAAATCCCAGGCCAGACCGTCAACAGGCTGTGCGGCTCGGGGCTGCAGGCGGTCGCGAGCGCATCTCAGGCGATTCGCGCGGACGAAGGCGAATGCTTCATCGCCGGCGGAGTGGAGAGCATGACGCGCGCGCCGTGGGTAATGCTCAAGCCCGACGAGGCGTTTCCGCGCAACATCCCCAAGACGGCGGACTCCACCATTGGCTGGCGGTTCGTCAATCCGGCGTTCCGGCGGGAGTGGACAATTTCCATGGGCGAGACGGCGGAGCGCGTTGCCGAGCGATACGGCATCACGCGTGATGAGCAGGACGCGTTCGCGTTGGAGAGTCAGCGGCGAACGGCCCGGGCGCTTCGCGACAGGCTTTTCGCGAGCGAGATCGTGCCCGTGACTGTCGTGGACTCGCATGGGGTAAAGACGGTGGTGGAGCAGGACGAGCACCCGCGCCCCGAGACGACGCTGGCCGCGCTGGCCGCGCTCCGCCCGGCGTTCAAGCTGGACGGCGGAACTGTCACGGCCGGCTCGGCGAGCGGGATCAATGATGGCGCGAGCGCGCTGCTCGTGATGGAGCGCGAAGCAGCGGACCGTGCCGGGCTCGAGCCGATCGTACGCATCGTTGCGAGTGCTGTGGCCGGAGTCTCGCCCGAGGTGATGGGACTCGGCCCGGTTCCCGCGACGCGAAAGGCGCTGCAGCGCGCCGGGCTGCGCGCTGGCGACATGGATGTCATAGAGCTGAACGAGGCGTTCGCCGCGCAGGCCATCGCGTGCATGCGGGACCTCGATCTCGATCCGGCGAAGGTGAACGTCAACGGCGGCGCGATCGCGCTCGGGCATCCGCTCGGATCGAGCGGGTCGCGGATGATGACCGCGCTCGTGCACGAGATGCGGCGGCGGAAGGCGCGGTACGGACTGGCGACGATGTGCATCGGCGTGGGGCAGGGTGTCGCGACGATCGTGGAGCTCATCGATTGAGCGGGGAGAGAATTGCGATCATCGGCGCGGGGACGATGGGCCAGGGGATCGCATACGTCGCATCGGTCGCGGGATTCGAGGTCGCAATCGCCGATGCCGCGCCCGAGTCACTGTCCCGGGGCATGGACGCGATCCGAAGCTCGTTCCGCGGAGGGATGGACCGCGGGAAGATCTCGCCGGAGCAGCATGAGTCGGCGCTCGGCAGGATCACGCACCACTCGACTCTCGGCGATGCCGTCCGTGGCGCCGCGATCGTGATCGAGGCGGTTCCCGAGGACATGGTGTTGAAGCGCGCGACGTTCGCTGCCATCGAGGCCGGCGCGCCCGCCACCGCGCTGCTCGCGAGCAATACATCGTCCCTCGCGATAACGGAGATCGCGAGCGCCGTGCAATCCCCTGAGCGCGTCGTGGGCCTGCACTTCTTCAACCCCGTGCACGCGATGAAGCTTGTCGAGATCGTGCGCGGGCGACTGACCAGCGACCCAACGGTGCAGCGCGCGCAGGCGTTTGCGGCGGCAGTGGGGAAGACGTCCATCGTCGTGCGGGACACTCCGGGATTCGCGACGAGCAGGTTGGGAGTAGTCCTGGGGCTCGAAGCGATGCGGATGGTGGAGCAGGCAGTCGCTTCCGCAGAAGACATCGATACCGCCATGCGGCTCGGCTACAACCATCCTGTCGGACCGCTCAAGCTCACCGATCTGGTTGGGCTCGATGTGCGTCTGGCGGTCGCGGACCATCTGCACGCCACGCTCGGCGGCGATACGTATCGCGCTCCCGACGTTCTGCGGCGGCTCGTCGCGGAGGGAAAGCTGGGAAAGAAGACCGGGGAAGGCTTCTACCGCTGGCCGGAGGGCGAGAGCTGATGACCGTGTCTGGAATCCGCATCACTGACTGCCACATCCATGTTCATCCGTGGCGTGACATGCCGGACGACATCGTCGAAGTGCTCAAGCGCGGGCAGCAGGACTTTGAGCTGCTCATGGAGATCATGTACGATCCCGCGCTGCTGCTCCGGATGATGGACGAGGACGGGATAGATCGAGTTGGGCTGGTGAACTACCCGTCGCCGGATGTGATGCGTACCGATTGGCGGATCAACGAGCACGCCGCGCGATACGCGGCGGCGAATCCCGCGCGGATGCTTCCATTTGGCGGCGTGCACCCGAGAGTTACGAAAGATCCGGCCGGCGACGTGGACGCGCTGATCGAGATGGGCGTGCGCATGCTCAAGCTGCACCCGAACCATCAGAAGATGGCCGCCAACGCGTACACCGAGGGTCTCGATACGCTGGGCCAGATTTACAAGCGCTGTGAAGATCGCGGCTTGCCCGTGCTGATTCACACCGGCACCAGCATCTTTCCGCGCGCGCGGTGCAAGTACGGCAACCCGCTCGAGCTGGACGACGTCGCGCTCGATTTTCCCGACCTGCAGATCGTCCTCGCGCACGGCGGCCGGCCGTTCTGGATGGGCGAAGCGTTTTTCATTCTGCGGCGCCACAAGCACGTGTGGTTCGATCTCTCGGGCATCCCGCCCAAATCGCTGCTCGAGTATTTCCCCAAGCTGGCAGAGCTGGAGCACAAGCTGCTATGGGGAACGGACTGGCCGAGCCCCGGCATCACGCGGATGCGGAAGAACGTGGATCAGTTCCTGGCGCTGCCGCTGCCCGATTCCCTCAAGCGCGCGGCGTTCGAGACGAACCCGGAGCGGCTGCTCCCGTAACGAGCAGGGCTGGCGGGCAGGGCGGAGGGCTTGGACGGCTCGCGCGGCCGTCCAATCAATTACGTGACGGGGACCGGAGAATTGTGGAAAACTTTCCCATTCCACCAAAGATGCCGTAAACGGCCAATCTCTTGAAATTCCATATGGTTGAATCGCGCCGGGCACCATATATTCGGCACCAGTTTTCCCCAAACCTCTGGTGTTATACACCAGTGGAGAGAGAGTCTTGACCATGGTATTCGAGTTCGACGAGAGCGAGTCGCAAGCCGCGCGGATGAAGGTGGTCGGTGTCGGCGGCGGTGGCGGAAATGCAGTCAACCGCATGATCGACGAGCACCTCCAGGGCGTGGAATTCATATCGGTGAATACCGATGCGCAGGCGCTCCTGAACTCGAAGTCGGATGTAAAAATCCAGATCGGGAAAAAGCTCACGCGCGGGCTCGGTGCCGGCGCGCGCCCCGAGGTCGGGCGTCAGGCGGTGGAGGAAAGCAGGGAGGACGTGTCGCGCGCGCTTCAGAACGCGGACCTCGTGTTCGTCACCTGCGGCATGGGCGGCGGCACGGGCACTGGCGCCGCGCCGATAGTGTGCGAGCTGGCGCACGAGGCAGGCGCGCTCACCGTCGGAATCGTCACGCGGCCCTTCCTGTTCGAGGGGCGGAAGCGGATGCGGCAGGCCGAGCTCGGCATCGCCGAGATGCGGAAGTACGTGGACACGATGATCGTGGTGCCGAACGAGCGGCTGCTCGCCGTCGTCGGCAAGGGTATCCCGTTCCAGGACGCGCTGAAGA
The DNA here is from genome assembly GCA_013817305.1 of Gemmatimonadaceae bacterium. Classification (GTDB taxonomy): domain Bacteria; phylum Gemmatimonadota; class Gemmatimonadetes; order Gemmatimonadales; family Gemmatimonadaceae; genus JACDCY01. The sequence continues at coordinate 21,055 of JACDCY010000018.1, read as the reverse complement.
AGGCGGACGAGGTCCTGCTGCACGCGACCCAGGGTATATCGTCGCTGATCAGCGTCACCGGTCTCGTGAACGTCGACTTCGCGGACGTCCGCACAGTCATGCAGGAGGGCGGGTCGGCCCTGATGGGCACCGGCATGGGCCGCGGGGACAACCGCGCCACCGAGGCGGCCCAACAGGCTATCGCCAGCCCACTGCTCGACAACGTCTCGATCGCGGGGGCCACGGGAGTCCTGCTCAACATCACGGGCGGCCCCGACATGACGCTTGGAGAGGTCTACCAGATCAGCGAAATCATCCACGATGCAGCCGGATCGGACGCCGAAATCATCTTCGGAGCGGTCCACGAACCTGCCATGGGCGGAGAAATTCGCGTAACAGTCATTGCGACGGGCTTCGACAACCCCAATAATAGTGCCGTCCAGGGGGCCACTATTTCCCAGGGGCATGGAAAGGGGTCCCCAGTTATCCCGTTCCCGGCGCAGCGTCAGGCCGGGGTTGCGAGGACGACCAGGGGCATTCAGCAGGTCGGAACGGGAACAGATGGCTTGCGGCGCGTGACTCAGTCACCGTCCGGGTCGTCACTGCCGGACAAGCAGCTGAAACAGGATGTTCAGGATCAGGATCTCGCCGACATGGAGATCCCGACGTTCATTCGGAGACAAATGGATTGAGGCTGTCATGGGCGCGCTCCATCACCTACACGGTTGTCGGAGCGCTTGCAATCGGGGCTTTGAGACTGACACCGCCGGCACCTGCAGCAAGGGCCGGCGATCTGCTCTCTGCGCGCGAAATCGATCCGATGCGCGTGCTCGGTCGCGACCAAGCCGATGTCCCGGTCATCCCATACGCCTTCGACCCGATCGTTACTCCCGTTCTGGTTGTCGCCAACAGCAATAGGATCATCGACACCGTTGCGGTCACGGGCACGATCAGGTCGAGCCTTTACGCAGCTCTGGACCAGTTCTCCGACGGCGTTCTCCCCCGCGGGCAGCGCCATCGTCTCGCCTGGCTCCTGGCCGACATCTACGAGTATCGGGTGGACATGAGCAAGGACCTGCAGGTGGGTGACAAGTTCGGTGTCGTGGTCGAGCGGATCCAGGAGCCCACGGGCGCGGTGTTCACGAACAAGGTCCTCGGCGCGACCATGGAGCTGTCGGGCAGGGAGATCCAGGCGATTCTCTTTCGCAGCAACGTCGCGGGCGGCGAGTACTTCGACGCGGAAGGCAAGTCGATGCGCGCCGCATTTCTCCGCGCCCCGCTCAACTTTCGCCGGATATCCAGTGTTTTCGGAATGCGCCGCCACCCGGTTCTCGGACGCTGGCGCGCGCACAAGGGCACCGACTACGCCGCGGCCTCGGGCACTCCCGTGCGCTCGGTCGGCGACGGCGTCGTGATCTTCGCGGGACGCAAGGGCGGCTACGGCAATGTGCTCGACGTCCGCCACCGCAACGGCTACGTCAGCCGGTACGCGCACCTCCGGGCGTTTGCCAAGGGAGTGCATCGCGGGAGCCGGGTCGGAATCGGAAGCACGATCGGCTACGTGGGCATGACGGGCCTCGCGAGCGGGCCACACCTGCATTTCGAGGTGCTCGTGAGCGGAGTGCAGAAAAATCCGCGCGTCGCGCTGCAGATGCGGGGCGGAGAACCGATCGGATCATCCGAGAGAGGGACGTTCCTCCAACAGCGGAATCGGGCGCTGTCGTTCCTTAAAGATTTTTCCTCGGCGACTTCGGGCGGCGAATAGGGCTGGAAGGGGGGCGCGCGGTGTGCGTTGCCCGTCAAACCGTTTTCTGTAAGGCCGTGAACGGCGGCTGGCACATCCCTCTCATTCCCACCGCAGTCACGTCCTGACGGGCACACGCGATAACGGTTAACGCACACCGCGCGCCGCTTTTCCCTCCCCGTTCTTTAGTTTTCCGTTCCAATGCCGAGATTAATCCGTCGCCCGGGCGATGTTCCCGCTCGCTCCCTTTGGAGCCGCCTTCGCGACGTCGCTCTCATGGATGTCGCCGTCCTCGCCAAAGGCGGAGTCAGCCCTGGCTCGCTCGAGCGCGTCGAAGAGATCCTGCTCGAGGCCGACCTCGGCGTAGCGACGACGATGCAGCTCGTCGCCGACCTCGAGAGGCTCGCGAAGCTCGGCAAGATCCGAACGGAGCCGGATTTCCGCGGAGCGCTTCGCTCTGGAATCGAGGCCGCGCTGCGCGCGGGGAACAGCGACCCCGCCTTGCGCCTCGCGACCGGCACACCCACCGTCATTCTCGTCATCGGCGTGAACGGCGCCGGCAAAACGACCTTCGTGGGCAAGCTCGCGGCCCGCCTCAGGCGCGAGGGGAGAGCCAAGATCGTCCTCGGAGCGGCTGACACGTTTCGCGCTGGCGCGGTCGATCAGCTCAAGCAGTGGGCCGATCGCGCAGGCGCCGAGTTTGTTGGCGCGCGCGCCGGAACCGATCCCGCCTCGGTGGCGTTCGAGACCGTGGACGCGGCGGTGGCGCGCAACGCGGACGTCGCGATCATCGACACCGCCGGGCGCCTGCACACCAGCGACGCGCTGCTCGAGGAGATGCGCAAGATACACCGCGTGATCGGCAAGCGGCTTCCCGGCGCGCCGCACGAGACGCTCCTCGTGCTGGATGGCACGATTGGGCAGAACGCCATAGCCCAGGCCACCACATTCTCCGCCGCGGTGCCCGTGACGGGGATCGTCATGAACAAGGTGGACGGTTCCGCGCGGGGTGGGATCGTTGTCGCGGTGCACCAGACGCTGGACGTGCCGGTCAAGTTCCTTGGCGTGGGTGAGAAGCTCGACGATCTCATCCCGTTCGACCCCGCCGAGTTCGCGCGCGAAGTGATCGGCGACTGATGCCGCCGGCAGGGCGGGTCGCACTGGACACGCCGGTCGGGTATCTCAAGGGCGTCGGCCCCATCCGCGCCGAAGCGTTTCGCAAGCTTGGCATCACGCGCGCCGGTGATCTGCTCTTCCACATCCCGCACCGGTACGAGGATGCGAGCAGCATCACGCCCATCTCGAAGGTGGACGTCGGAATGGATGCGACGGTCGTCGGGAAGGTGGTCTCGAAGGGAGTGCTCCCGACGAGAAAAGGCTTAAGAATCTTCCAGGCGGTCGTGCAGGACCGGAGCGGAATGCTCGAAGCCGCCTGGCCGGGGCAGCCATTTCTGGACCGGTCGATAGACAAGGGAGATGTGCTGCTGTTGAGCGGCCCGATCCGGTTCTACCACGGGCGGCAGCTGGCGCCGCGCGAGTTCGTGAATCTGGGGCCGGACGATCCCGGCGCGTCCCCGGGCCGCGTGTTCTCCGTTTATCCGGCCACCGAAGGTCTGACGTTCAGGACGATCCGATCGATCGTTGACGCGCACCTCGACACGCTGCTGGCGCGCACGACAGACCATCTGCCGCGGCCGCTTTTGAAGCAGCTGAAGCTGCCTCCGCTCGCCGACGCGCTGCGCATGGTGCACCGGCCGACGTCGATTCACGAGGCGGAGCAGGGACGGGACCGGCTGGCATTCGACGAGCTGATGTTCGTGCAGCTGCTGCACCGTCGCGCCCATGCGTTGGCGTGCACCGCGCGTCGCGGTATCCGGTTCGTGAACAAGCGCGAGCTGACGACGAAGCTTAAATCGGATCTGCCCTTCGACCTTACCGGCGCGCAGGTGCGCGTGCTGCGCGAGATCTTCGCGGACATGTGCGGCGAGCGGCGCATGCACCGGCTGCTTCAGGGGGATGTCGGGAGCGGAAAGACGATCGTCGCGCTGTTCGCCGCGCTGCTCGCGTACGAGAACGGCTACCAGGCGGCGATCATGGCGCCGACTGAGCTGCTCGCCGAGCAGCATTACAGGACGCTGACCCGGCTGCTCGCACCGCTGCAGATCGAGCCGCTGCTGCTGACCGGCAGCGTCAAGACGAAGTCACGCGTTGCGCTGGAAGCGCGTCTGAAGACAGATGAGCCCGTCATCGCTATCGGTACGCATGCGCTGGTGCAATCGACAACGGCTTTCGGCCGGCTGGGGTTCGTCGCCATCGACGAGCAGCACCGGTTCGGCGTGGAGCAGCGAGCCGCGCTCGCGAAGAAGGGTCAGACGCCCGACGTGCTGCTGCTGAGTGCCACGCCGATTCCGCGTTCGCTCGCGCTCACGGTGTATGGAGATCTCGACGTCAGTACACTGGACGAGCGCCCGCCGGGGAGACAGCCTGTCGCTACGGTGCTGCGGCGGGGAAAGGGACGGGACAAGGTCCTGTCGTTCGTCCGCTCCCAGGTGGAAGTAGGGCGGCAGGCGTACGTCGTGTACCCGGTGATCGAAGAATCAGAGAAGACGGATCTCAAGGCCGCGACCACGATGTACGAGCAGCTATCGGTCGGGGCGTTTACCGGACTGCGTGTAGCGCTGCTGCACGGTCGGATTCCGTCGGACCAGCGCGAGACCACGATGCGTCAGTTCCGGGATGGTGAGATCGACATTCTGGTAGCGACCACGGTCATCGAGGTCGGGATCGACGTCGCGAACGCTACGGTCATGTTGATCGAGCATCCCGAGCGGTTCGGCCTGTCGCAGCTGCACCAGCTGCGCGGCCGCGTTGGCCGCGGCGCCGAGAGCTCCTATTGCATCCTGCTGGGTGACGCGGGGCAGGAATCCATGCAGAGGTTGGAGCTGTTCGCGTCGACGGACGACGGCTTCGAGATAGCGCGCGCGGATCTCAGGATTCGCGGGATGGGTGATCTGTTCGGCCAGCAGCAGAGCGGCGAAGCGTTGCTGCGTATTGCCGACCTGGTGCGCGACGAGAAGCTCAACGTGCTGGCGCGCAAGGCAGCCGAGGACACGCTCGCCGACGACCCCGCGCTCGAAAAGCCGCAGAACGCGGGGTTGAAGCGGGCGCTGAGCGCGCGCTTCCCGCGGGCGCTGGAGCTGTTTCGGGTGGGCTAGGGAGTAGGCGCGGCGAGCCGGCGCTTGATGCGCTCCAACTCGGCGTTCAGTCGCACTATCTCGGCGTTAAGTCGCTCTATCTCGGCGCGCTGAGTGCGAATGACGCGGTCCCGGGCGGCGAGCCCCGCGGTGGTGTTGTCCCCGGGGACGATGATCGGATCGCCTCCAGCCTGCTCGGCGGCGGCGATCTCCCCCGCCAGATGCCTCAGGACGTTCGCCTGGGCGCGGTACCAGGACGCCTCAGGCGAGGACGCGTAGGAGTCCATCATCGCCCTCCCCTCGGCGCGCGTCGAGGCGGCGCTCCTGGGATCCAGCTTGTAGAGCGCCCGCCAGAACTTCACTTCCGATGCCGCGCGCGTGCCCGCGTGGGCCTGCTCGAAGGCTAACAGCGCGCTGTCCGCCGCCGCATGCCGCCCCACATTCGCGAGTGAGTCCGTGGTATTGATCAGGGCTCCCCACTCGTCCGGCCTCAGCGCTCCCGGAGCCGGATTCGGGGCGGACGCGCATGCATGGAGCGCGAGCGCAAGCGTGATGGCGACGATGACTCTTTCAGCTCTCATTTTGTCTAGGCCAGATCGGTTGCGCGATGGACGACCTTCGCGACTATCGGCAGCGTGAGGTGGAAAGTAGTGCCCACGCCCTGGACACTGTCCACCGTAATCGTGCCGTTGTGTGCCTCCACGATCTGTCTTGCAATCGCAAGTCCCAAGCCCGTGCCCTTGAGAGCGGCTGATGCCTGATTGTCGGCCTGGTAGAACTTCTCAAAGACGTGAGGGAGCTGGTCGGCCGCGATGCCCGCGCCGGTATCCGCGACCGTGAAATGTACGTTGGACGCGTCGCTACGCGCGGCCAGCGTCACAGCGCCATCGCGATGCGTGAACTTGAAAGCGTTGGACAGCAAGTTGCCAAGGACCTCGTTGATCCTGTCTTCGTCCCACTGCACCTCCGCGGGAAGCGAGTCCGAGCGTTCCACGGAAAACGCGATGCCACGCTGCACGGACAGGCCCTGGAATGCTGCCTCGAGGTGATCGAGAAAGCGCGCGGGATCGACTTTGCGCGGGTCGACTTTCCCGCCCCCGGCTTCGAACCTGCTGACGTCCAGCAGCTGGCGGGTCAGTCGGGTGAGCGTGTGCGCCTGCTTCTCCATGATGCCGCAGACTTCAACCTGCTTCGGCGGCATCTGCCCATAAATCCCCTCTCGAAGGAGCTCCAGATACCCGACGATCACGTTGATCGGAGTCTTGAGCTCGTGCGACGCCACCGAAATGAATTCCGCCTTGAGCTTGTCGAGCTCGGCTAACTGGCGGGTCATCGATTCGTAACTGCCGGCAAGGCGGCCGAATTCATCACGTCGCCTTGCGGTATACGGGAGGCGGTAGGAGAAGTCACCGTCGGCCACGGATTTCATGCCGCGCTCGAGGAAGAACACCGGGGTGCTGATCGAGCGCAGAAGCCATAGCCCGATCAGCAGCGCGAGCAACAGCGTAATGGCGAGCCCGGCGACAGCGGTCTTCTGTGCATCGATCGTTATTGCAGCCGCTTCGTCCACCCGTTCACCGGTGCGGACGCGCAGATCGGTTTCGGTCTGTTGCACAATCGCGTTGATTCGCGCGATTTCCGGCAGAAGCCGGACGGAAGAGATCTCTTCCGCGTCTTGCGGTCGCGCCTCGGTGGCCGCGGCATATTCGAGCGCCGCCGCCTCGCGGATCCGGCCGAGCGAGGCCCGGATCTGGGAGGCCTCCCCCTCGCGATTGTACGCGCCGAGGAGCGCCGCCAAGCTGTCGGCTCGGGCGATGTGCCCGGCAATCCTGAGGCGGCTGGCGTCGTCGTACACGAACAGAAGAGCGTTTTCCGCCGCCCGGATGTCGTCCGCGGCCGCGCGGAGGCGGCCGAGCGTGATGGACGCGGCGAAATCGGTTTCGCGCAGTTGCCGAGTGGTGTCTTCCAGCCTCTCCAGCGAGTTGAGCGCGAGGAGCAGGGGAATCAGCAGCACCAACGCGATGCCGATAAGGCCGGCGCTGAGCCGTGCGCGGAGCGTCATATTCCGTTGACACTCATTACGTGGCGGCCTAGCTTGCCGCCCCTTCTCTCCCGCTCAGCGAATGTCAAAGAATTCCCCATCAACACGGATCGCCGACCTCGGCGCGCACGCCGGGCAATCCGTCAATGTGCAAGGTTGGGTAACGCACGTCAGATCATCGGGGAAAATTGCGTTTGTTGTCATGCGGGACGGTAGTGGCACGGCGCAGGTGGTGCTCGTGAAAAGTGAGGTCGACCCCGACGTCTGGGAGCGTTTCGGCGGCCTGACCCAGGAAAGCTGCATCAGGCTCACCGGAACCGTGCGAGAGGACAAGCGCTCGCCGGGCGGCTTTGAGATCGCGGCCAGCAACATCGAGATCGCCGGATCGAGTCCCCAGGATTACCCGATCCAGCCGAAGGAGCACGGGGTCGACTTTCTGCTCGATCACAGGCACCTCTGGCTCCGCAGCTCGCGCCAGCGCGCGATCGCGAAGGTGCGGCACGAGATCGAGCAGGCCATTCGGGACTTCTTCTACGAGCGCGATTTCACCCTGGTCGACACGCCGATCCTCACCGCCGCCATCGGCGAGCGGAGCGGCCTCTTCGCCACCGAGTACTTCGACGAGGGAACAGCTTACCTCGCTCAAACCGGCCAGCTGTATGGCGAAGCTGCGGCTGCCGCCTTCGGTCGCATCTATTGCTTTGGGCCCACGTTCAGGGCGGAGAAATCGAAGACCCGACGCCACCTGAGCGAGTTCTGGATGATCGAGCCCGAAGTCGCGTTCAACGACTCGGAAGACAACATGCGGCTGCAGGAAGAGTTCGTCTCCTACATAGTCGCGCGCGCCGTCGAGCGCCGCCGCCCGGAGCTGGAAGAACTGGAGCGAGACGTCTCCAAACTTGAGCGGGTGAAGGCACCGTTCCCGCGAATCGATTACGGCGATGCCGTGAAGACGCTTCAGGCCAAGGGGAGCAACATCGTCTGGGGCGACGACCTCGGCGCCGAGGACGAGAGTCTGCTTGTCGCCGACTACGACACGCCGATCTTCGTGTGCAACTACCCGAAGGAGGCCAAGGCCTTCTACATGAAGGAAAACCCGGCCGATCCACGCACCGTTCTCTGCAACGACTGCCTCGCCCCCGAAGGATATGGCGAGATCATTGGCGGATCGCAGCGCGAGGACGACTACGACAAGCTGCTCGCGCGCATCCACGAGGAGAAACTGCCCGTGGAGGCTTACGGCTGGTACCTGGATCTCCGGAAATACGGGACGTTTGTCCATTCCGGATTCGGGCTCGGCCTGGAGCGCACCGTTTCGTGGGTTTGCGGCCTGCCGCACGTGCGGGAGTCGATCGCGTTCCCGAGGATGATGAACCGTCTAAGGCCTTAAGGACGCAGGACGCAGGGCGCAGGCGCAGGGCAGTTACTCCCTATCCCGTTTCACCTCATCCCAGATAGCGTCGAGCGCCTCCAGTCCGGCGTCTCCCATGTTTAGCCCGCGTTCGGCCGCCACGCGCTCAACCTCCTCGAAACGCCGCTGGAATTTCGCGTTCGCCTTGTCGAGAGCGAGCGACGAGTGAACGCCCAGCTTCCTGCATAGGTTTACACAGGCAAAGAGCAGGTCGCCCAGCTCTCCTTCAAGCGCCGCGTGCGCTTCGTCCTGAACGGGCGCGCCGTGCTCGCTGAAGCGCACCTTGCTTACCGCGAGCAGCTCGCGGACTTCGGCCAGCTCTTCGGCAACCTTGTCCGACGGCCCCTGCGAGTCAGGCCAGTCGAACCCGACGCCGGCGGCGCGGTCCTGGAGGCGGTGCGCCCGGTGCAGGGGCGGGAGGGAGACGGGCAAGCCGTCGGCGAGCGAAGCGCGCTTCTTCGACTTCATCCGCTCCCACGATTCGCGCTCTCCGTCGCCATACAGGTGCGGGTGGCGCGCCTTCATCTTGGCGATCAGTCCCGCGGCCACATCGTGAAAATCGAACGCGCCCCGTTCCTCGGCCACGACGGAATGGAACAGCACCTGGAGGAGCAGGTCGCCCAGCTCCTCCCGCACCAGCGCGTCGTCGCCGAGCCGAAGCGCATCGTCCATCTCCAGCGACTCCTCCACGAGATACGGCCGCAGCGAATCGTGCGTCTGGGACGCGTCCCAGTCGCAGCGTTTACGCAGATCGCGCATGAGGGCGAGGGTGTCGTCGAGGGAGGCAGGTTTTTCCATGGCTGGATGCTTTCGGTGATCAGGGATCAGGGATCAAGGAACGACGGAAGTATAGAGGCGAAGGAGCGATGGCTTGCGGGGGGCCTGATCACCGATCACTGATCACTGATAGCTTTCACCATGCCTGCCCGCCTCCACGTTGACCTCTCTGCCGTGCTAAGCAACGCGCGCACGATCGCGGAAAGGTCGGGCGCGCGGCTCATCCCGATGGTCAAGGCCGATGCGTACGGCATGGGCGTCGGACCCGTCGTGCGGGCTCTGGAAGCGCTGAATCCTTACGCGTACGGTGTGGCCACGGTACGGGAGGGTGAGGAGATCCGTGCCCTCGGCACACAACGCCCCGTGATCGTGTTCACTCCTCTCCTGGAAGGCGAGCTGCCGGCGGCTCACGCGGCAGGTCTCACCCCATCGCTCGGATCCGTCGCCGCAATCCGGAAATGGCAGTCGCTGGGGGGTCCGTGGCAGTTCTCGATCGATACCGGGATGGCGCGGGCGGGCGCGCCCTGGCGCGAGGTCGCCGGGTTGAAAGACGCCGTGGCTCAATCGCCTCCGGAAGGTGTGTTCACGCACTTTCATTCCGCCGAGCTGGATGACGGGAGCATGGAGGAGCAGAGCCGGCGCTTCGCGGATGCCGTCGAAACGCTCGGACTCGCCGATCTGATAAAGCACACCGACAACAGCGCGGCGGTGCTACGCCGCGGCCGATCCGGTCATGACGCCGTTCGTCCGGGTCTGTTTCTCTACGGGGGAGCCGTCCCCGGCGCCGCGGTCGAGCCCGCGCCGGTTGCCCAGCTGCGCGCGCCTGTCACGGATCTTCGCCGGTGTGAGCCGGGCGACACCGTGAGCTACGGTGCCACGCTCACAGCGAAGCGCGCCATGCGGGTCGCGACGATCGCCGCCGGCTACGCGGACGGCTACCCCCGCAACGTCGGTCTCGAAGGCCGGCCGGGGGGGTTCGTCATCATTCGCGGCCGCCGCGTGCCGATCGTAGGCCGGGTGACCATGGACATGATCATGATCGACGTCACCGAAATCGATTGCGACCTCGGCGACGTCGTGACCCTCGTGGGCCGGGACGGAGCAGAGCTCATAACTGTGGCCGAGGTGGGCGCCTCAGGAGGCATCTCCCCCTATGAAGTACTCGTGGGGCTGAACAGCAGAGCTGAGCGCTTGTACCATGAAGGCTGACCGCAGGGCCGCGATCATAGTGCTCGACGGAGTCGGGTGCGGAGGCGCGGCGGACGCCAGGCTCTACGGCGACGTTGGCAGCGACACGCTCGGGAACGTGTCCCGCGCCGTGACTGGATTCACGCTCCCGAACCTTCGCGCGTACGGGCTCGGCAACCTGGCGGCGCTGAACGGTGTCCCACCTGCTGAGCAACCTCTCGGCGCATGGGGCGTGATGGAGCCGCGGTCCGCGGGGAAAGACAGCACCACCGGGCACTGGGAGATAGCTGGCGTGCACCTCGCGCGTGCGTTCAAGACCTACCCTGACGGATTCCCGCCCGCCGTTCTCTCGGAATTCGAGAGTCGCACTGGCAGGCCCGTCATCGGAAACGTCGTCTCGAGCGGAACCACGGTGATCGAGCGCTACGCAAAAGAGCACCGCCTGACCGGCGCGTGGATCGTCTACACGTCCGCCGATTCTGTCTTTCAGATTGCTGCGCACGAAGGCGTCGTCCCGCTGGAAGAGCTGTACGCGGCTTGCGCCATCGCTCTGGATATCAAGCTCGAGGAAGACGGCGGTAGCGGCGCGCTCGTGTCGCGGGTGATTGCGCGTCCCTTCGACGGAGAGGAAGGGGCCTACAGGCGCACGTCCAACAGGCGGGACTTCTCGGTTGAGCCGCCCGGGGAGACGCTGCTGGACGCCCTCCGAACGGCGGACATCGAGACTTGGGGCGTGGGGAAAGTGGACGATCTATTCGCAGGCCGGTCCATCTCGGCGCAGCACACGGCCTCCAACGCGCAGGGAATCGCCGGGATCCGAAGGTGGATCGAGGGTGATCGGAGTGGGTTACTGCTCGCCAATCTTGTAGATTTCGACCAGCTGTACGGGCACCGAAACGATGTTGCGGGGTTTTACAGAGCGCTGCTCGAGTTCGACGAAGCGCTACCCGGTCTCGTGCGCTCCCTTAAAGAGGACGACCTTCTGTTCATCACGGCCGATCACGGCAACGATCCAACCACGCCATCGACGGACCACTCGCGAGAGTGCGTCCCGCTCCTGATAGCGGGCGCGCGCGTCAGACCAACGAGCGTGGGCCGCCGGGAGACGTTCTCCGATCTTGGCGCCACCGTCGCCGAGTGGCTCGGCGTGTCCTTCCGCGGCCGCGGCACTTCCTTTCTGCCCCAGATCATACAGTGACCCGCCAAGCCGACCACAAGCTCCGCGATGCAGCCTTCGCGGCGCTCGAGCGATCGCACGCTCCCTATTCGGGATTTCCCGTTGGTGCCGCGTTGCACGCGCGCAACGGCGCAGTGTTCCAGGGCTGCAACGTCGAGAACGCGTCCTACGGCCTCGGCATCTGCGCCGAGCGCGTCGCGGTATTCTCGGCGGTGATTACCGGAGCGGGGGTGTTCGATTGCATCGCGATCGCGACCGAAGCCGAGGAGCCGTCGCCGCCGTGCGGCGCATGCCTCCAGGTAATGGCCGAGTTCGCGCCGACGGAGCTGGTGGTTCGCAGCTATTGCCGCAACGGTGCCGAAGCGTGCTGGAAGCTGGGCGACCTTCTTCCGCACCCGTTCACGGCGAACCTGCTGGCCACGACGGGCATATGATGCAATTCCGCGCATTGGCGCCGGTGGCGCTCGCCTGTGCCGTGCTCTTCGCCGCCGCGTGCAGCGAGCAGCTCGAGAGCACCGTGGGTTGCCCGGAGCTGTGTCCGGGCCAGGGAATCAATGTGATCAATACCACCATCGATGCGGTCACGCTCGACACGACGGTGGGTTCGGCTGCCCCATTTGGCGCGGAGCCGTTCATGCTGCTGGCCTCGCGCGGTGACACGCTGGATTCGCGCGTCGTCATTCGTTTCGACAGCCTGCCGCAAAGGTTTCGGAAGGTATTGGCTGATACCACCACGACCGAGATCACCACGGTCGACAGCGCGATGCTGCAGCTGCGGCTGGATCTTTCCGAGAAGCAGCAGGCCGGGCCGATCACGGTGAGCGCTTACGACGTGGACACGGACGCCACGGATACTTCCGCGGCCGCGCTGCTTCCACTATTCACGGCGGCCAGGTTGATCGGATCGCAGACGTTCGCGTCGGCGGATCTCAAGGATACGGTGCGGGTGCCGCTATCGAACGCGACGGTCCTGGCGAAGGCGCGGGCCAACGCGCGACTGAGAGTCGGTCTGCGGATCACTGGCACCACCGGCCAGTTCCACATCTATGCCAGTGAGTCGGCAGTTCCCCCGACCCTGACTTTCCGTGTGTCCGCTGACACGGCGGTCAAGCCGCTGACGTTCACGCCGTTTTCAAAGACTCCCTCCGATGAGGAGCAGAGGCTGGCGTTCGCTGACTTTCGCCTCCTCGTCTTCACTCCGCCGGGCGGTCCGCCGCAGTCGTTGCTGGTCGGTGCGCTTCCACCGAAGCGGACGTACATGCAGTTCCTGATTCCGGCGTCGATCCTTGATTCATCGAGCGTGATTCGCGCGACGCTTCTGCTTCAGCAGATGCCCAACGCCGGTTTCGGCCCGCTCGACACCGTCGCGATCGTCACGCATGTCGTGATCGCCGGGAAGGCGATTACGGACCCCGAGCAGGCCGCGCGCCTGATCGCCGCGGCGGAGTTCACGCGCGTCGACACCTTGCGAGTGGCCGCGAATGCATCAGGGGCCCGTGAGATAGACATCGCGCCGGTGCTGAGGATATGGCGCGCCCAGGGCGACACGCTCGGCCCGCGCGCGATCGTGCTGCGAAGCGCGCGCGAGGGCGTCTCGGCCCCTCAGGCCTGGTTCTTCAGCGTCGAGGCGGGGCCAGCGCTGCGCCCGAGATTGCGGATCAGCTACACGCCGGCCAACCCATTCGGACTACCATGACGCGCTTCCTTCTGGCTGGTGCCCTTACGCTCGCGCTCGGTACGGGCAGCGCGGCCGCACAGGGAAATCTCAGCACCCAGGGATTCGGATATCCGCCGGGCCAACTGAGCACGGTCGCGATGTCGCTGGGAGGTGGACCAGCGGAGCTCGATCCGTCTTCGGCAATCAACCCGGCCGCCGCCGCTCTATGGGGCGCGAATGTGCTGTTCATGCAGTACGAGCCGGAGCTCAGAACGGTCAAGGCGTCAGGCGCGACCGCGCGCACCACCACGGCGCGCTTTCCGATGGTCGGGGTGTCCGTGCCACTCGGCCGGCGTTTCATCGGGCAGGTGTCAGCGTCCACTTTTCTGGACCGCACCTGGAGCAGCAGATCGACGGCAGAGCGTGACATCGGCGGGACGATCGTCGAAGCGACAGAGCTTTTCTCGAGCAACGGCGGCATCACCGATTTCCGGCTCGCGCTCGCGTACAACATGTCGCCGCGCTTTCAGGTCGGTGTCGCGGGACACGTTTTTTCCGGCGAGAACCGAATCGCGATAGAGCAGCGTTTCCCGGACACGGTGACCTTCTCCGGGACTACGATGCAATCCGACATCAGCTACGGCGCGCTAGCAGCGTCGGCGGGGCTGATCTGGCGGCCTGCGCGAGCCCTGGGCCTGGCGGCTTCGGTACGCGCCGGCGGCGACATCGAGGCGCACGCGGGTGACACACTGCTCTCGACTGCGAAACTGCCCATGCGATATGGCGTCGGCGCGACCTATACCGGAATTTCCGGAGTGGGTCTCTCGGCGCGCGCCAGCTTCGACGAGTGGTCTGCCATGGAATCGCTTCGCGGGGCCGGCAGCAGAATGCGCGCGTTCGATTCGTGGGATTACGGCGTCGGTGCGGAAGTGGCCGGCCCGACGATCGGACGCCGCACAGTCGCCTTGCGGCTCGGCGCCAGATACCGCGGATTGCCGTTCGGCGTCGGCACTGCCCCCGGCGGTGATCAGTCCAAGGTGAACGAGCTCGCATTCTCCGGCGGTTTTGGGCTCCCGCTCGGAGTCGGCAGGTCGCAACTGGACGTGGGCGTCGCGCGCGCGACCCGCAAGCCGGAGCACAATGTGAACCTCGGCGCCGTCACGGAAACCGCGTACATCTTCAGCTTCGGTATCCGCGTAAGACCGTGACGCGATGACCGCGACCGAGGCCGCGCACCAGCCGCTGATCCTCGTCGCGGACGACGTCCAGGCGAACGTCGAGCTCCTCGTCGACCAGCTCAACACCCTCGATTACCGGATCATCGCCGCGAGGGACGGGCCGTCCGCCGTCGCCATGTGCTTTGCGGAGCGCCCGGACCTGTGCATACTCGACGTCGCGATGCCCGCGGGCGATCTCGGCGTGGAAGACCGCTCGACCGGTTTCGAGGTGTGTCGCCGTATCAAGCGCGACCCGCGGACCGCGCGCATCCCCGTGATCTTCGTCACCGCGCTCAACGACACGAGCGACAGGGTGAAGGGCATCGAGGCGGGCGGCGACGATTTCCTGACGAAGCCGCACAACCGTCTCGTGCTTGGCGCGCGGGTTCGAAGCCTGCTCAAGCTGAAAGCGGTCACCGACGCGCTCGAGGACAGCTATCGCAAGCTTCGCGAGCTCGAGAAGGTTCGCGAAGACCTGATGAAGATGATCGTGCACGACCTCAAGACTCCGCTGACATCCGTGCTGGCCAGTCTCGAGATGGTGACGGACGGCGACTTCGGCGGATTGACATCCGTGCAGAATCGCGTGCTCGGCGACGCCGAGCAAAAAGCGGAGGAGCTGCTGGCTCTGATCGATGATTTGCTGGAAGTAGCGCGGATCGAGGACGCCAGCCTCACGTTGCGCATCGAGCCGGTCGCGCCCGGCGCGTTTCTCGCCGAGCTGGTCGCCGAGTGGGAAGTGCGCCTGGCTCAGGAGGCCGCGGTCGTGACCGTGGACGTCGACGATGATTCGCCCGTATTCGAGGGCGACAGGATGATTCTCAAGCGCCTGTTCTCCAATCTGCTGCAGAATGCGCTGGTGCATTCTGCGGGCTCCGGGGTCGCGGTGGAGATCCGCGCGCGCATCGACGGGGACGGGATCCTTTTCGCGGTGACCGACAACGGGCCGGGCATCCCGGAGGAATACCACGAGATCATCTTTCAGAAATTCCGGCAGGTGAAGACTGCGCGTCTGCCGAACGTCCGGAGCTCGGGGCTCGGGTTGGCCTTTTGCAAGCTGGCCGCGGAAGCACATGGCGGAAAAATCTGGGTGAAGAGCAGGGAGGGAGAGGGGAGCAAGTTCTTTGTGCTTCTTCCTGTCAGGGCGACGACGTCGGCCGAGCGCGACGCATGAGCAGCACGGTGTATGTGGAGACGTACGGCTGCCAGATGAACGTCAGCGACTCGGAGCTGATTCTCGGGAAGCTGAGTGAGCTCGGTTATTCCAGCGTAGCAACGCCCGATGCAGCCGATGTGATCCTCGTGAATACGTGCGCCATCCGCGACCACGCCGAGCAGCGGGTGCTCGGGCGGCTCGGTGAGCTGAAGCGGCACATGAAAGAGGGTGCCATTGTCGGCGTCACGGGATGCATGGCGCAGCGGCTCGGTCCCCGCCTGTTCGATCGCGCGAAGCATGTGAGCCTCGTGATCGGCCCGGATGGATACCGGGCGCTCCCTGACCTGATCGAGCGCGCCCGCGAAGGTGAGCGCGCGTCCGCGGTCGAATTCGACCTGGCGGAGCACTATCAGGGATTCAACGCGAGGCGGTTCGAAGGTGTGAAGGCGTGGATCCCCGTTCAGCGCGGGTGCGACTACCGGTGCACGTACTGCATCGTTCCCACGACGCGTGGCCCGGAGCGCAGCCGGCCTCTACTGGACGCCGTGCGCGAGGTGGAGCAGGTCGTCGCGGACGGAATCACGGAGGTCGTGCTGCTCGGCCAGACGGTGAACTCCTACAACGACGGCACGCACGACTTCGCCGATCTGTTGCGCGCGGTCTCGCGCGTAGACGGCATCCGGCGGGTGCGATTCACCAGTCCGCACCCGAACGATTTCAGCGAGCGTGTCATCGCCGCGATCGCGGAGACACCCGAGGTTTGCGAGCACGTTCACCTGCCAATGCAGTCCGGCTCCACGAGGGTGCTCAAGCGAATGCTCCGGCGGTACACCCGCGAGGAATATTTCGCGTGTGCCGACCGGCTGCGCGCCGCGATCCCCGGGCTGGGCCTGACAACCGACATCATCGTCGGATTCCCCGGAGAATCAGAGGAAGATTTCGAGGCGACCCTGAGCGCGGTCCGCGACATCGTTTTCAACGACGCGTACACGTTCAAGTTTTCGGCGCGGGAGGGAACGGCCGCGACGCGCTTTCCCGCGGCCGACGACGTCCCGGACGAAGTGGCGAGCGAGAGACTCGCCCGCCTCATAACGACCATGCGCGCCGGCACGCGACGCGCGAACATGGCCGCGCTCGGCGAGCGGCACGAAGTGCTGGTGGAGAAGCAGGCGCGGCGCGGCGGCTTGCTTCAGGCTCGAACGCGGGATTTCAAGACGGTGATCATTCCGGGGGAGCCGTCGCTGATTGGCAGCTATCTGACTGTAGAGCTTACCGGGACGACAGGTTCGACGTTTACAGGAACAGCAGCATCGGAGCGGGCTCAGCTGCCTCTCGCGGGGTAGGCTCCTGGTGTAGGCAGGCGGGATGCAAGCTTTGAGTAGGAGTTTGTGAGCCGGGAGTTCTGAGTCGGCAACTCACCACTCCAACTCACACACTCGACACCCATAGCTTGCACCCCGCCGGCGCTCGATCGCGGCGCTGCGCCGCGCTCCATCGCTTGTACCAGCAACACGTAGCTGTCGTTGCAGAAGCCGCGGACGGCCATCCTGCTCGGCGTGCCTCTCATCGCCACCGCGTGCCTCGCTTACGCCGCGGGGCTGATCGCCGGCTTCGCGCCGGATCACCGCATCACCGTCCTCGTAGCGACTGTTTCTGCCGCGGCGGTGATCCACGGCCTGCTCACCCGCAAATGGTACACGCTCGCAGTAGCCGCGCTGCTCGCCAGCGGGCTCGCCGTCGCGCTGACCGAGCCACCCAAGCCGATTCACCGGTTCACGCGGTCGGTCGCCTCCCCTGACGCGGCCCCGGCACTCGAGCGTGTCCGCGCGAGAGCGGCGAAACGAATCGAGCGGCTGTTCGGGAACGACGCGCCGATGGCCAAAGCCCTGCTCATAGCCGAGCAGCAGGACCTCGGCCCTGAAGTCCGCCAGCGCTACGCCGACGCCGGGCTGGTGCACATGCTTTCCATCTCGGGCCTGCACGTCGCGATCGTAGCCGGTGCGGTCGAGCTGCTGCTCGCCGCGATGGCGCTCGGCCGCGCGCGCGCGGCGATCCTCTCGCTCGTCATCGTGTGGGTGTACGTCGCTGTGATCGGAGCGCCGGCGCCCGCGCTCCGCTCGGCGGTGATGTTGAGCGTCATGGCGTCGAGCCGGATCGCGCAGCGTCCCACCTCGCCCTGGGCGTCGCTCGCCATCGGCGCGGCGATTCCGCTGTACGAGCCGCGCAACGTGCTCTCACTCGGCTACCAGTTGAGCGTCGTGGGAATGGCCGGGCTGACGGCCAGTGCGAGCATCACGCGGCGGTGGATCGTGCCGCGAATCGATGGCTGGAAGCTCGCGGCGTCCAACCAGCTGCTGCCGTCAGTCATCGCGACCATGGTGACCGCGCCGCTGATTGCCTGGTACTTCGGACGGTTGAGTCTCATCGGGCCGGCGTCGAACGTGCTCGCCGCTCCGGTCATCACGATCCTCCAGCCGATGCTGTTTCTGGCGATGCTGGTTCCGGTCGATGCAGCGGCTCAGTTCGTGGCGGACGGAACGGTACCACTGCTGCGTGTTTTCGACGGGATCGCAGTTCGTGCCGCCGCCGTCCCGCACTCATCGGTGCAGGTGACACCGTCGCTCATCACCACGCTCCTGTGCGGATTGGCCATGGTCTCGCTCATCGTGGCTGCATCCGCGCGCTTCAGCGCGAGGCCCGCGCTGCTCGCCGCCCTCGCGCTTGGCGGCGCGCTGTGGTATCCACTCCTTCCGCCGCCCACGCGCCGCGAGATCGAGCTGCACATGCTGGACGTGGGGCAGGGTGACGCGGTGGCCTTCCGCACCATCCGCGGAAACTGGATTCTATTCGACGCCGGCCGAGCCTGGCGCTCGGGGGACGCGGGGCGATCGGTCATCATTCCGTATCTCGCCCGCCGCGGAGGGAGGCTCGCGGCGTTCGTACTCTCACATCCGCACAACGACCATGTGGGCGGCGCAGCTACCATCATTGAGGCGCTCGAGCCGCGCACCTTCCACGACCCCGGCTTCGTGGCGCCAACCGGGTCGTATGCGGAGGCGCTCGCGACCGCATCCAGGTCGGGAACCCGGTGGAGCCGTGTCCGCCCGGGCGATTCGCTGGTGGTCGACGGGCTGACCGTAAGGTTTCTCGCACCCGATTCGGCGTGGGCCAGCACGCTCAAGGACCCCAACGAGGCAAGCACGATCGCGCGCGTCCAGTTCGGCGCGGTTCGATTCCTGCTCGTTGGAGACGCCGAACATGAACTGGAGCAGTGGCTGGTCCAGAACGACAGCATCAACCTTCGCGCGGACGTGCTGAAAGTGGCGCACCATGGCAGCTCCACGAGCTCATCGGAAAGGTTTCTCGCCGCCGCGCGACCGCGCGTCGCGCTGATCTCGGTGGGCAGGGACAACGGCTACCGGCATCCCAGTACGGCTGTGGTTGCCAGGCTCGCGCGTTCCGGCGCCGCCGTGTATCGCACGGACCAGTTCGGGACCGTCGTGGTCTCGACGGACGGCAAGCGCATACGGGTTCGCGCCCGCGACGGCGATTGGGAGCTGGCGCCGCAATGATGCGCGCGCTCCTTGGCAGGCCGGTCTCGCTGCGGTCGGAGGTGCTCGCGCGCTATCCCGAGCTCCACGGCGCGCGCTTTCGCCTGGGCGGACTGCCAGTGCTCGTAGGCGGATGGCTGCTGGGCCGCCGCCGGGTTGACGCCGTGACGCTCGGACGCACCGTATTCGTCGCGCGGGAGATCGACCCGTCGCCGGAATTGCTCTTGCACGAGCTTCGGCACGTACAGCAATTTGGCGAGAGCAGAACGTTTCCTTTTCGCTACATTTGGGAGACGATTCGCCGCGGCTATTTCGAGAACCTTTTCGAGCGGGAAGCGCGGAGCTTTGCCGCGCGAAGGGTTGGTGATCCCGCGTCTTCTTCTTCGAAGGACGTTTAAGTGGTCAAACACACAGCAGTGTCGGTCGTTACGATCGACCGGTACATCATAGAGCAGGAGCGCCTCCACCCCGAGGCGACCGGCGAGCTGTCCGGAATTCTGTATGACCTCGCGCTCGCGGCCAAGATGATCGCCAGCAAGGTCCGCAACGCCGGCCTCGCCGACATTCTGGGCGCCACCGAGAACAGCAACGTCCAGGGCGAAGTGCAGCAGAAGCTCGACGTCCTGGCCAACGACATCATCATCAAGGCGATGGACCACGGCGGCCGCCTGTGCGCGATGGCGTCGGAGGAAGAGCCGGACATCATCCCGATCCCGGACCAGTTCCGCTGCGGCAAGTACGTGCTGCTGTTCGATCCGCTCGACGGCTCGTCCAACATCGACGTCAACGTTCCGGTCGGCACCATCTTCTCGGTGCTGCGCAAGATCACGCGCGGCGCACGCGGCGAGATGGAAGACATGCTCCAGCCGGGACGCAGGCAGGTGGCAGCCGGGTACGTGATCTACGGCTCGAGCACGATGATGGTGTACACGACGGGGCAGGGCGTGCACGGCTTTACGCTCGACCCCGCGATCGGCGAGTTCCTGCTGTCGCATCCCAATATCCGCATGCCCGATCCGGGGCGGTATCTGTCGGTGAACGATTCGTACGAGCCGCTCTGGAGCGACACGGTCAAGGATCTGATGCAGCGCTACCGGAAGGGCGACGGCAAGAAGCGGAGCGGCACGAGCTCGCGGTACGTCGGCTCGCTGGTGGCCGACTTCCATCGCAACCTGCTCGGCGGCGGAATCTTCGCGTATCCCGCGCAGAGCAAGAGTCCCAAGGGCAAGCTCCGTCTGCTGTACGAGGCCAACCCGCTCGGCTTCATCGCCGAGCAGGCGGGCGGCGCCGCCAGCGACGGCGAGCGCCGGGTTCTCGATATCGCGCCCACCGAGCTGCACCAACGCACTCCGCTGTTCATCGGCAGCAAGTCGAACGTGGAGCTGGCGGAGTCCATGCTCGGCGGCGCGCTCACAGGCGTCGGGGCCTGAGCGCGGAGCGTAATTCGCCGTCCGGCATTCCGGTCGCGCCGGTCTACCGGCCGGAAGATGCCGACATCAATTACAGGCGTAACCTGGGAGAGCCGGGCGAGTGGCCGTACACGCGGGGTGTGCAGCCCACAATGTATCGCGGCCGTCTCTGGACCATGCGGCAGTACGCCGGCTTCGGCACCGCTGCCGAGACCAACAGCCGCTTCAAGCATCTGTTGGCCGCCGGTCAGACCGGTTTGTCTGTTGCCTTCGATCTTCCCACGCAGATGGGGATCGATTCGGACTCGCCGCGCGCGCTCGGCGAGGTCGGCCGTGCCGGCGTCGCGATCGACACCGTCGAGGACATGCACGAGCTGTTCGCGGACATCCCGTTGGACAAGGTGTCCACCTCGATGACCATCAATGCGACGGCGTCCACGCTGCTCGCGATGTACATCGTGGTTGCCGAAGAGCGCGGCATCGCGCGCGACAAGCTCAACGGCACCGTGCAGAACGACATCCTCAAGGAGTACATCGCGCGCGGCACGTACGTG
>JACDCY010000088.1 GCA_013817305.1 Gemmatimonadaceae bacterium | reverse complement strand
GCTTTCCCGGGACCACATCCCGACGTCATGCAGCAGTTCATCGATTACCGCGTTCCGCTCGACCGGTACGACGAGATGGCGATGTACGACGGCAGCGTGGTGGTAGAGAGAACCAACGGGGAAATGTCAGCGCGGTGCGACAAGGAAGAAGCGAATTTCCTCGCCCTGAATCTCGCGAACGACATCGCGACGGGTAGGCGCACCGTGGAAGACGCGCGCGCCATGTACGCCCGGGAAATCATGGCATTCAAGCAGGGGCAGGGCGGACCATACACCAAGGGGCTGCAGTTCAGCGTTCCTCGTGGAGGAACAGCAGACCCGGACCGGCCGGCGATGTAAGCTGGATCAGGCTCGAAACTGCGGCGCCTCCTCGGAGGCGCCTTTTTTTTTGCGAGCGCGTTCTGAATTCCTAAACGGAATCGCTTATCTCGGGGCTTCCTGCGTGGCGGATACGATCCCCTGCTCCAACCATTCATGCTCCCCGCGCAACACCTGCATTGCGAGCCTGTACAGCGCCTTGTCGTGCTTGCCGTACAGGTCGTCGAAGTTGTTCTCTATCCGCCCTCGCGCCTCCCGGCAAAACACGTCCGCGAGCTCCATCCCGCCGGCATTGCCGCTCTGCTTCAGCATGTGCGCCCGCACGCACGCCGCCGACATCGCATACAGCTCCGCCCCGATGTCCACCGCGCGGAACAGCACCATCTGGCGCTTCTCGAGCTTCGGTCCGAAACGAACCATCGCGTGAAACAGCGCGCGGCCCAGTCGCCGTGTCGTTCGCTCGATGTACCGGACGTGCCGAGCGAGCGTCCCGAACTCCGCGTAGCCCTTTACCTGCTGCGCCGGCGACCAGCGCGACGGATACCACGACATGTAAAACGGCATCGCCTTGGCCAGTGCGCGCAGCTTCTGCTTTGTCCCCATCGTCGGATTCACGATGTCGAACGCGAGCGCGAAGTGGTGATCCACGGCCTCGCGCGCGATGAACAGTCGCATGATCTCCGACGAACCCTCGAAGATCAGATTGATACGGGAGTCGCGCATCGCTCGCTCCACTGGAATGCCTGGCTCTCCGCGACTCAACAGCGAAGTCGCGGTCTCGTACCCGCGCCCGCCGCGGATCTGCAGCGCGTCGTCGATGATGCGCCAACCAGCCTCCGAGTTGTACAGCTTGGCGATTGCTGCTTCGAGCCGGATGTCGTAATCGCCGCGCTCGTACAGCATCGTGGACAGCTCGGCGACGGCTTCCATCGCGAACGTCGTCGCGGTCATTCGGGCGATCTTCTGCGCCACCGCCTCGTGCTTTCCGATTGCCTGGCCCCACTGCACCCGCTCGCTCGCCCAGGTGCGGGCGACGTTGATCATCTGCTTCCCGGCGCCCGCGCAACCGGCTGGCAGCGTGAGCCTGCCGGTGTTCAGCGTGACCAGCGCGAGCTTGAGGCCGCGACCCTCCTCACCCAGGATGTTCTCCCGCGGAACGCGAACGTTCTCGAAGCTCATCAGCCCGTTCTCGATCGCCTTGAGCCCCATGAACCTCAGCCGCTGCGCGACGCGCACACCGGGCATTGACGTCTCGACGATGAATGCCGTGATCTGTTTTTGCGCCTTTCCATCCACTACGACGTCGGGAGTACGCGCCATCACCACCAGCAGTTCCGCGCGCGTGCCGTTGGTGCACCACAGCTTCTCGCCGTTGAGAATAAAGTGGCTTCCGTCCTCCGACGGCGTAGCGGTCGTCGTCATGTTCGCCGGGTCCGAGCCGGCATCGACTTCCGTGAGCGCGAACGCCGAGATCGCCCCGCGCGCGAGGCGCGGGAAATACTTCCGCTTCTGGGCGTCGGTGCCGAACAGCTTGAGCGGCTGCGGCAGTCCGATGGACTGGCTCGCAGAAAGCAGCGCGACGAGCGAGCCGTCCTTCGACGTTACCAACTGCATCGCGCGAGTGTACGTGAGCTGCGAGAGACCCAGCCCGCCGTACTCCTTCGGAATCTTGATGCCGAACGCGCCCATGTCGCGCAGCTCCTGCACCAGCGGCTCCGGAATCTCTCCGGTGCGGTCGATCTCCTCGGAGTCCACCCGCTCCATGAAACTGCGCAGCTTCGCAAGGAACGGCGCCGCGCGCGCGGTCTCCGCGGGATCTTCCGTCGGATGGGGATGAATCAGGTCGAGCCGGAACCTCCCCAGGAACAGCTCGCGCACGAAGCTCGGATGCGCCCACTCCGTCTCGCGCGCCGATTCAGCGATGTCGCGGGCGTCCTGTTCTGCGCTGGAAGGTTCGGACATTGAGCTCTTAGGTATTAGTCATGAGGTATTAGTTGAATCCCAACAGCCCACACTGCACGCACTCACTAATTCCTAATAGCTAATACCTAGAAGCCGTCCCGGCGTCCTCTAATAATGAGAATCGCCGTCCCACCCACCGCAATCAGCGCGAACGTGAACCACTGCACGGCGTACCCCCGATGACTTCCCTCGTCGAGCGCCGGCGGCGGGACACGCGGTGGAGTGCTGTCCGGATTCGAGCCCGGGGAAGTGAGTACTACATAGTATGGCGCCACCGGATACGGCAGCATCGCGGCGACGGTCGCGAGATGCGGACGCCGGATGGCGTCAGGTCTCCCGGCGGAGCGAGCGCCGGCGCTGTCCCCCGTCTCCAGAATGCGCACGAAGCCAATGGCGTCACGCGGGCTCGCCTCGCGCCAGGGGCCGGGGTCGGCCGACACTCCATCCGGAGCGTAGATCCAGCCCCGATTGATCAGCACCGCCGTATCGCTCCCCGCAACTCTCACCGGCGTCAGCAGATTCACCCCCGGAGAGCCCTGCCGCGATCTCAACGTGAGCACGATCTCGTGCCCGTAGTCGTACTCGCCCGTCACCCTCGCGCGCCGATGCCGTTTTTCTTCCAGGTCAACTGGCAGCGCGGCGACCGGCACCGGCTCCTGCGTAAGGCGCGATTCGATCGGCGCGTTGTACGCCTGACGCTCGCGCAACCGCTCGATCTGCCAGAGACCGAGTCGCACGAACAGTGCGGCGAACAGCAGCGCAACTGCCAAGAGCGTCTTCTCGCGCGTGCTCAAAAGCTCAATAGCTCAAAAAAGGAGGAGCTGCTCGCCGATGGTCTCGGGGGCGACCGGTTGCTGTCCTACCGCGCGCTGAACGTCCCGCGCGCTCGCCGGCCCGTGCCCGGCAAAATGATTGTTCACGTACGCGTACACCATCGTGACGTGCGCGGCGAGCGAGATGAGCGCATTGCGCCAGAGCTCGATCTCCCGCGTCCTGTCCGCCTGGACCCGCGAGTAATCCACGATGTCGCGATTCGGCCCCATCCACCTTATGTACGCGAAGTCCGCCGTCGGATTCCCGGCAAGCGCGAGCATCGTCTTTCGCGGGATCCACCGCCCTTCCACGAGCGCCAGCGCGACGTTGTGCTCTCGAAGCAAAGCGTAGATCCCGTCGTTCATCCAGCCACGATGGCGGAACTCGACCGCTACCTGAAGATCGCGCGGCAGCCGCTGCAGGAAGGCCACGAGCGCCGGCAGCTCCGACGGGGCAAAATCCGGCCCGAGCTGCACGAGCGTGGGGCCGAGCTTGGAGCCGAGCGCGCGTGCGCGCTCGAAGAACAGCTCCGTCGCGCCGGTCACGTCCCGCAGGCGCTGCTCGTGCGTCACTTCCTGCGGCAGCTTGAGCGCGAATGCAAAGCCAGGCGGCGTTCGCTCCGCCCAGCTCTGAAAGGTCGTCAGCGCTGGGATCGCGTAAAATGTGGAATCGACTTCAACGGTATCGAACGCGCGCGAGTAGACGGAGAGAAAATCCGACGCGCGCGTGCCGGTCGGGTAGAACGGCCCCTCCCACGCATCGTAGTTCCAGCCCTGTGTGCCTACGCGAACGTTGGCGAGCATTGTGAAAGCTACGCCGAAGGCCGGCACGAGGCCGTTCGGGGATTGTGGTTCGTGTTTCGTGGGAAGCAGTAGTTAGCGACGACGAACCACAATCCACGATCCATGAACCGTCCTAGTGCGACGGCGCCTGCGTATCCCCTATCATGTCCACCATCACCTGGGCGGCCAGCGGCGTGCCGATCGATAACCGCTCGTCGCCGATGGAGAGCGTGATCGGCCCGTCGAAGGGCTCGCACGCCAGCACCGCAAGCGCGACGCCCGGCATGATCCCCAGCTCCGCGAGGTAGCGCAGCACTTCGGGGTCGTCGTCGCTCACCCGCACCACGGCGACACGGTGGCCAGGCCCGAGATCCGCGAGCGAGCAGTACTGCGTCTCGTCAACCGTTCCATCGCGGGTCGGAATCGGCGCTCCGTGCGGATCGACCACCGGCTCACCGATCGCTGCGGCCATCTTGTCGATCAGCTCTTCGGACGCGGCGTGTTCCAACCGCTCGGCTTCGTCGTGCACGTTGTCCCACCGGTAGCCCAGCGTTTCCACGAGATATGACTCGATTATGCGGTGGCGACGCAGGGTGCGCAGAGCGGCGCGGCGTCCCGCGACCGTCAGCGTCACGCCGCGGTAGCGTTCGTAAGCCAGCAGGCCGTGATCGGCCAGCCGCCGGATCATGCCCGTGACAGAAGCCGGGGCGAACGAGAGCCGCGCCGCGATGTCGTTGGTCGATGCCGCGCCGCCCGCGAGCTCCAGCTCGTAGATCGCCTTGAGATAGTCCTCGGCGGGCCCGGTGATGACCGATTCGCTCTCCCGCGCCGGCTGCTCGCCGACTGCGTCGCCGGCGCGGTCGTCCGTCCGATCGCGCCCCTTCGCGGGGTCCGTCGGAGTCTTACGCACTATGAGAGGCTGGCTGTCGGCGGCATGGGCATGGAGGCAATATCCCGGTCCCCGGACTCTCCTGCAAGGAAGCTGCCCCAGCCGGGCGTCATGCCGAAATCGCGCCGCGCGCCGCCGCACGCCCGGCGGGCGTCAGGAACAGCCGCCCGCTCCCGTCCCGCGTGATGATTCCCCCACGCTCGGCGAGGCGGACTATTCGCTGCACGAACTCCGGCGACCAGCGCAGATGATCGTGCAGCTCCGATTCGCGACTCTCGCGCTCCGCCTCGGGAGTGCCCTCGTGGTTCAGCAGATGAATCGCGAGCATCAGCTGCGCGAACTCCACGCGCTGGCGCGCGCGCCGGAGCGTCTGCGCGATCACCCCGCGCTTCGGTGCGAGCAGGAAGATCAGCAGGAATTGCGCGCCGGCGATCGCCGCGATCGAGCCCGCGATGGAGGCGTCCGCGAGCCACGCCATCCAGTAACCGGCGATCGCAGCGGTTGCTCCGAGCAGCGCGCTGAGCGCGATCATCCAGCGCAGCCGGTCCGTCAGCAGGTACGCGCCGGCGGGGGGGACGATCATCAGCGCGACGACCAGGATCGAGCCCACCGCGTCGAACGCGCCGACCGCCGTCACCGACACGAGACCCATGAACACGTAGTGCAGCAGCACCGGCGAGAATCCGAGCGACGCCGCCAGCGCCGCGTCAAACGTCGAGAGCTTCAGCTCTTTATAGAAGGTGACGATGAACGCGACGTTGAGCAGCAGGACCGAGCCCATGACGTACAGCGTCCTCGGCCCCATGTCCCTCCCCGCGATCTCGAGCCGCGTGAACGGGGCGAACGCGAGTTCGCCCAGCAGCACCGCATCGGTATCCAAGTGCACGGCGCCCGCGTACCGCGAGATAAGGATCACCGCGATGCTGAACAGCGCCGGAAACACGAGCCCGATCGCCGCGTCCTGCTTTACCAGGCGGGTTCCGTGCACCGACTCCACCAGCGCGACGGTAAGAATCCCGGTAGCCGCCGCCGCGACTATCAGCAGCGGCGAGCTGATGTCCCCGGTAACGAAGAACGCGAGCACGATGCCCAGCAGCACGGTGTGGCTGATTGCGTCGCTCATCAGCGCCAGGCGCCGCAGCACGAGATACACTCCGGGCAGCGCGCAGGCCACGGCCGCGACCAATGCGATGAGCTGGATCTCCACGTCAATCCGCGTCATCCGTCGTCCGGGTTGCGTCGCGCGATGGCGGCCAGCGCTGCCTGCTCGCCTGCGGCCGTGAGCGACCAGCTGTCGTCCGCTTCGCGCTTCGCCAGGCCGTCTCCCTCTAGCACGGCGAGCGTTCGCCGCACGCCGCCGCGCTTCGCGTCCATCGCTTCCAGCACGGCGACGGGGTGACCGTGGCCGCGGTCCGTGTGCTGGCGCGCGAGCGCGTACAGGTCGGTGAGAATCGCGCCCGTTCGTACCTGCTGCTGGTTTCGCCGGTGCCGCACCCACTCCCACGCCAGTCCGCGGCGCGGTGCGAACACGAGCGAGACCGCAACGACGAGCGTAACGGCAAGCACGATCGCCGGACCGGTCGGGATCCCGGTCGTGGTGCTGCTCGCCACCGCGCCCGTCACGCCGCCGAGCGCGCCGAACGCGGCCGACAGCATGACCATCACGCCGAGCGAATCCGTCCACTGCCGCGCCGCCGCCGCGGGTGCCACGACCATCGCGCTCATCAGCACCACGCCCACAGTCTGCAGCCCAATGACGATCGCCACCACCAGCACGGTGGTGAGCAGCACGTCCATACGGCGCATTCCGATCCCGAGCGAGCCGCCGAACTCCCGGTCGAACGCCAGCAGCTTGAACTCCTTCCAGAAGAGCGCGACCACTGCGAGCGCGACGGAGCCGAGCCCGGCGATCACCACGACGTCCTCCATTACCAACGTCGCCGCCTGCCCGAACAGAAACGTGTTCAGCCCCGCCTGGCTGGCGGTCGGCTCGCGCTGCACGAAGGTGAGCAGCACGAGTCCCACCCCGAAGAACACCGACAGCACGATCCCGAGCGCGCTGTCTTCCGGAAGTCGGCTCTGCCGCACGATCCACATCACTCCCAGCGTTCCGATCCAGCCGGCGATCGCTGCGCCCAGCACCAAGATGAGCGGATCCTTCGCCCCCGTGAGCATGAACGCCAGGACGATTCCGGGCAGCGCGGCGTGGGAGATCGCGTCGCCGAGCAGGCTCTGCTTCCTGAGCACCGCGAACGCGCCGAGCGTGCCGCTCACCGTGCCCAGCGCCATCGCGCCCAGAGCCACGGTGCGAAGCGTGTAGTCGAAGAAGAGGTCGTGCAGCAGTCGCCCCGCGTCCACTGCCGCGCTACCTCAGGGCGGCCAGCCAGGGCGCGTCGGCGCCGGCTTCTTCTCCATTGCCGTTCGCCGCGAGAAACGGCACGCGGCCGCCGTACGCGAGGCGGATGTT
>JACDCY010000087.1 GCA_013817305.1 Gemmatimonadaceae bacterium | reverse complement strand
GCCGCCGCCTGCTCGAGGAACAGCGGCAGATTCTCGGCCTCGTTCCTCGCGGGAACCAGGATGCTGACATCCACGTCGCCGGCGCGCCGAAGAATCGACTGGGTTTCGCGGCGGATCTGCGCGCGGGCGGCGGTCATACGCGCTTCCGCATGCGCGCAGACAGAACGCCCAGCTGGTCGCGGTACTTGGCCACGGTACGCCGCGCGATCTGAACGCCGCTCTCCTTCAGGATGTTGACGATCGCCTGGTCGGTCAGCGGATGCTTGGGATCCTCGTCTTCCACGAGCTTCTGCAGCTGCGCCTTGATGCCTCTCGCGGACACGTCCTCGCCGTCGGTGGTCGCCAGTCCCGACGAGAAGAAATATTTGAGCGGAAGGACTCCGCGCGGCGTCTGCACGTATTTCTCGTTGGTGACGCGACTCACCGTGGATTCGTGCATGCTGATGACTTCCGCCACCTCGCGCAGCGTCAGCGGCTTCAGGAATTGCACGCCCTTCTCGAAGAACTCGCGCTGCCGCTCGACGATGTAGTTCATGACCTTGAGCATCGTCTGCCTCCGCTGCTCGATCGCCTGGATCATCCAGTTCGCCGAGTTGAGCTTGCTGGAGATGAACTCCTTGTTCTCGCCGTCGAACTTCTTCTTGTCGCGCGCTATCTCCTGATAGGTCTTGCTCAGCTTGAGGCGTGGCAGGTTCCCGTCGTTGAGAAAGACGTGGTATTTGCCGTCGATCTTGTCCACGACGAGATCGGGGATGATGTAGTTGTCGTCGCCGCTGCTGAAGCGGAGCCCCGGCTTGGGATCGAGCTTCGCGATCTCGTCGGCCGCCTTCTGCACGTCGGAGGGGGTGATGCCGAACCGCTTCGAGATCTCGCTCCAGCGGTGGTTGATGAGCTCCTCGAAGCAGTCGCGGACGAGCCGGAACGGCACCGACTGCTCGAGCCCCGCCTCGCGCAGCTGTAGCATCAGGCACTCGCGCAGATCGCGGGCGCCCACGCCCGGCGGATCGAGCGCCTGCACGATGCCGAGCATCTCCTCCCCTTCCTCGTTCGTGTAGAACGGGAGGTCCTCTATGTCCCGGTCCTCGACCTCGGCGGCGCGCTGCAGGACCTCGTTGAGCGCGAGAATGATCTCGTCCGGCGACGAGGCGAGGTAGCCGTCGTCGTTGATGTTGCCCACGAACTCGTCAGCGAGCAGGACCTGCCGCGGAGTCAGATCGAGGAGCGTGATCTGGTCGCGCAGGTAGTCGCTGAGGTCGCGGCTGTCGACCGTTACCGGCTCGTAGTACTCCTTCTCCTCGTGCTCCTCGCGGCGGCCGCCTGCGTCGAAACCGTCCAGGAGAATCTCCTCCCAATCGATCCCATCTACTTTTTCCTCGGGCGGAGTCTGCTCGACCTGTTCCTCCGCCTGCTGGGTTTCCTCGTCATCCTCTTCTTCCGGCTCGATGAGCTCCAGGAAGGGATTATTGAGCAGCTCCTGCTTCAGGTGCTGCTGGAGATCGAGCAGCGGCATGTACAGGAGATCCATCGCCTGGTAAAGGCGGGGATTGATCTTCATCTCCTGCTTGAGCTGTGTGCCCTGCGAAAGTCCTTGCTTCACGCCACTCCGTCGATTGCAGATTCCGCGAAACGCGCGCGTAGTCGCGTCGTCAATGTGGGACCGAGGTAAATCTCGGCCACTGTATCGTCGAATACCAGGTCACGAACCGTTCCCGAGACCTTGACCTGTCCATCGAACATGATGTACGCGCGGTCCACGATGTCTAGTGTCTGCTCGACGTTGTGATCGCTGATGAGCACGCCGATCCCCCGGTGCCGGAGGCCCGCGACGATGGTCTGGATGTCGTGCACCGCGATCGGATCGACGCCGGCGAAGGGCTCGTCGAGCATCATGAACTTGGGATCCGTGACGAGCGCGCGCGTGATCTCCAGGCGGCGGCGCTCCCCGCCGGACAGCGAGTATGCCTTGCTCTTGCGGAGGCGCTTGATGCCGAGCTCGTCGAGCAAGGTCTCCAGCCGCGCTTTGCGCTGGTCCGAAGTCAGCGGAAGCGTCTCCAGAATCGCGAGGATGTTGTCCTCGACCGACAGCTTGCGGAATATCGACGGCTCCTGCGACAGGTATCCGATGCCCTGCCGCGCGCGCTGGTACATCGGCATGTCCGTAATGTCCGCGCCGTCGAGGATGATGCGGCCGTGCAGCGGCTTGATGAGGCCGACGATCATGTAAAAGGTCGTGGTCTTGCCCGCGCCGTTGGGTCCGAGCAGCCCGACGATCTCCCCTTGCTGCAGCCGCAGGCCGACGTCGTTGACCACCTTCCGCCGGCGGTAGGTCTTCACGAGTCCCTCCGCCTCGAGCACGCTCGCCCGCGGAATGGCGACCACGCCGGAGTGGTGCAGCTCGAACTCCGACTGGTCGCAGGCCTCGTAGATGAGGCGCGCGACCTCCGTGCGAACAGTCGCGACTTCCCGCCAAAGAGCCTCGTCCACTGCCACCGCCGCGTCCGGATCGTTCAGTGTCTTGCCGAGCTGGCGGATCACGCCGTCCTCCGTGAGGCGTGGCAGCGCGTGGTCGGCCACGTACGCGTCCACTTCGTCGAGGCTGAGGCGCCCGGCCTCCTGCTCTACGTTCCTTCCATCGTGCCGGAGGGTCCGCAGGTGCTCGTCGCGAAACGCGAGCGCGACGTCGTGCACGGCGGCCCTCCCGTTGTCGTCGGCGCGCGCGAAAAGGGCCTGTAGAGCGAGCGCCACTGACCGCTCACGCGTCGACATCCGCGCGATCAGCTCCTCGACCCGTGGCGAATATGTCGGACGCATCAGTGCGGCGTCCCCGGGCGCGCCGGCGATCTCGGCGGCGTCTGCGGCGCCGATTCTCCCGGTCGCGCAAGCGGGATCACGGTCAGAGATTCGGCTTCCAGGTAGACGCCCGACGCCTGATCCGTGACGGTGACCGTGCTCACTTCGCCGTCGGCGAAGGCGATCGTGATGACTCGGCCGCGCACGTAATTCACCGTGGGCCGCTCACGCACTCCCTGCGGGTTTCCGAACTGGTAAAACGACCTGGCGCTCCCTGTCGCGATCAGATCGCGCGGGACCGCTCGCGTGGTATCGCCAGCCGCGGCGGAATCGAAGCGCGCGACGATGGTGTCGCCGCTGATCCAGTCGCGCTCGTTCGAGGTTACCGTGGCGGTGTCGGCGATGCTGTTCGCGAAAGCGTCCCCCACAGCGTGCATCTCGCGAAGGCGCTGATTGGGCGTCGAGACAAAAATCGAATCGGCGGTGATGTCTCTGTCGGGGCTCGTCGCGCGGGCCCGTCCCGGACCCCAGGCATACGCCTGTTGCAGCTGCTCATCGACGAGACGCAGGTCGATCGAGTCGGCCAGCAGCTCGAGATCGCCGCTGAGCACGTGACCGGAAGGAGTCGCCAGCACGCGCTCGAGCTTGCGTTCGCGCGAGTGCAGATCGATGACGCCACCGCGCAGCGTAAACGGGCGCTCACCGCGCCCCGTCACGACAGGTGACAGCATGAGACGCACGAATTCCCGCTGGCTGTCCACGAATGCCGAGTCGCTGTTGGCCCGCACGGAGGTGCGGGTGATGTCCACTCGGCGGGACGCGTACACGACGCTGTCGCCCACGAGTACGATCCGGTCGGCCAGTACGACCACCGGCTCGACCGCTCCGCCGCCAGCGCCCGGCTCCACCAGCGAAAGCTGCGGCCTTCCAATGGCAACGGTTCGCGAGACAGGCCTGCCCACGACGGCGCGGAAATAATCGGTCTCCGGAGACCGCATGACGGACCCGCTGCTCATCGTCGCCACGACGTTGCCCCGCGCGTTCAGGCGGTCTTCCGCCCGATAGTAGGTCATCCGGTCGGAGTCGATCGTCGCCTGCGGCTCCGTGTAATGCACTCTGCCGATCAGGAGCAACAGCCCCAGCTCCTCGTTGAACTCCGCGCTGTCGGCGGATATCCGGTTGCTTTGCCCCGCGCAGGACACGACCACGCCCCGGCCGAGAATGGTGAGATAGAGGCCCGACGGCTGGGCTAGGCGCGTCAGAGTGGTTACGGGAGTGTTTTCGAAGACGAAGTCGCAATTCGGCAGCGCCTGCGCGCCCGCATACTGCGCCGAAGCTGCGATAGCCGCGGCAACCACTAACGCATGTCGCATCAATCGCTATCCGGGCGCACGCCCGCTGAGGGCGGCCGCGGAGCGCCGGGGGAGGTCGCAGGCGGCACGGCGTTCGCGCCGGTCACGAATCCGCTGGCGCCGCTGAGGACCTGGACGTTGTTGAGCCCGGCATCCGATCGGAATCCTACTCCCGCGAGCCGTCTGCCCGGCTCAGTCATGACGAACTGGCTGTCGCTCGTGAACTGGTTGGAAGCCTGGTTGTAGTGCAACTCGGGCGTCACGATGCTCCGCCCGTCCTCCGTGGTCACCACGACATTTCCGAACGCCGTCATGTTGCCCATCCGCGTGCTGTACCGCCCGTGGTTCGACGTGAGCACGGCGTCCTTGACCCCGCTCAGCGTGTAAAACGTCGTATTGACGTCGTCCAGCTCAATCCGTGTGTTATCGTCGAAGAAGTACGCGGTGTCCGCCTGGAGCTCGGCGCGGATCACGCCGCTGTTGGTCATGTTGAAGCTCGCGCCGAACATGACCTGATCGGCTGAATCGGCCATACCGGCCCTCGTCAGAACCGGCGGCTCGCGCTTGTCGTCGCAGGCCGACGCAACCACCATCAGACCGGTCAGTGAAAAAATGGCGACGACTCTCACACGACACCCGCGCGCATCAGGTCGTGAAGGTGCACAACGCCGACAAGAGTTTCCCTCTCGTCGACCACCGGCATGGACATGATGCCGTCCTGTTCCATCCGGAATACGACCGCGCTGCCGAGCTCGTCCGCGTGGGCCGTTCTGGGCTTCGTGTTCATTACCGTTCCGATCACGATCGGGAAGACATTCTCCTCATGCTCCATGAGGCGGGTGAGGTCGCCAGCTGTATAGACCCCACTGATCCGCTTTTGGTCGTCAGAGACTACGGCCAGCCCTCTTTGCTCCGCAATCAGGACCACGACCTCCCGAAGCGTCGCCGTGGATCGCACCAATGGAAGCGGCGATTTCACCATTACGTCGGATACCCGCGTGAGCAGCCGCCGCCCGAGCGACCCGCCCGGATGCAGGCGTGCAAAATCGGCCGGGGCGAATCCCTTCTCCTCGAGCAGCGCAATGGCCAGCGCGTCACCGAGCGCCAGCGCGGCCGTCGTGCTGGTTGTCGGGGCGAGGTCGTGCGGGCACGCCTCTTTCTCGACCGTCGCGTCGAGCGCCACGTCTGCATGCCGCGCGAGAGCCGAGCCCCTGGCGCCGATGATGGCGATGGTCGGTACCCCGAAGCGCTTGAGCTGGTCGACGAGCGCGACGAGCTCGTCGGACTCGCCGCTCCGCGAGATCAATATTCCGACGTCCGAGGTTCCCACGATTCCGAGGTCGCCGTGCGCGCTCTCGGACGGATGAAGGAAAGTTGCGGGCGTTCCCGTCGAAGTGAGCGTAGCCGCGATCTTGCGCCCGATGAGCCCGGACTTGCCCACTCCCGAAACGATGACGCGACCCTGGCAGCCTGCCAGCATTCTCACGGCGTTCGCAAAGCTGCCGTCCAGCCTTCGCTCCGTGCCCGTCACCGCCTCGGCTTCCATGCGGAGCACCTTGCGTCCGCGCTCCAGGATCTCTTCGTCCGACGAGCGGCCGGTCATGCCGCGCCCGTTGGCGCCGCGCGCGAGCGCTCTTCCACGTATCGCTCGACGGCGTCGGTCCACTCGCCGCGCGCCTTCAACAGGATCTCGACGAACT
This sequence comes from Gemmatimonadaceae bacterium, assembly GCA_013817305.1. Classification (GTDB taxonomy): domain Bacteria; phylum Gemmatimonadota; class Gemmatimonadetes; order Gemmatimonadales; family Gemmatimonadaceae; genus JACDCY01. The sequence continues at coordinate 1,441 of JACDCY010000087.1, read as the reverse complement.
CGCGCACGGCACCTTCTCCCCCCTTCCGCTTGAGCACCAGCATCGATGCGTCCTTCACTTCATCGGCAGCGTTCGCCACCGCGACCGGTAACGCGACCGACCGAAGAATTCCAAGGTCCGGGAGGTCGTCGCCCACGAACGCGGCTTCTTCGAGGGCGACTCCGTTCCGTATGAGAACCTTCTCGAATGCAGGGAGCTTGCGCGCCTCAGGATCCTGGACGCAATCTTCTATTCCGAGCTCGGCCGCCCGCATCCGGACGCTCTCCGACTCGCGACCGGTGACGATCGCCACGCGAATTCCGCATTCCTTCAGCAGATGTATCCCCAACCCGTCCTGAATGTCGTAGCGCTTGAACTCGAGGCGCTCTCCGCCCGCTGCGCCGAGAAAGATCCCGCCGTCCGTCAGGACACCATCCACGTCGAACCCCACCAGCCGGATCTGCACGGCGAGATCTTGCGGGAGGCTCATGTCAGACCCGCGCGCGGGTCCACAGGTCGACGGACTGCGCGAGCAGGTGGTCGAGCTGCGTGAGCGGGATCATGTTGGGGCCGTCGCTCGGCGCGGCATCGGGATCAGGGTGGGTTTCGAGGAAAAGGCCGTCCGCGCCCGCCGAGACAGCCGCGCGCGTGAGAACCGGGATGAACTCGCGGGCGCCCCCGCTGCTTCCCCGCGCGCCCTGGCCGGGCCGCTGCACGCTGTGCGTCGCGTCGAAGATCACCGGCGCCTTGCACGCCGACCGCAGCCGAACGAAGCTCCGCATGTCCACTACGAGGTCGCCGTATCCGAAGAATGTGCCGCGCTCAGTCACGGCGACTTCTCCCGTGCCCTGCGCGGACCGGACCTTGGCGACGGCGCCACTCATGGCTTCGGGCTGCATCCACTGCCCTTTCTTCACGTTCACGGGTCGGCCCGTGCGGCCGGCGGCCATGAGGAGGTCGGTCTGCCGGCAAAGAAAGGCCGGGATCTGCAGAGCGTCGGCAACCTCGGCCACGGGCGCGCACTGCTCCGGGAGATGCACGTCCGTCAGCACGCGTAGTCCGGTCTCGCGCTTGATTTTCATCAATGCAGACAGCCCTTCGTCCAGGCCCGGCCCTCTCGCCGCGTCGACGTTGGACCTGTTGGCCTTGTCGAAGCTGGCCTTGAACACCACGCCGCCCGGGATCCGCTCGGCGAGGCGGGCGAGCTTCTCCGCGACCCGGAGGTTCAGGTCGTCGCTTTCGAGAACGCACGGCCCGGCGATGAGAAAAAGTCTGTCGGCCGGGAACAACTCGATGCGCGCCGCGGCGGGCGCGACGACCGCCATGCTTACCTGGCGCCCGAGCTGACCATCACCGGAGCATCGCCGCGCGCCTTGGCCGAGCCCTTCTTCGTGGCGCCGTCGCCGCGCGCTTTCTTGTGGACCAGCGCGGCACCGATGAAGCTCGCGAACAGCGGATGCGG
>JACDCY010000086.1 GCA_013817305.1 Gemmatimonadaceae bacterium | reverse complement strand
GACTTAAAATCCCTTGAGGTAAAACCTCATGTGGGTTCGATCCCCACCCCGAGCATTCACGGCTGCGCGGCCGATTGCTGGAACCTGCCTACGTCCGAGGGCGTCGTATGCCGTGGCGAAGAGTGATCGATGGTTTTCTTGTTGTGTTCGCCCTGGCTGCATGCGGTGGCGTGCGCGGCAGCCCGCAAAGTCCAGTCGCATCCCGCGAACTTCTCTCGTGGGAGGGCCATGCCTGCGACACGATCCCGGCCCTTCGACGGCCTGCTGGTCATCTCTCGTTTTCCAAACTGCGGCGACTACTGCTGGATTTCCGTCCGATTGGCCGCGGATTCAGCAAGAGGAGGGGCGGATGCGCACGTCGCACGCATTCTGCGCGCGGAAGCGATAGTGGATTCCATCAACAGGGATCCCCGGACCATATTGTTCCAGTTCCATGATTATCACGGGCCGCCTCTGCCGGTAGGCATGAACAGCAACCGCGGCATCTGGCTGGCGGGAGATTGTGGCGACTGCACGAGCGCGAGCCTGTTTGTCGCTGGGGAGCGCGCCATCGCAGAGATCGAATACAGCATTGATTCACGCCAGCCTTACAGCCCGCGTCTGGCCTGCCGCCTCGGCTATGTGGCTCAAACTTTTCGGTGGCGTGGCGCCCGCTAGGCGAGCTTCTGCGCGAAGCCTAGCAGCTGTCGTGCTCGCGGGCAGATCGGGGAGCTGGATCCGTCCTACCGCTAGAGCTTAGCGGTGACACCCAAGAGGGGGCCTTGGCCCCCTCTTTTGTGTCGCCTCTCTACCGGCCCGTCGCGGGCGAGATCACCTCGCTGATCCGAACGATCAGATTGGCGGGAAAGGGGCCCCGCTTTGCGTGCTCGCGAATCGCTTCTTCGCTCGGCGCATTGTACACGCAGTAGATCTTGTCCCCGGCCACATACGACTGCTCCCACTGTACTTGCTTTCCCTCGGCCGTCATCTCTGCGAGGACCTGGTTGGATCGCTTGGAAATCTTCACGAGCTCGTCGTAAGGAATGTCGCCGGCGCCCGGAATATGGCGCTCGATGAGGTACTGAGGCATGCTGGCTCCTTTGGAAGGTTTGACGGCGCCAAATTACGATGGTGAGGCCCCCCTGTCCATTTGCCAGCTCAGCCTTGCTGGTAACTTCCACGAATGCGGCATGCATTGGTCATCGCGAACCCGGCTTCGCGCGGCAGCGGGCGGAGGCTTACAGCAGCCGTACGCGGCCTTGAGCGCGCGAAGATCGCAGCGGACGTGGCGAGCACCGAGTATCCCGGCCACGCTGCCAGAATCGCACTCGATCGCGCGGGATCATACGACGCGGTTTTTACGCTCGGTGGAGACGGCACGGCCATGGAGGTCGTCGGCGCGCTCGGCGGCAGCGGCCCACCGGTAGGGATTCTCCCCGGGGGCACAGGCAATCTCCTTGCGCGGTCGCTCGGGATTCCGCTCACCGTTCGCGCCGCGGTTCGCGCGCTCGTCGCGGGCCGCGAGGCAAGGATCGACCTGGGCCAGCTGGGCGATGGCCGCGTATTCGGGATCGGCACCGGCATCGGCGTGGACGCGACGATGATCCAGGAGACCCCCGTGTCCCTCAAGCGGAGGCTGGGAGTTCTCTCGTATGTGATCGTTGGGGTTCGCTCGTTGCTTCGCTTCGATGCGTTCGACGTCAACGGCACAGTGGACGGCGTTCCGTTCGAGCAGCGCGCGTCGGCCGTGCTCGTCGCCAACTTCGGAACGATGTTCCGCCATCTGCTAACACTGGGAGACGGCATCCTGCAGGATGACGGCGTGCTCGACGTCTGCTTCTTCTCCCCCAGGACCCACGCGGACGCGGCGCGAATCAGCTACAAGATGATGCGCCGGGATTTTTCCCCAGACCCGTGCATGTCGTATCTGTCCGGGCGCGAAATCTCGATCACGACCGACCCGGTGCGCGTGATGCAAGCGGACGGCGAGATGGCCGGCTCCACACCGTTCACCGTGAAGGTCTTGCCGGGCGCTGGAAGGCTGCTGGTTCCCTGAAATCAAGGGCTTTTTTCAAGGCGTATTGGCGCGCTATGTGCACTCCTTCCCATCGTTGGATTTACGCGATTTTCAAGGGGAGGAATCAATGGATAGAGGCACTGATTTTCTAAAAAGCCAGGTCAATAACGCAGTGATGCAGCATGGGGCGTTTCTGGGCGCACTCGAGGATCACGAAGGACAGGCGGAAGACCCGCGTTTTCGTGATCTCTGCACCACGCACATCCCGCACATGCGGGAGCACCAGCGGATGCTCGAGGAGTACCAGCAGGCCTTGGGCGCCGAGGCTGGCGTCGGGAAGAAGGCTCTCGGTGCGGCTCTCGGTGCGGCCCGCGGGCTGGCTGACGCGGCGCGCGAGAGCGACTTCCTGAGACTCGTCGGCGACATCGTGATGGCCCGTCAGTCGGAGGACACGTTTAAGACCTTCCGCGAAGCGGGACGCACGCTCTCGATCGAGCGGCTAGTCAGCATCGGCGAGATCGGCGAACGGCACCACGACGAATATGTCAAGGAAGCCAACCGCCTCTGCCAGCAGATGTTCGTCGAGCACGTGCGCGGGGCCGAAGCCGTTCAGTCGCAGGCCGTCGACGCGATTCCGCCCGTTTAGCATCGCGCTGCGGGTCGGAATGGAAAGGGGGTCGTTCACTGCGCCTACGCGAGCAAACAGCGCTCGCTAAGACGGCGCTGTGAACGGCCCCCTTTCCATTCCTCCCTCCCGCTTCCAGCGCGACGAGGCCGTCTCGCGTGCGACGGCGCTCCTGTCCGCTCCGCTCTTCACGCACGCCCTGGGCGATGCCTGTTTCCGGGCTCGGCGGCGGGTCCTCGCAGGCGGCGTCTTAGCTCGCGCAGTTTGCGAGCGTAGCCGCCGAAGAGGACCCACCGCCGTGACCGGCCGAGCGCTGACACCGCCAGCGGGCATGCGCGGTTAGCTTACCCGACATGACCGACGTCGTAGCGTTGGCGGCCGAGATGTTATCGATCCAGTCCCAATCGGGACAGGAACAGGAAGTCACCGAGTTCGTCACTCGCTGGCTCGTGAAGCGCGGGTGGAATGTGAGCTTCCAGGAAGTTGCGTCGGGACGCGGGAACGTCTGGGCGACTCGATCGGCTCCGAACGGCCCTCCCGCAGGCAGCGTCGCGCTCTCCACCCACCTGGACACGGTCCCGCCGTTCCTCACACCTCGCCTCGAAGAGGGTCGGCTTTACGGCCGCGGCGCAGCAGATGCCAAGGGGATAGCCGCGGCGATGATGGCGGCCGCCGATCGCCTGGTCACCTCCGGCGAGAACCGCGTGCAGCTGTTGTTCGTCGTCGGCGAGGAGAAGGGTTCCGACGGAGCGCGCGCCGCGAACAACCTTCCGGCGACGAGCCGCTTCCTCATCAACGGCGAGCCCACCGAGAGCAAGCTGGCGAGCGGGGCCAAAGGCTCGTTCCGCGTGATCGTGCGTACGCGTGGCAGGGAGGCGCACGCCGCATATCCGCACCTCGGCCAGTCGGCCATCGAGCCGATGCTGGAGCTGCTGCCCAAGGTCAAGAAGCTCAAGCTGCCGAGTGATCCCGTGCTTGGCGAGCCCACCGTCAACATCGGCGTGATCCGCGGCGGAACCGAAGGGAACATCATCCCCGCGTTTGCCGAAGCGGAAGTCATGTTCCGGATCGTGAGCGACGTCGAGCCGGTCAAGAAGCAGCTGGAGGAGTGGGCGCGCGGCGTCGCCGAGCTCGAGTGGGGTTCGCACATTCCGCCGCAGCATTTCCACACAGTCGAGGGATTCGAGATCGAGCCCGTGGCGTACACGAGCGACATCCCGCTGCTCGGCCGTTGGGGCACGCCGCTTCTGTTCGGCCCTGGCTCCATTCACGTCGCGCACACGCCTGACGAGTACGTCGACGTCGAGGAGCTGCGCGCCAGCGTGGACACGTACGAGAAGCTCGTGCGCACGCTGCTCGGGCAGGGTGATGGCGTAGCGTCGCCGGTGACTGCCGGCAAGAAGGCACGCAAGTGATCCGCGCGAAACAGAAGGTCGCCATCCTAGGCGCGACCGGCGCGGTTGGGCAGACGTTCATCCGATTGCTTGCGGGCCATCCGTGGTTCGAGGTCGCGGAGTTGCTCGCCTCCGAGCGCTCCGCGGGCCAGCGGTATCGCGATGTCGTCAAATGGCATGAGGGCACCCTTCCGCCCGAAGTGGGCGAGCTCGCCATCCTCCCCGCGGATCCCGCGCATGTCCGCTCGACGATTGCATTCTCCGCGATGGATTCGTCGATCGCCGGTCCCATCGAGCAGGCGTTCGCGAAAGCCGGCAAGACCGTGCTGAGCAACTCGAAGAATCACCGCATGGATCCGGACGTCCCCCTCGTGATTCCCGAGATCAACGCGGATCACATGCGACTGCTGAAGAAGCAGCGATCTGCGCGGGGGTGGGCTGGCGTGATCGTCACCAACGCCAATTGCAGCGCGACGGTCGCGGCGATGGCGCTCGCGCCGCTGCACCAGCGCTTCGGCGTGAACAGGGTTTTCATCTCGACAATGCAGGCCATCTCCGGCGCCGGCTACCCCGGAGTTGCGTCGCTGGACATTCTCGGCAACGTGGTTCCGTTCATCGCCGACGAAGAAGAGAAGATCGAGATCGAGCTGAAAAAAATCCTCGGCAAACTTGACGCTGATGCAATCACGGATGCCGGGTTTACTGTCAGCGCGCACACGAATCGCGTACCGGTGGAGCACGGTCACACAGTCTGCATGTCCATCGGCCTCGACGGATCGCCGGACGTGAGCGCGGTGCGCGCTACGCTCGACGAGTGGACGGGCGCGGCCGAAGTGCGTGACCTTCCCGGAGCGAAGCACCGTCCGCTGGTCGTGCGCGACGAGCCCGACCGTCCCCAGCCTCGCCGCGACGTCGACACCGGCGACGGAATGACCGTGGTCGTCGGCCGGGTGCGCGAGGACGCTATCCTCGATGTGCGCCTCGTCGCGATGGGTCACAACACAGTACGGGGAGCAGCGGGAGGATCTATCCTCAATGCCGAGCTGCTGCTCTCGACCGGCGCGATAGCCTCCGCGTGATAGTCGCGAAGTTCGGCGGGACGTCGGTCGGCGACGCAGAGGCCATCGAGCGCGCCGTTGGAATCGTACGCGGCAGGCTCGACCGCCAGCCCATCGTCGTCGTCTCCGCGCTCGGCGGCGCGACCAACGGGTTGCTCGCCGTCGCCGAGCAATCCGCGAAGGGACATCTCATCGGCGCGCTCCGCGGCGTCGAGAATCTGCGCGACCGTCACCTCGCTGTGTGCAAGGAGCTGCTCGGCGACGGCGCTGCCGCGAGCGAGGTCTCCGCGGACCTGAGCGCGATGTTCGACGAGCTCGCCTCGCTCGCGGAAGCGCTCAAGACGCTTGGCCACGTGACGCCGCGCAGCCTCGATGCCATCGCCTCGATCGGGGAGCAGTGCTCTTCCCAGCTCGTAACCGCGGTGCTGTGCGAGCGCGGCATTGCTGCGCAGCTCGTGGATGCCGGCGATGTGATGGTCACCGATTCAAACTATATGCAGGCAACGCCGAAGGTGGAGGCGATCGCGGAGCAAGCTCGCGCCGTACTCCTCCCGATCCTCAAGGAGGGCAAAGTCCCGGTCCTCGGCGGATTCATCGGAAGGAGCGCGGAGGGCATCACGACGACCCTCGGGCGCGGCGGCTCCGACTACAGCGCGTCGCTGATCGGTGCCGCTCTCCATGCGGAGGCGATCGAGATCTGGACCGACGTCGACGGGATGATGACCGCGGACCCGCGCGTCGTCGAGGGCGCCAAGCCGATCGAGCGAATTCGGTTCGACGAAGCGTCGGAGCTCGCGTCGTTCGGCGCGAAGGTGCTGCATCCGAGCACGATCGCTCCGGCAGTGCGGATCGGAATTCCGGTATACGTGCTCAACTCGAACCGGCCGGAGCTGCCGGGAACGCTTATCACCTTCGAAGCCCCGCGCCGGCCGGTGACGGCGATAGCGGGGCGCGCGGGGATCACGCTGGTGCGGGTGCGGGCAGCCCGCATGCTCCTCGCGCACGGCTTCCTGCGGCGCGTGTTCGAGGTGTTCGAGCGGCATTCGACTTCGATCGACGTGGTCGCGACGTCCGAGGTGTCCGTATCGATGACGCTCGACGACGTGAGCAAGCTCGACTCGATCATCGTGGACCTGTCTGCACTGGGCGACGTCTCGGTGGAGCACGACCGCGGGATCGTTGCCATCGTCGGGGCGGGCATTAGTGATCACTCCGACGCGATGGGGCGCGCGCTCGCGTGTCTTAACGGCTCCACGGTGCACATGATCTCGCTCAGCGCCACTGCCATCAACCTGACGGCGGTGGTGGACAGCGGGCGGGTCGGAGACATCGTGCGTGGATTGCACACGGAATTCTTCGAGGGCGGCGAGTGAATGCGCGCCAGATCGCCGTCATCGGCGACGGGAAGATGGGCAAGACCATCGCCGACATGGCGAAGGCCCGAGGGTGGACGGTCACCGCGGTACTGGGCGAGAAGCAGAATGCGGGCGGGCGCGGCATCACTCGCGAGTCGTTGAAGGGCGCGGACGTGGCCATCGAGTTCACCGAGCCGGAGTCGGCCGAGGGGAACATCCGGGCCTGCGTCGACGCGGGATGTCCGGTGGTCGTTGGCACGACCGGGTGGTACGACACGCTCGACGCGATCACCCGCGAGGTGAAAAAGGCAAACGGCGCGGTGCTCTGGTCCGCGAACTTCTCGATCGGAATTCAGATATTCCTGGATCTCGCGAGGAGGGCTGGCGCGCTCGTTGCCGACATCGAAGGGTGGGATGCGCACATCGTCGAGACCCATCACGTTGCCAAGAAGGACGCGCCGTCGGGTACCGCGATCGTGCTCGAACAGGCGGCCCGCGAAGGGCTCGGGCGCAAGGTTCCGATTACCAGCATTCGCACCGGTGCCGTGCCGGGCACTCACAAGCTGATTCTGGACTCGCAGGCGGAGCAGCTGTCCATCACGCATGACGTGCGGGACCGCGCGGTGTTCGCTGCGGGGGCGCTCGCTGCCGCTGATTGGCTCGTAGGCAAGCATGGCGTCTTTACGATGCGCGATTTCCTTTCTGGAGTGGGCGACTCATGAGCCGCGAAAAGCTGTTCGGTGCCGGCACGGCGCTCGTCACTCCGTTCACCCGCGACGGCGCGGTGGACGAGAAGGCGCTGCGCGCGCTGATCGACTGGCAGATAGAGGAGAGGATTCACTTCCTCGTTCCGTGCGGCTCGACGGG
>JACDCY010000085.1 GCA_013817305.1 Gemmatimonadaceae bacterium | reverse complement strand
TCTGGATCCTCGTGAGCGGATTTCATTACAGCATCGAGTTCACCGGCGGCACGCTGAAGCGGATCGAGTTCCGCGATCCGGCGCCGAGCGTCGGTGACGTGCGCGCCGCGCTGGCGGCCGGCGGACTGCCACAGGTGGAGATCCAGACATTCGGCAGCCCGAACGCGCTCATCATGCGGGCGCAGGATCCGGAAACGGTGGCGCTGCAGGACCGGGGAGCCGAGGTCGTGTCGCGGCAGATTACCGCCGCCTTGGACGCGAAGTTCGGGGCCGACGCGTACGAGGTGCTCAGCACCGAAGGAGTCGGACCGAAGGTGGGAAGCGAGCTGAGACGGAACGCCATGATCGCGCTGGCTATCGCATTCCTGACCACGCTCATCTATCTCGCGTGGCGGTTCGAGTGGCGGTTTGGTCTGGCGGCGGTGCTCGCGACCATCCACGACATCCTGGCCACGCTCGCCTTCATGAAGTACATGAACATCGAGATCTCGCTGTTCGTGGTCGGAGCATTGCTGACCGTGATCGGCTACTCGCTCAACGACACGGTCGTGGTGTTCGACCGGGTGCGCGAGAACCTCAAGAAGTTCCCGAAGACCGGTCTGTACGATCTGCTGAACAGGTCGGTGAACGAGACGCTGCCCCGAACCGTGCTCACCGGATCCACGACGCTCGCCACGCTGCTGTCGCTGCTCATCTTCGGTGGCACGGTCATCCGGCCGTTCGCGTGGGTGCTGACCTGGGGTATCATCATCGGAACGTTCAGCTCCGTGTACGTGGCAGGGCCGCTGCTCCTGTGGATCAACCACAAGTGGCCGCGCCACGCCGCGGCATCGGGTAAGGCGGACCGGATGGCGCAGGCGACCCGGCAGACCGAGCGCGACAAGCGGCCCGCGCCGGCGCGATGACGCGTTCGCGGGTGGGATGACGACGCCCGGCGGCGGCCGCAGCGCGGGGACGGCTTCTCCCGCGCCGCCACACTGGCGGCGGATGTACGGCGACGTGGTGTTCCGCACCACGATCTATTATCTGCTGCTGGTCGGAGTTGCGGCGCTGACGTGGGAGTATCTCCCGCCGACGGATGTCGGCGCCGCTGGCGCCGCAGGCGGCGCGGGCGGCGCGGGCGGCGCGGGCGGCGACGGTAATCCGCTGACCGGAGCCGACATCATCGGCCGGATCGCGTCCGATTCGCTCACGCTGTCGGTGCTGCTCGCGATGATCACCGCGGTGCTCGTGTCGATCCCCGTGGCATGGATCTACACGCTCACGCGCCAGAAGCGCGGATTCCAGCAGTCAGTGGTACAGATGCTGGTCCTGCTTCCGCCAGTGGTCGCGGGCATCGTGATGCTGGTGAAGCACAGCCTTGCCCTGGCGTTCAGCCTCGCCGGCGCCGCGGCCGCGGTGCGCTTCCGCAACACGCTCGACGACAGCAAGGACGCCGCGTACGCGTTTCTCGCGATCGGCATCGGCATCGCAGCCGCTGTGGAGCTGCCGGTCGCGCTGGTGCTGTCGATCGTGTTCAACGTGGTGATTCTGGCTCTCTGGTACACTGACTTCGGGCGGGCGCCCGCTGCGCTGGAAGGAAAGGAGGCGCAGCGAAAAATGGAGCGGGCTCTCGCGGTAGCGAGCCGAACCGGCACATTCGTCGCGAGACTCGACAAGGAGCTGTTCGAGCACATGTCGCCCGAGCAGCTCGAGGCCGCCGCTGACAAGGCGTTGAGGCGGCGCCGGCGGAACGCGCCCGACTTCATGGATCAGGACACCGAGAGCGCCCGCGACAATCTGCTGCTCCGGATCGCGTCCTTCGATCCGCCCGCTGCACGGAAGGCGGTGGAGCCCGTGCTGGACGAGCGCGTAAAGCGGTGGCGGTACGGCGGGCTCGTGCGAGAGGGCACGGGCACCACGGTCATCGAGTACACGGTGGATCTCAAGCGGCGCGAGCCCGCTCAAGGCGTGCTGGACGCGCTGCGCGACCTCGGAGGACACGTGGTTCGTGTGGAGCTGAAATGAAAAGAGCTATTGGCTATTGGCTATTGGTTTTAGGCTACGGACTCACCGCGGTTGCTGCAGCTGGCGCCCAGACTCCGGCGGACAGCGCGCAGAAGCCGTACGAGCTACCGAAGCTGTTCTCCAGCGACAGCGTCATCCACTTCACGCTCTCTACGAACCTGCGTGCAATCGCACGCGCGAAAGCGGGCGCAGCGAGGTATCACGCCGGCAGGCTTTCGTACGCGGATACCGGCGCGGCCCCGATCGCGATCCCGCTGCGAGTGCGTGCGCGGGGGCACTGGCGCAGAGCCAACTGCGAGATGCCGCCGCTCCTACTCAACTTCTGGACCGATAGCTCCAGGAAGACGTTGTTCGCCCGGGTGGATCGCGGCCGGTTGGTCGTGCACTGCCGCAACGCCGATGGGTACGAGCAGTACGTGCTGCAGGAGTTCCAGCTGTACCGGGTTTACAACCTGCTGACGCCGTTCAGCCATCGGGCACGCCTCGCCCGCGTGACGTATGTGGACAGCGCCTCCGGGCGCCAGACCGCGACGCGGTTTGGCTTCATCCTCGAGGATGACGACGACATGGCGGCGCGCAACGGCGCTCGGCAGGCGGAGCTCAAGGGAGCGAAGTCCGGCGACCTCGATCCGTTCACCGACGCGCTGGTCGGGCTGTTCCAATACATGATCGGCGGCACCGATTGGTCGGTCGCGGGGCTGCACAACATCCAGCTTGTCACCCAGCAGGATGGCGCGGTTCGCGCCGTTGCGTACGACTTCGACTGGTCGGGAGCGGTGAACGCCAGCTACGCCAAGCCGGATTACCGGCTGCCGATCCAGTCGGTCAGGCAGCGGCTGTTCCGCGGCTATTGTGTGCCGCCGGAAGAATTCACGCGCGCGATCGCGCTGTTCAACGAGAAGAAGCCGGCGATATACGCGCTGTACTCCGACGACCTCGGCCGTCGCATGAACCCGGATGTCGCCCGCCGAACGCTCGAGTACTTCGAGGATTTCTACGAGACGATCAGCGACTCCAGGCGCGCTGCCGAGCTCCTGCGAGACTGCAAGCAGGTGCAGTAGCAGTCGGGGCCTGACGTGGCTTCGTACATCGACAGTCACGCCCATCTCGTCGACTCGGCGTTCGATGCCGACCGCGACGCCGCGATAGAGCGGGCCAGGCAGACCGGCTGCGCCGGGATCGTGGCGATAGGCACGTCGCCCGCGGACTCGCGAGCGGCTCTCGAGCTTGCCCGGCGCCACCCAGGCTTCATCTGGTCTACCGCGGGACTCCATCCGCACGAGGGGGCTTCGTTCGAGGCTGCGCGCGACACGGCACTGCTCCGCGAGCTACTCGTCGCCGGAGCGGTCGCCGTTGGCGAATGCGGACTGGACTACCACTACGACAATTCTCCGCGCGAGTCGCAGCGCGCCGCGTTCGCCGCACAGCTCGCGCTGGCCGCCGAACTAGGCCGGCCAGTGGTCGTGCATACGCGCGACGCAGAAAGCGACATGGAGAGTATGGTTCGCGAAGCAGGGGAGGCCGGCGTGCGGGGTGTTCTGCACTGTTTCACGGGGCCGGCACCGCTCGCCGAGGCTGCCCTTGGCGCCGGCTGGTACGTGTCCTTCAGCGGCATCGTGACGTTCAAAAAGTGGAGCGGCAACGATCTCATCCGCGCCGTTCCTCTCGATCGCATTCTAATCGAGTCCGATTCCCCGTATCTCGCGCCTGTCCCGCACCGCGGTAAACGCAACGAGCCCGCCTTTGTCAGCCTGACGCTCGCGAAGGTCGCCGAGGCGCGGGGCGTGGCCGTTGGCCAAATGGGCGATGCAGTGACCGCCAACGCGCGCCGGCTGTTCGATTTAAACGGCGGGAGCTAGCTTTGGCGTACTCTCTCCTCAAGCCAACGACCCACAGCTATGTCCCTCAAAATCATTCAGACGAGCGACGCCCCAGCCGCGATCGGACCCTATTCTCAGGCCGTGAGCGCGGGCGGCTTTCTCTTCACGGCTGGCCAGATCGCTCTCGATCCCCATAGCGGCCAGGTCGTCGATGGCGGGGTGCAGGAGCAGGCGGAGCGCGTGATGGCCAACCTCACGGCGGTGCTGAAGGAAGCGGGCACGGATTGGAGCAGCGTCGTCAAGACGACGGTGTATCTGCACGACATGGCAGATTTCCCCGCGATGAACGAGGTGTACGGCAAATGGCTTGGCGACGCGCGACCGGCGCGCTCCACGGTTCAGGCGGCCGCGCTCCCGCGAGGCGTCCTGGTGGAGATCGACGTCGTAGCGAAGCTCTAGCTACAGCGGTCGGGACGGCACCATGACCGACGTTGGAACCGCCAACACGCGGGAAGAGCTGTTCCGCCTGACCGCATTTGCGCGGTGCGCAGGCTGAGCTTCCAAGATGGGTCCAGGGGACCTAGCTGAAGTACTCGCTCCGATTCCGGGCGCGAGCGATGAAAGAATCCTCGTTGGAAGAGAGACGTTCGATGACGCCGGCGTGTTCCTGCTCACCGACGAGCTCGCGCTCGTGCAGACTGTGGATTTCTTTGCGCCGATCGTGGACGACCCGTACACGTTCGGGCAGATAGCCGCCGCCAACGCCATGTCGGACGTGTACGCGATGGGCGGGCAGCCACTGACCGCACTCAACATCGTCGCTTTCCCGAAGGACAAGCTCCCGCTCAGCGTGTTGACCGACGTGCTTCGCGGCGGTCTGGACAAGGTGCACGAGGCCGGCGCGCACATCATTGGCGGTCACACGGTGCTGGACGACGAGCTTAAGTACGGCCTGGCGGTGACGGGGAAGGCCCATCCGAAGTTTCTCCTGACGAACGCGGGGGCGAGAGCCGGCGACAAGCTGATTCTCACCAAGCCGCTGGGCAGCGGAATTCTCGCGACCGCGATCAAGCACGGCTCGCTCGACGCCGGCGCGCAGGCGGAGGTCCTGGCGTCGATGACCGCCCTCAACGGCGGCGCGAGCAGGGCCGCGCTCGCCGTTGGATCGCGTTGCGCCACCGACGTCACGGGATTCGGCCTGCTGGGCCACGCGTCGCACGTCGCGCGTGGTAGCTCCGTCACGCTGCGGATCGACGCCGCCGCTGTGCCCGCTTTCACGGGCGTGGTGGCCGCGTGGGAAGGCGGCTTTCGGACGGCTGGCGCCGACAGGAACCTCGAGTACGTGAATGCGCTCGTGGACTGGGGAGATGCCACCGACGCGCAGCGCGCCCTGCTCGTGGACCCTCAGACCTCCGGCGGGTTACTCGTTGCCGTGGGTCCGGACCGCGCCGCTGCCTATCTTTCGAAGGTCGCGGGCGCAGTCGCGATAGGTACCGTCACGGAGCGAACCGAATTTGCGATCGTGCTGCAATAGCCGCGGGGGTGGATGGGGCCTGGTGGCTTCCCCAGTCTTCAAAACTGGTGTGACCCGACTCAGTCGGGCCGGGTGGGTTCGATTCCCACACTCTCCCGCCAGCGCGGCGGTGTACGTGTTGCTCCTCCTGGCTGGGCTCTCCACCTCATCACCCGCGCAGCGCCCGGATACTCTTCGCAGTCCGCAGCCCATTCGCATCGACACCCTCCGACCTGATTCCGGCGCGCAGCTCGCGGCGCCAGCAGGCCCGCGCATCTCCCCCGGCGGAGCCTTCCTGCAGTCGCTGCTTCTTCCAGGCCGCGGGCAGATCACGCTCGGGAAAAAGAACGCTTCGCGCTTCTACATCGCGGTCGAGGCGCTGGGGATTGGAATGACGATCAAATCGCTCAGGGATCTGCGCGAAGCCAAGCGCGGAGCAGGCGACAGCACGGCGATCGAGTTCGCGGTGGATTCTGTCACGGGCGACAGCACGCCGACCAGGTTTCAGCCGAGCCGCTTCACTCCGGACCGCATCAACGCGCGCCGGACACACGTTGAAGACTGGGTCGCGCTCATCCTCTTCAACCACCTACTGTCCGCCGCCGACGCGTACGTCACCGCGAACCTGTGGGACTTTCCCGCCAGGGTCAGCGTCAAAGCCCGGCCCTCCAGCGGGCAGACGGCAGGGAGCGACAGTGGCGTGCCGCCGCTGAGACTCGAGGCGAGAATCACGGGATCGATCGCCTGGTGACGGGCAGTAACGCGCCCATCGGGGTCTTCGACTCCGGGCTGGGGGGACTCACCGTAGTTCGCGAGCTCATACGACAGCTGCCCAACGAGAGCATCGTCTACTTCGGCGACACGGCGCGCGTTCCGTACGGGCCGAAAGGGGAGGAAACCATCATCCGCTACAGTCAGGACATCGCGACATTCCTGAGGAAACAGGGTGTGAAAGCGATCGTCGTAGCGTGCAACACCGCGACCGCGCATGCCTTGCCGACTCTCCGCGCTGAGCAGGACGTGCCCGTGATCGGCGTCATAGAGCCAGGGGCGCGAGCGGCGGTCGCGGCAAGTCGCGACGGCAGAATCGGCGTGATCGGAACGCGCGGCACGATCCGTTCGCGCGCCTACGACAAGGCGATAACCGCGCTTGAGCCCGGCGCGACGGTCACGGCCGCCGCCTGTCCTCTATTCGTTCCGTTGGTAGAGGAGGGATGGCTCGACAGCGAGCCGACTCGAATCGTCGCCCGCGGATACCTCGAGCCGTTCACCCACGGAAAGATCGACACGCTCGTTCTGGGCTGCACCCATTATCCGCTGCTCAAAACCGTCATCGGCGAGACCATAGGCCGGGACGTGAGGTTGATAGACAGCGCGCAGGAGACGGCTGCGGAGACGGGCCGGGTGCTGCGCGAGCAAGGACTCCAAGCCACGGGCAGCGACGCCCGTTATCGCTTCGTCGCCTCAGACGATCCCGAGCAGTTCCTCGCTGTAGGTCAGCGATTCCTCGGCGCGCCGCTGGAGCGCGTGGAGCTCGTCACACTCGGCGTCTGACTTACCCGCTCGCGCGAGACAGGCTGGCCAGCGCCGCGGAGTTCAGCGCGCCGTTCCATTCATGCAGCTCGATGGACCCCTCGGACAGCAGCAGATATGTAGGCGCGTCGAGCCACGATCCCGCGTTGGCGAACACTCCTTTGCCGGCTCGCTCAAGCATCGCGACGTGGGAATGCGCGTACACCAGCAGATCGAGTCCGGAATCCGCCGAGAGCGCCGAGTGGGCGACGGCCCGCAATCCGGTGCCTTCATCCCGGGCGCGATGATCGCGACTGGTGTGCGACGTCTTCGTCGCGATGCGGGTGGCTACGTCCGGATGCAGCGTGCGAAAAAGCCGGATCGAAAGCGGGTTCCGGAGTACGCTGCGAAGCCGGCGGTATGCTTTGTCCTCGCGCTCGCGGAGGCCGTCGCCGTGCTCGATGCGCGTTTGCCAACCGGCGA
>JACDCY010000084.1 GCA_013817305.1 Gemmatimonadaceae bacterium | reverse complement strand
AACAATGTCGCGAATTCCTCAGGGAGGCCGGCGTCCGCTATCCCTGCAGCCGCGCGCTCCACGTCGTAATCCACCCGTACAAAATCGATCGCCGGTACCGCTCCGTTGAAATCCACGATCACATAGCACGCGCGGGGGTCCCCGTCCTTGGGGCGCCCGACACTACCGGTGTTCACGAAATGGATCCCGTCCACCTCCCGCCGCCACGGCTTGTGCGTGTGGCCGAACGCGATCACGTCGCCCGCCTTGAGCCCCGCGATCGCGGCCATCTTGCGGCAGAATTCGTCGGGACGGTCCTCCGTCCAGTACGCGGTGTTGAGCACAGGCGTGCCATGCACGAGAGTCAGTACCGCGCCCGCCGCGTGCCCGCCTGACGGGCGGACATCGATACGAAAAGGGAGTCCGGCGAGATACCGTTTGGTCTCCGCGGAAACGTTCGCCTTGGTCCACCCGAACGAGATGTGCGACAACCGCTCCTGAACGGCGTCCTCGTACTTGCAGCCGCAGTGCTTGTAATCGGTCGCGACGGTGGAGTCGTAGTTCCCGGCAACGCCCTCGATGCCCCGCTCTCGCAGCAGCGCGACGGTCTCGTCAGGCCACGGCGCGTAGCCCACGAGGTCGCCGATGTGGTAAATGGCTGTGACAGGCCGTGCCCCATCGATGTGACGGAGCACGGCTTCCAACGCCGGCAGATTGGCGTGAATGTCGGATATCAGCGTGTAGCGCATCGTTCGTCGCTCCCGGCGCAGCCGTATTTCTCCCGCGCTTCGCGCCCGACGTCCCTGGTGGCGATTTCGGCCGGCATGGTTCTCGAAATATGGCGACGCGGAGCTAGTGGCAGTTGAGCCCGGCGGATTCGTGGAACCGCTCCGCTAACTGGGGCAGCGGCGCCGGTCGCGACCAGCGCCAGCCGTTCCAGATTCGAAGAAGGATCAGCGCATCCAAGGAGCCCCAGGGCGAGCCCCGGGGGCCAGGCAGTGAATGGCCAAGTATTGTTAAGCACACATGTCACTGGAACCGTTCACTACGATCATGGCCTCAAGGCACCGCAAGGTGCTTTCGAATCCTGAAAAGGCGCAACGGGCGCTACTTAAACTGATCCTCGCTTCGTCCCGAGGAAGTCCCGCGGCAAACGCCCTCGGCCTGAGTGGTAATGAGTCGTTCGAGGAATTCCTTGGCCTCCCACCGCAGGATTATTCGTTTTACCAGCCGCTGGTCGAGCGAACCTTCGATGGAGATCGCACCACCTTCGGGCCCGACCCTGTCGTCGCATTCGGCGAGACGTCGGGAACGATCGGTCGTCCGAAGCTGATCCCGCACACCGTCGGGTCGCTCGGCGCGATCCGGCGCTTCACCGAGCGCCTGCTTCTCTTTCAGCTCCTCGAAGGAGAGCGCTACATCCCCCACTTCACGAAATGGCTGGCCGTGACCGCGTCGACCAAGGTCCGCATCGACCGCGGAATCCCGGTCGGTTTCATTTCCGGATTGATGTATGGCATCGCGCAGAAGCAACGCAAAGGCTTCGTCCTTCCGACGCCACGCGTCGCCGCCATCGATGATTGGAGCGATCGCATCTGTCAAAGCGTTGCCGAAGCATTGCCGCAACGCGTCGGCACAATGCTCGGCGTGCCCGCTTATCTCTGCCGATTTCTCGACGAGGCGTCGGCGCAGGCGCATGGCAAACCGCTTGGTAACGTCTGGCCGATGTTGGGAAGAATCTACTACAGCGGAACGTCAGTTGATCCGTATCGAGATCAGCTTGAGCGTACACTCGGGAGATCCCTCATCATTCGCGGGCTGTATACGGCGACAGAAGGCTCGTTTGGAGCGGAGCTGGATCCGCGATTCCCCGGCGAGCTTCACCTGATGGTCGACATGAATGTCTTCGCCTTCCGCGACGCCGACAAACCCCGCGCGCGCTTGGTCGCCGCGTGGGAGGTGGTCGGCGGACGCCGATATGAAGTTTTCGTTACCACGCTAGCCGGGCTTTACCAGTATCGAATCGGCGACCTGATCGAGGTGACCGAGACTCAGCCGCTCCGCATTCGCGTGACGGGCCGCTCCGAGGAGGAAATCAATCTCGCGACAGAAAAACTCTCGCTGAAGCAGGCGCATGCGGTCATCGACCGGGTTGCTGCCCACGTAAGTATTCACCGTGACCACTTCATCGTCATGCCCGATCCGGGGCATCCACGACGACATCTGTGGATCATCGAATCCCCGGCTCTCGTGCACGAATCTCGGGCGAGCACGCTCGTTGACGCTGCACTCGCGGAGATCAATCCATCATATGCGGCGTTACGGCGTGGGGATGCGGTGCTCGAACGTCCGCGCATCCTGGTATTAGCAGAGGGGAGCTTCGACCGATACATTCACACCGGCTTCGCCGCTCGCGGACAGTTCAAGTTCAGGCACATCTTCAAGGACGCTCAGGCGATAATTGGTACGCCGGGTCTTGAAACGCTTGCCACTCGTCTCGAGGAATAGCGCCCGTGACGATCCCGGTCGACCGCGAGAACTTTCTCGCCGAAGTGCGATTGAGAAATCGAGGACTGATTGCGGCGGAAGATCAACGCAATCTGTCGGAGGCGACATTTCTCATCGTGGGCTGTGGCTCGACGGGCGGCGCCACGATCGAGCCACTCGTTCGGGCAGGGGGCATGCGCTTCATCCTTGTCGAGCCGGGGCGGTACGAGCTCAGCAACCTCAACCGCCAGCGCGCCACGCTCGAAGCCGTGGGCGTCAACAAGGCTGCCTGGCTCGCGAAACAAGCGACGGCAGTCAATCCGTATCTCGAAATCGAGGTCCACGAAGAAGGAATCTCGGCAGAAAACGCGCTCTCGATGTGCCTGCGGGCCGATCTGGTTATCGATGCCGTTGACGTGACGACGCTTACCGGTCTCTCGGCGAAATGCGCCCTGCACGAAGCGGCTTCGGTCGCGCGTCGTCCAGTGATCTCGGCCTATGACCTCGCCTATCGCCAGTTCGTCCGCATCTTCGATTATCGTCGCTCGCAACAGCCACTCGGCGGCGAGATCGCTCGCATTCGAAGCGCGAAGACGCCAACCGACGCCCTCGCGCGGCTAATCCCCATATGGGCCATCCCGTATGACATGCTGGCCGAGATCGAACACCTGCAAGACGAGCCGGGCTCGTCGGTCAGCCAACTTGGTTGCGCCGCCGACTTGTTCGGTGCGCTCACCGTCCCGCTCGTGCTTGAACTGCTTGCTCGTCGGCCGGTCAAACGCTCGTACATATTGGATTTGAAGGACCCAGCCTTGCCGATCGCGACCCGCGTCGCGCGGCGTGCGGCGACGCTGCAAGGTCTCGCGCGCCTCCAGGCGCGAAAGTGGAAGCGCCGCAATGGATGAGACTGTGAACAAGCACGGGCAGCTTGCGGTCGTCATAGTCGGGTTCTTCTCGACGGTGCTGGTTCTTGTCGCTCAGAGTACGGCCGAGGCTGCGCCTGCCGCCCGCTTGGCGTTGACACTGGCCGCCGCTCTCGCATGCGCGGTGCGCTACTGGTGGGTGATTCTGCTTCTGCCCTGGCCCTTACAGTGGTTCCGGCTGGTGCTGATCCTGTCGGCCTGGTCGCTGCTCCCGTTCATTGCGCTGCTCGCGACGGACGCACGACGTTGGGTGCTCGCGTTGGCGGCGCTTGCGGCCATCGGCTTCGTCACGGAAGTATTCAACACCCTTACTGGACAGTGGAGGATCGGATCCGATGCGCTGCAGCGTTCACTGAAGCGTGATCACGTCGCAGGGGCTGGGGCGGCCGCGCTCGCAACCATCATTCTTCTCGCGGTTTCGGCCTGGCCGTGGCCGGCCCTGGGGTGGTTGGTTCTGGCCATGGTCGTCGCGGATTGGGTTCGCCTCGTTGTGATGATTCGCCGGCATGAACGCCTCCTGGCGGAAGAACGTTCGGCATGATTGCCAGCAAGCGCATGGTGCGGATTCCGCCCGACCGCGCGGGCGAGGAATGGACTGGGCCCGTCATGGTCCGCGGATGGCTACGAGTGTGCCAGCCGTGGCGGCATCCGTTCGCCGTGCTAACGCTGCTAAGGAAATGGATACGCTTGAAGCGGGACGTCGACCGTGCGAGCGGCCTTCTGTTTTTCGAGTATTGGCAACGACTAGATGCGCTCGTATTCGGCATGCATGTAGGATGGTCGGATCGCGAGCACCTCGATCATTTGTACGAGTGTGAATCGCATCGGGATATTGCCACGTGGGCGACCGCGTCCCCCCTAATTCGCGCGATGAAGCTGGAGACTATGGCGATCAGCGGCGACGGCCGAATTGCTCACCTCGGCGGCTTTTACATCTGCGCTGAGGAAAGTGACCTGCCCAACGATTCGCTCTTCCCATTAAGTGACGGTCGCCGGGCTTGACCAACCAGGCCACCAGAACCTGCGCACTTGGCCGGCTTTTCCCTTTACATCGATCTGGGTGCGCTACACGTCGATAAAAGGTCAGCTGGCGAGCGGCTTCACCGCGCGCACGAACGCGCTGAGAAACTTCCCGTCGATCTCGCGCGCGACAACGGCGACGTCCTGCACGGCGTTCGCCAGAAACGCGGCCGCGTCCTCCGCCTTGTAGATGCGCGTCGGCTCGATGTCGATCTGCACGAAGCCTGCGTCACCCAGCAGCGAGACATACTCGCTCTCCTCGAGCGCGCCCGCAACGCAACCGATCCACAGCTCCATGCTTCGCTTGACCTCGGCGGGCACCGGACCGCGCACGACTACGTCCGATACCGCGAACCGTCCGCCCGGCCTCAGAACCCGGAATGCTTCGCGCAACACGCGCCCTTTGTCTGCGGAGAGATTAATGACGCAGTTGGAGATGATCACATCGACTGACGAATCGGGTAGAGGGATGCTCTCGATCTCCCCCTTCAGGAACTCGACGTTCTCTGCGCCCGCTTTGCGCTTGTTCTCGTTCGCCAGCGCGAGCATCTCGTCGGTCATGTCGAGCCCGTACACTTTCCCTGATGGCCCCACGCGCTTCGCCGACAGCAGCACGTCGATGCCGCCGCCGGACCCGAGGTCGAGCACGGTCTCGCCGGCGTTGAGCCGGGCGAGCGCTGTCGGGTTGCCGCAGCCGAGCGATGCCAGCAGCGCCTCGGCGGGCACGCCCGCCTTCTCGCCCTCGTCGTACAGATTGGACGTGATCGGGTCGTACGAGTCGGTCGCCGACCCGCAGGACGCGCTGGAACAGCAGCCGGCGTCGTCGCTCATCGTGCCGTCAGTGACGGCCTGCGCGACGCGGCCGTACTTGTCCTGGACTTCGCGCTTGACGTCCTGCGCGGTAGTAGCGGTACTCATTTGGTCCTCCAATATGGTGTTCTGGTAACAATGACTACAGACCCTTCGGCAACCGGCACCTGATCCCTGATAACTGCTTCATCCGCAGCACTCCACTTTCAGCCGGCGCCGGGGCTTGATGGAAGCCAGAAATTGCCCGGCGCCCTCGATCGCCTCCCGGTTGAGCGAGTAATGGACCCAGCGTCCATCCCGGCGATCTGTAATGAGCCCGGCCTCCTTCAGAACTTTCAGATGGAACGACAGGCGGGACTGCGCTGCGTCCAGAGCGTCCGTCAGCTCGCACACGCACCGCTCGCCACCCGTCAGGCGCATGACGATCCCCAGCCTGGTGGCGTCGGACAGGGCGTGGAACCACCGCGCTGCCTGGGTCGGGTCGGTTGCCATCTCAGTTGTCATGGGCCAATGATATATCAACTTTGGTTGATATGTCAAGCCAGGGGTACCGGACGCAAAAAGGCCGGCTCGATTTCTCGAGCCGGCCTTCCCTTCAACCCTCGGCAGGACGGCGGTTAAGCCGGCCAGCGAGTCAGCTTGGCTTTAGCGGCCGAGCTTCGCGACGTTCTCGGCGGCGGGGCCTTTCTGGCCCTGAACCACGTCGAACTCTACGCGCTCGCCTTCAGCCAACGACTTGAAGCCGTTGCCCTGAATGGCCGAGTGATGAACGAAGCAGTCCTTGGAACCGTCTTCGGGCGTGATGAAACCAAAGCCCTTGTCGTCGTTGAACCACTTCACTGTGCCGGTCGTACGCATGCGATAACTCCTGTAATGTTTTGTTGCTGTCGGAGTCCGGTATGCCGTACGTGCCGACTACAACGTGTCGTGATCCTGACCCTCACGGTGGGCTCCGCCGACTCATCTGCCGACTTGCGTCAGCTTCGAACGACTAGCGGAATGAAAAAAGGGACTGCGTGAGAAACCCGGCAGGCCCTAGTCTCGATAATGTCCGCGTTCCTTTTTTTTCGGTTACGCGTGTCGCCTGGATAAATAATAATGTGTTTGGGGATGGGGCACAAGGAGCTGGTCAACGGTTAGCTGAACCACAGGGATGGGTAACTGGTCGTAGGTGATGGTTCTGGTCAACGACTGGTTAACGGTGAACCGTGAACAGTGAACGGTTTTCGGTCGCGATTCCGCTTCAACCAACCAACCTGGAACCCTCCACCGTCGACCCGTTCCTGACCAGAACCATCACCTACGACCAGTTACCCACCCCCGTTTTTGAGCTTCAGCGCGGTCATCGAATATCAACCGCGATGTGTCTCCACTTGCCCTGATTGAACCGCATCACGCTCAACGCGCACCTGGTCGCGTGGCCTACCAGTATCGCGATCCATATGTGCAGCGGCTCTAGCGTTCCAAACCGCTCGATGATGAAGCAGATCCCGAGCGGCACCAGCACCTGCGACACGACCGAGATGTACAGCGGACTCTTGGTGTCGCCCGTCCCCTGCAACCCGCCCGTGTAGGTTAGCGCGATCGCGATAAAAATCCCCGAGAGACTGAGCACGCGCAGCAGCTGGACGCCGAGCTCCACGACTACCGGCTCGTTCATGCCGAACACGGCGAGCAGCTGGCGCGGAAAGAACAGAAAAAAGATTCCGATGAACGCGGCGCCGGCCGCACCAATGCGCGCGGCAATGTGTACTGCCTCGTCGGCCCGGTCGGGGTGCCCGGCGCCGAGGTTCTGTCCAGCGACCGCCGCCGCCGCGCCCATCAGTCCCACGGACGTCCATGTGATCAACGAGAACAGCTGCGAGTAGGACACCGCGAACGCGGCCTGCGCGGCCGCGCTCTGCGCCAGCGAGCCGATGAACGACAGCATGAACAGCCCGCCGACGTTCATCGCGATTCCCTGGATTCCCGTCGGCAGGCCGAAGCGGAAAAGTGACCGGATGATGTTCCAGTCCGGTCCGTACGAGCCGCGCTTCGGAAACGATACGACCCACCCGCCTTTCACAAGCCTCACCAGCGCGTAGCCTGACACCAGTCCAGAGGCGATCACCGTCCCCATCGCTGCGCCCGCGGTGCCGAACGCGGGGATCGGGCCGAGCCCGCGAATCAGGACGACGTTCAGGCCGATGTTCAGGGCGGTCATCGCGATCCCGAGAATCATCGGGGTGCGCCCGTCGCCGGCCGAGCGGAGCGCTCCGCTGAGCATGAAGAACAGCAGCCAGCCGGTGCTGAACAGGAACATGATCCTG
>JACDCY010000083.1 GCA_013817305.1 Gemmatimonadaceae bacterium | reverse complement strand
TGCGCACGCCGCTCAACGCGATAGGCGGTTACATCGATCTGGTCGACATGGGACTGCGCGGGCCGGTGACCGAGGAACAGCGCGCGGATTTCGCGCGCGTGAGAAAAAACCAGCAGCACCTCTCGATGCTGATCACGGAAATCCTCGACTTCGCGCGCTCCGGTGGCAACCATGCTTCGTACGAGATCACCGACGTCGTAGCCTGCGAAGCAATGCAGCGCGCCGCCGAGCTGATCGAGCCGCTCTTTGCGCAAAAGGGCCTTGCCTTCGGCGGGATAAGCGGGGATTCGAGTATCGTCGCCCGGGGGGTACCAGGGCGCGTGACTCAGATTCTGGTGAATCTTCTGTCCAACGCCATCAAGTTTACACCCGCGGGCGGGCGCATTCACGGAGATTGCGCAGCTTCGGGTGATATCGTCACGCTGCGGGTGAGCGATACGGGCTTGGGCGTCGCAGCCGACAAGCTCGAGACCATCTTCGAGCCATTCGTCCAGTTGAACCAGGGGCTCGCAACCCGGGAGGGCGGAGTTGGGCTCGGGCTGGCGATAAGCCGCGATCTTGCGCGGGCGATGCGCGGCGATCTCACAGTGGAAAGCGAAGTAGGGAAGGGGTCGCGCTTCACGCTGTCGCTTCCGCGGGCGGAAGAGTTATCCCAAGGCTGAGCGCTCCGGACCGAACGGAAGCGGCGGATTATTACTTCACCTACATCGACAGGGTCGTCGATAAGGACGTCCTGGCGGTCCTCGAGGCCCAACTCGACGACACACTCGCGCTCGTCGACGACTTCTCTGAAGCGCAATCACTGCATCGGTATGCGCCCGGCAAGTGGAGCGCGCGCGAGGTCATGTGTCACGTCAACGACACCGAGCGGCTGTTCGCGTTTCGCGCATTCTGGTTCGCGCGCGGCCTGGACAGTTCGTTGCCGAGCTTTGACCAGGACGCCGCGGTACCGATGGCGGGCGCGGATGCGCGCTCGTGGGCCAGCCACATCGAGGAGTTTCAGGCGGTTCGGGCGGCGTCATTGACTCTGTTCCGGGACCTTCCGGATGACGCCTGGATGCGACGCGGCGTGGCCAGCGGAATCCCGTTTACCGTTCGCGCGCTCGCTTACATCTGTGCGGGCCACGTCGCGCACCATGTTGGGGTTCTAAAGGATCGGTATCGCTAGCTCCCGAACTATTCGCAGCCGCCCGCACGCTTCGGATCATGAATAAACGACTCTATGTCGTCCATGACTGGCGCGCGACGGAGCCATGGCAACGCGAGCGCCACTACGAGCTCGACGTGCCCGACGCCGGCGTATGAGACCGAGCGCGCGCAGCCACCACGCTCGCGGATGCGCGCTGCGAGTCGCGAAGAATTGATCTGAGCGACGGTCTCGTCGCTTGCCCCGTGCAGAAACAGTATCGGCTGCTCGGTGCCGTCTATGTGACTAGCCGGGTACGTCATCGGCCATCCCTCGCGCGGTCCCATCAATGCCTGCACGTCGGGGTCGGTCCAATTGGTGTCGACCGGACCTGCCATGCTCACAACGCCGCGCAGCACGTGCGCCGCCACCCCGGCCGATCTGAGATATTTCTCGTCGAGCGCCAGGAGTGCTGCGGTATGCGCGCCCGCGGAGTGGCCGACAACGAAAATGCGCGCGGTGTCTCCGTTGAATCTGTGAGCATTGTCCACGCTCCAACGCACAGCCTGGGCTGCGTCGTCGACCCAGGCCGGGAATAGCGCGCCGGGGTACATGCGGTAATCCGGCACGATGACGACGATTCCGCGCCGGGTGAGCGCATTGCCGACCAGTCTGTACTCCTCCTTCGATCCGCTCTGCCAACGTCCGCCGTACAGGAACACGACGACAGGAGAGCGCCGCCGGTCATCGCGTGGGCGGTACACGTCCAGCCGATTGTGCTCGTTCCCACCGTAGGCAATCCCCTTCGCAAGCACGAAGTGATCGCCGAGCAGAAGCGTCTCGGCCGCACGCCGCGAGGAGCACGCCGATGTCAGGGCGCCGAGCGCGAAGACACCGGCGCTCAGCGTAAATCGGACCGTCAACTCCTCAGCGCTGGCAGGGTCTCGCCTCTGGGGATGAACCGCAACGCGACGCCGTTGTTGCAGTATCGCTTGCCGGTTGGCGCGGGGCCGTCGTCGAAGATGTGGCCCTGGTGTCCGCCGCACCGCGCGCAGTGATACTCGGTGCGCGGGAAGACGAGCTGAAAGTCGCGCTTGGTGCCGAGCCGTCCAGCGATCGGGGTGTGAAAGCTCGGCCACCCCGTGCGGCTGTCATACTTGTTGGCGGCCAGGAAGAGGGGCAGGTAGCATGCGGCGCAGATGAACGTGCCGGGGCGCTTCTCCCGGTCGAGCGGGCTGCTCCCGGGCCGTTCGGTGTGCTCCTCGAACAGCACCTTGTACTGCTGCTCGGTCAGAACCCTGCGCCATTCACGGTGCGGCTTGTTGAGCTTGCGGATCTGATCCGAGCCAGGAACCGGATCTGTTCCCGTCGCGAGGATCTCGCCTGCATCGAACATGCTGAAAGCAGCTGTGGGCACGACCGCGAGGGGTGCGATCACGCTCAGGAAACGTCGACGTTGCATGGGTATACTCCGCTGCGCGACGAAGGACGCCGCAAGGATTCCAGATGCTGTTCATACCCCGCCTCCCCCCGAACGCTCCGCCGGATGCCCCCGACGGAGGGGCGAAGGGTGCCATCGCAGTTGTTAAAGGGGTTCCGCTTGGCTCGGCCCACCGCAACCTTTAAATCATGGTTTCGCTTCTCGACATCATCGGCCCGGTAATGGTCGGACCCTCCTCCTCGCACACCGCGGGTGCATGCCGCCTCGGACTGCTCGGTCGCGGCCTCGTGAGCGGTACTCCGGAGAAGGCCGTGCTGGAGCTTCACGGCTCGTTCGCGCGAACCGGCGAGGGCCACGGGACGGACAAAGCGCTCGCCGGCGGGCTGCTCGGCTTCAGGCCCGATGACGAGCGGATCCGAACCGCGCTCGAGATCGCGGAGAAGGAAGGGCTGGACTACAGGTTCGAGAAGACTGCGCTGGGTGACGACGCCCACCCAAACACCGTGCGCATGACGCTCGACCATGGCGACGTGCACGCCACGCTGACCGGTGCGTCGCTCGGCGCGGGACGCGTGCTCGTGACCGAGATCGACGGTTACCCGGTAGAGGTCACCGGGAGCTTCCATACTATAGTAATGATCGCCGAGGACATTCCTGGCTCGATCGCCCGCATTACGGGGATCCTGGCGGACCACAAGATCAACATTGCGACGCTTCGGCTTACGCGGAAGCAGCGCGGTGGCGACGCGTTCATCGTGATCGAGTGCGACGAGTCGCCGGGCGAAGGCGTGCGGGACGAGATTCGATCGTTGGAATGGGTGCGGTGGGCGAGACGGCTGGACAAAGTCGCCGCGTGATGGGTGCAGAGTCGCGGGTTGGAAAAACGCTGCGCACTGCGTACTGCGCGCTGCGCGCTGCCAACCTCGTGCCCCTCCAACCACAATCCAGCAACCAAAAACCGCCAACAGCCAACAGCCAACAGCCAGCGGCGCCTTTCCCAGATGTATAAATCGCTCGCAGACGCAATTCAGGACGCGGAGGCGACGGGCCGCACGCTGTCGCAGGCGGCGCTGGATGCCGAGTCCGCTGATCAGGGGCGCAGCGTCGAGGACATTCGAGCCGTGCTCGCTCGCGCGCTCGCAGTCATGCGCGGCGCGATCCACCAGGGGATGGTCGGAGATCTGTACTCCGCGTCGGGGCTCGTGGGAGGCGACGCGGCGAAGCTCAGAGCGGGACCGCCGGGCCCTTTGGCCGGGACGCTGTTCCGCGACGTGCTGGCCCGGGCGTTGGCTGTGCAGGAAGTCAACGCGGCGATGGGCGTGATTGTAGCAGCGCCGACGGCCGGGGGCGCCGGAGTATTGCCGGCAGTACTCACCGGGCTGGCAGCGAGCCACAACTTCTCCGATGACAAGCTGGTGGACTCGCTCGCGACCGCAGGATTGATCGGCGCGGTCATCGCTGAGCGCGCGTCACTGTCCGGGGCCGAAGGCGGCTGCCAGGCCGAGACCGGGGCGGGCGCCGCGATGGCGGCCGGATCCGCAACGGAATTGCTCGGCGGCACGCCGTCGCAGGCGGGGCACGCCATTGCGCTCACGATGCAGGGCATGCTCGGCCTGGTGTGCGATCCGCTGGGCGGGCTGGTCGAGCTGCCGTGCGTTTTCAGGAACGCCACGGGCGCGGCCATCGCGCTAGCCGGTATTGAAATGGCGCTGGCTGGGGTTACTTTCGCCATCCCCGTCGACGAGGTGATAGACGTGATGGGCGAGATCGGGCGGGAGATGGATGTGCGGTACAGGGAGACGGCAGGGGGAGGGTTGGCTGCGACTCCTACCGGCCGCCGTTTGGCAAAAGAGAGGTTGTACCAGATCAAGAGGGGCGGGTGAACAGCGCTGCGTGCTGCGTGCTGCGTGCTGCGTGCTGCGTGCTGCGAGCTGCGAGCTGCGAGCTGCGAGCTGCGAGCTGCGTAGTTTCGCTTCCCGGGTGAAACCCAGCTAAGTTCTTACCCGTAGCGCATATATACTCCGAGAGACCCATGGGAATCTTCGATAGAATAGTCCAACTGTGGCGCGCGACGATCAACGACTTCATCTCTCAGGCCGAAGAGCCGGAGAAGATGCTGACGCAGATCATCTCGGACATGCGCACGCAGCTCGTGCGCGCCAAGCAGCAGGTTGCGGCGGCCATCGCCGACGAGAAGCGCCTCGAGGATCAGGCGCGTCTGGAGCTCAAGCAGGCTGAGGACTGGGAGCGGAGAGCGATGCTCGCGGTGCAGGAGAACCGCGACGACCTGGCCAAGCAGGCGCTCGTGCGGCGCGCGGAGCACGTCTCGCGCGGGCAGCAGATGCAGATCACGTGGGAGGCGCACAAGCAGGAGACGGAGCGCCTCAAGAACTCGCTGCGCGAGCTGAACGACAACATCGAAGAAGCGAACCGGAAGAAGAATCTCCTGCTCGCCAAGCAGCGACGCGCGATGGCGACCAAGCGCATCGCCGACACGATGTCGCGCATCTCGGAGAAGTCCGCGTTCGAAGCGTTCGCCAGGATGGAAGAGAAGATCGACCAGAACGAGCGCAAGGTGCGCGCGTCCGTGGAGATCGACGAAGAGTTCTCGGGCGACCAGCTCGCCAAGGAATTCAAGCGGCTCGAGAGCGGCGCGACTTCGGAGACCGCAGACTTGCAGCTCATGGAGCTCAAGAGCAGGATGGGCCTGTCGTCGGGCAGCGCCCCGGCCGGGTCCAAACAGCTCGGAACCGGACAGGGTGACGGAGCGATGACCCAAATGGGAATATCGCAGGGGGAGAAGAAGGCTCCTTGACCGCTCCTGTCGCGGCTCCATCGCCGCAGTCGAAGGGACGATTTGCTCCGATACTGACCGCGGTCGTTCTCACAGTCCTGCTGCTATGGCTGTTGGGAGTGGCCGCGGACGTCTTTCTGCTCCTGTTCATCGCGGTGATCCTGTCGTTGTACCTCGGCGCGGTCACCGACTTTCTCGTGACGCGCGCGCATCTTCCGCGCGTGCTGGCGTTCACGATCGCGCTGTCGTCCACGATCCTCGCCATCGTCGGATTGTTCTGGCTGCTCGTGCCGCCGGTGACGGAGCAGACGCGGCAGCTGGTGCAGGTGCTGCCGACGTACATCGAGACGTGGGAAAGCGGGATCGACCGGTTCATGGCGCGCTTTCCGGCAGCGCGGGATTTCTGGAAGCCGGGCGAGCACCGCGCCACCCAGGCCGTTTATACCCAAGTGTCGGGGTGGTTCGCGGATCTGGCGCCGAAGGTGTTTTCGCTGGTCCATGTCTTTATCAGCATTTTCTCAGTTGCGGTGATGGCGATCTACCTGACGCTCCATCCCGGCATCTATCGCGAGTGGCTGATCGCGCTGTTTCCTCCGATACACCGCGAGCTCGTGCGCGACGTTCTGCGCGATCTCGCGGATACCCTGCGCGCTTACATCACGGGCCAGCTGTTCGCGATGTTTGTCCTTGGCGTTATGACGGCCTTCGGGCTCTGGCTGCTCGGGGTCCCCTACTGGCTCACGTTCGGAGTCTTCACGGGCGCGGTGGCGGTGATCCCGTTCTTCGGCACGCTGATATCGACCGCGCTGCCCGCGATATTCGTCCTCGGCGGTCCTGGCGGCGTGACCAAGGCGCTCTGGGTAGTGCTACTCGGCGTGGCCATCCACGTGTTCGAGGGCAACATCGTCCAGCCGCTGGTGATGTCGCGGAAGGTGGAACTGCCGCCGGTGCTCACGATCATGTCCGTGCTCGTGGTGTCGAAGCTGCTCGGCCCCGTGGGCCTGGTGGTCGCGGTACCGATGCTGGCGACGCTGATGGTCGTCGTCCGACGCATCCTCATCAACCGCATCTACGAAGGCAAAGGCTTCCGTCGCTCGACGCGCGACGTGGCGCTCATGCTCCGCGTGCCTGCCCCCGAGGGGGGTGTGCTCGTCCCCGTCGGCGCGCCCGTCGACATCGTCGCGCTCCGCGAAAAGACATCGATCTTCGCGGTTCCGGCGTAGCGTTTAGTGGTGCGCGGCCCGCGGCACCGAGGATTGCCGGCGGCCGCTACGCGAGCAAACTGCGCTCGCTAAGACGCGGCCTGTGGCAACCGTCGGCGCCGCGGGCCCGGGCATCGTTGAGGCCGCTCCTAGGGCGGACGCGAAGCCTTGGTAGTCAAGCTCGCGGTGGCGGCACCTCACCTGCGAGCGCTTCGTCAGTTCTCGCTTGCCGGCTAGGGGAGTGAAGAGTGGGAGGCCTCCCATAGCGCGCGTCTTAGCGAGCGTAGTTTGCTCGCGTAGCGCGAGGGAGGTCTGTCGCTCGTCACGACCGCGCACCAAGCAAAAAACTGACAACTGCGTTGACCGACGAGGCTGCCCGCGCGTAGCTTGACGCGCAATGGCGAAGATGCGGTTGTACAACACGATGACGAGGAAGATCGAGGAGTTCGCGCCCGCTGATGGGCGGACGGCGCGGCTGTATACGTGCGGGCCCACTGTGTATAACGCCGCACACCTCGGGAATTTCCGGACGTTTCTGTTCGAGGATCTGCTGCGCCGGGTGCTGCGTCTGGCTGGCTATCAGTTGCAGCAGGCGATGAACCTCACCGACGTCGACGACAAGATCATCAAGCGCGCCGCTGAGAAGGGCGTGACCATCGGCGCGGTGACGGAACCGGTTGTCGAGATGTTCCACGCCGATCGCAGGTTCCTGCGCATCGAAGACGCCGAGGTCTACCCAAAGGCCACCGAGCATATCCCGGAGATGATCGCGCTGGTCGAGTCGCTGGTGCAGCGCGGACTGGCATACCAGGCGGAAGACGGGTCGGTGTATTTCGCGATCGGGAAGTTCGAGGGCTACGGCAAGCTTTCGCGGCTCGACACGCGCGAGATTCGCACCGGCGCGCGGGTCGCGCAGGACGATTACACCAAGGAAAACGCGCAGGACTTCGCGCTATGGAAAGCGGCGAAACCCGAGGACGAAGCCGCCGCCGCCGCATGGG
>JACDCY010000017.1:2103-35947 GCA_013817305.1 Gemmatimonadaceae bacterium | reverse complement strand
GCGGTGGCGCCCGTTTACGACAGCCGCTACACGATCGAGTTCATCGGCGCCGGCGGGCGGGTGCTGGCGACCGTGCACGGTCCACGCGCGGACTACGTGGTTCGCGGAAGCGAGGGATACATCCGCGTCCGCATCACGGATTCCAACGGCCGCAAGGCATGGACTCAGGCGTTACGGCAACAGCGCGGCGACCGGGCGAGCCTTGTCCCGCTACCGCGCCGCCAACGTCAGCCAGGAACCGAACCTTACGGCACGTCCATCGCGCGCAGACGCCGGACCGACAGGAATAGCGACCCTCCGATGACCAAGAGCGCCATGCCCGCGGCGACCCAGACGTTCAGGTGATCGACCGAAGCGAATCGACGCTCATCCATGCCGTGCATCAGCGCTATCGCGTAAGCCCGTATGCTCAGGAGGCGCACGCCTTCTACGTAATTTGAAAAGAGCCCCTCCCACAGCACGATGTACAGCAGGCCGATGCCGATGGCCTGCGCGCTTACGAGCCCGAGCCACACGAATAGGGCAGCGTACATCGCCACGGCCGCGGCGGCGCCGAGGGTGACTGCAAGGGTTGCCCGCGTGTCGGAGAGAAACGCAGCGTGAGCCGTGACGAACGCGCTGACCGCTATGAAAGGCAGGGCGATGGCGAGCGTCGCGAGCAGCTTGGGAAGCGCGATCCGCCACCGTGGCAACGGCGACGTGGTGAGATTCGCCAGCGTCCGGTCTTCTACCTCGTTGCCGAAAGCAGCCGCGGCGATCGCCAGCACCACCAGGGGTATGATCGAGCCCGAGAGCATGCCACTCAACACGATCGATTCAAACTCTCCGACGGACACGGCGTCGTTGTCCATCAGCAGGTTGAGCGTGCCGATCACCGGCAGCGCCGCGAGGATCGCCATGATCGCGAGACGCCACCGCCCGCTCAGCTGGCGCACCGTCAGCAGGAACACTGATCTCATGCTAGTTGTCCACCAGGTAGCCGAAGACGCTCTCGAGCGAATCGTCCAGCGGCTCCACCTTGCGCAGGCTGATCGACCCCGCCTGTGCGAGCCGCGGCAGCTCGACCTGGAGGTCGACCACGTTCCTGCTGAGCACGACGAGGGCACCGTCGGGGTCTATCCGGACTGCGTCCACGGATTCCAGCGCGACGATCGATGCGGCCAGCTTGCGCGGTGAATCACAGACAACGCGAACATGGTAGGGCCGCTGATTCAGCGCGGCGCGGATAGCGCGGAACCCACCCGACGCCGCGAGCTTTCCGTTCACGATCAGGAGCACCGTGTCCGCGAGCTGCTCGACTTCCTCGAGGATGTGAGAAGAGATCACGATCGTCATCCCCTTCTCCGCCAGCGTCAGCAGGAGGCGTTTGAAGTGCACTCGCTGCCGCGGATCGGCGCCGTTCAACGGCTCGTCCAGAATGAGGAGCTCGGGCTCGTGCACGAGCGTGGCAGCCAGGCGCATCCGCTGCCGCATGCCGCGCGAATAAGTCTCCATTGAGCGGTGTTGCGCGTCCGCGAGATCGACGAGGCCGATCGCCCTGTCAACGGCATCCTCGAGACTGGCCACTCCGCGCAGACGCGCCATCATCGTGACGAACTCGCGCCCCTTCATGAACCCGTAAACGGTTTCGTGCTCCGACATGACTCCGATACGCCGGTACAGCGGCGGGTTATCGCGGACGGGCTCGCCGAACATGGTGACCGTCCCGGTGGAGGTCGACGCGAGGCCGGTCATCATGCGCAGCAATGTCGTCTTGCCGGCACCATTCGGGCCGAGCAGGCCGGTGATGCCGGGCATCACGTCGAAAGTGACGTCGCTCACCGCAACTACGCTCCCGAACCAGCGAGAAACGCCATCGACCCGGATCACGGCGTTCGATGGAGCGCTCATGGCGCCAGCCTCCGGTACCGCCACCACAGCAATCCGCCCGTCCCGAATACCCACGCGAAGAACCAGCCCACCCTGACCCATTCCGGAAGGTGCCGTGCCTCCGCTTCGCTCGTCACTTCGCTGATATCACCGAAGATCACGTCGTTCACGTGAACGGGGATGTTCGTCAGGTTGAACATCGAGATCCACTGCCCCACCGTCCCGCCGATCTCGGAGGAAACGCCGATCGTGAACGGGGCCGTGATCACGAACACTCCCACGAGAAACACCGAGGCATACGCGCGACGCGACGTGAACGAGGCCGTGAGCAGCGCCAACGTCGCCGCGTACAGGGCCATCGCGAGGCCCGCCGCGAGAAAACGCGGAACGTCGAGCCAGTGCTTCGCCAGATAATCCATGGGCAGCGGCGCGCCCATGGACAGCCCGAGAAAGAGGATGATCTGAGGGAGCCAGGCAGCCGCCGTCATGATCACGAGGAACGCGGCCCATCGGGAAACGACGTAATCGGTTCCCGTCAGCGGCCGCACCAGGTAGAGGTTGATCACTCCGTCCTTACGATCCCGGCACAGTAGTTCCGGGCCCACCAGCGCCGCGAAGACGAACATGATCATCGACGCGATGCCGTTGTAGTCAGAATGGGAAGGAAGGTCCATCCCGGC
The DNA here is from genome assembly GCA_013817305.1 of Gemmatimonadaceae bacterium. Classification (GTDB taxonomy): domain Bacteria; phylum Gemmatimonadota; class Gemmatimonadetes; order Gemmatimonadales; family Gemmatimonadaceae; genus JACDCY01. The sequence goes on along the minus strand of JACDCY010000017.1, from coordinate 33,398 downwards.
CGCGGCTTCCGGCCCGGCGAGCCGCTCTGCGGCGCCCGCTACGAGCGCGAAAATCAGACCGATACCCGCGAGCAGGGCGATGAAGAGCCATGGGAGAATCTTCGCGCGCGAGCCGCGGCCCAGGCCGAGAGCGATTCGCACACCGTCCTTGAACACGGCCCTCCGGCCGCGACCGCGGCCCTCGCGCACACCCGCGTAGCTCTGGTAGCCGATGTCGAAGACGGTGCCGCCCGTCATTTCGACTCCCTTTCGAACAACTCGGTAAGCTCGCGGCGGCGCGGCGCCATCCGTCGCAGCGGAGCCTCCGCTTCGACCAGCGCGTCGCGCACCTGGTCGTACACCGACTCGTCTGACCCCTCCACCGTGAGCCCGCCACGCTCGGCGGTGACCGCGACCCCCCTGCTCTCGAGCGCAGTCGCGAGCTCCTCGCGATTGGTGTCTACCTCGATGAAGACCGTCGTCGTCTCCATGATGTAGTCCGCGACCTCGCCGGTGTGCACCAGATGGCCGCCCTGAAGCACGATGATCCGGTCGCAGGTACGCTCTACGTCTGCCATCAAGTGGGACGAGAACAGCACGCTGATCCCGAACTCCCGGTGCGTCTTCCTTATGAGAGTCAGCATCTCCTCGCGCCCGGCCGGGTCGAGTCCCGCCGTCGGCTCGTCGAGGAAGACGAACGCGGGATCGTGCACCAGGGCCTGGCACAGCTTCACGCGCTGCTTCATGCCGGTCGAGTATCCGCCGATGGAGCGGTACCGCTCTTCGAACAAGCCCACGTGGCGCAGCGTGTCGGCGGAGCGGGTGCGCGCCATGTCGGGGGGCAGCCCGCTCACCTCCCCCATGTGCGTCAGGAACTCGGCCGCGCTCACATCGCTCGGCAGGCAGTCGTGCTCGGGCATGTAGCCCACGCGCGCGCGAACGTCCACGCTATCGGTAGCGCTCTGGCCCAGAATCGTCGCGGACCCGGATGTCGGTTGCAGCAGGCCGAGCAGGATCTTGATGACCGTGCTCTTTCCTGCGCCGTTCTCACCGAGAATCCCGGTGATACCATCGGTAATGGCGAACGTGACGTCATCGAGTGCGACGACGCCCTTGTAACGCTTGGTGAGGTGCTCGACGGAGAGCAGCGCCTGGCCCGTGGTGGGCAGCATCATTTACCCCGGGGCTTGGCGCAGGATAGAGCGTTGCCGTACCGACAGGCATTTTCGCGCAGCTTCGCGGCATGGGTGGAATCCCGGGGTACTCCGGCTCCCTTGGCGTAGAGCGCCGCCAGCCTCGCGCACGCCTCGCCGTTCCGGTCCTCGCATCCTTCGCGATACAGGGCCGCCGCTCGCTGGAAATTCTGCGGCACCCCGCGCCCAGCCTCGTGCACGGCCGCAAAGTCGAAGCAGCCCTCACGCTCCTTGGAATCGTAGCATGCCCGCTTGAAGAGCGACGCCGCGATCGAATCGTTCTGCGGCGCGCCCGTCCCCGCAAGGTGGAGGCGGCCCAGGCCCAGGCACCCGAGTGTCACCGTGCTGTCACATGATCTTCTAAATAGCGTGGCAGCGCGGGCGTAGTCCTGGGCGACTCCATCGCCGGTAGCATGTAGAGAGCCGAGCAACGCGCAGCCCGTCCGGTGCCCGCCCTCGCATGACTGTGCAAATAGGGCCGCCGCGCGCGGGAGATCGCGGGCCGTGCCCACGCCCGCGCCGTACAGCATTCCGAGCCGCGCGCATCCCTCCGGCGCGTTCAGCTCGCATGCCTGGCGGAACAATCTCAACGCTGCGGCAGAGTCCGGCTTGGGACCGGACTGCCGCATGTCAGCAAGCGAGGCGCAACTTCGCCCGACCTTGTCGCCGCACGCCCGCTCAAACAGCCCGGCGGCGCGCGCATCGTCCCGCAGGACGTACTCTCCCTTGTACAGCTTGGTTGCGAAGCTGTCGCAAGATACGGCGTTCCCGGCGTCACATTCGGCGCGGAGGCGTTTCGCGTCCCTTTGCGGTTCGCTGCAGGAAGCAGTGATCGCTGCGCACACGAGGGCGATCAGAGCTGTACTGAGGCGGATGGGCATTCCGGTCAGTACGGGACGCCGAACCGGAAGTTTCTACTGGCTAGCGGCGCTGAGAATCTCGAACCCGACTCTGACGCCCTTCAACGTGAAGAATGGGTCCACCTGATCGAACTCCTTGCAGTGGCGGGCGAAGACTTCGCAAAGTCCGCCCGTGGCCACTACGATCGGCTCACCGCCGCCGGGCCACTCGGCCTTGATCCGGCGAACCAGCCCGTCGATCGATTCCGCCGACCCGAACACGACGCCTGCCTGGATGCACTCTTCGGTCCGGGTACCTACCGCTTTCGCCGGAGCGACGATTGCAGTCGCGGGAAGCTTGGACGTCTTGCGGAAAAGCGTTTCCGCCGAGCTGGTGACGCCCGGCTGAATGATCCCGCCGAAAAAGGAGCCTGCCGCGGTGATGCAGTCGTACGTGGTCGCGGTGCCAAGGTCGACGACTATGCAATCGCGCTTCAGCAGCGAGTGCGCGGCCAGCGTGTTCGCGATTCTGTCGGCGCCGACGGTGAGGGGCTCGTCTACGTCGAGCGTGATCGGGAGATCCGCCGCGGCGTCGATCGAAAACGGGTTGCTGCCCGTGACGCGGCGGCAGGCTTCGGCCAGAGTCGCCGTGAACTGCGGGACGACCGAGCAGATGGCCGCGCCGTCGATGCTCTTCACCCGGATCCCGGCCGAATCGAGCAGAGAGCTCAACAGCACGCCGGTCTCATCCACCGTGCGCGGCGAGCTGGTGGTGATGCGGAAGCTCGCGCGCATGATGTCGCCCGCGAAGATGCCGATCGTGGTCTCCGTGTTTCCTACGTCGAACGCGATGATCATCGCTCATTCTCCAGTACGAGCGAGCCGCTGCGGTACGCCGACGATCCCTCGACGGATTCCACCAGCAGTTCACCCTGCTCGTTGATTCCCCGCACGGTTCCGGGCGCCGGCTCGGAGCATCTCTTCCCCGCCGCGACATCACGGAGCGCGAATGCCTCGAGCTCCGCCGAAGACAACGGTCCGCGCTTCGCGGCCGCGCGGCGAAGCGCGGGTACGACGGCCGCCAGCACGTCCAGCGCCATTACGCCCGAGCTCAATCCGATTGCATGCTCGACGTCCGCCGGCGCCGAAACGTTGATGCCGACTCCGAGCGCCACCCATTCGGGCCGACCGTCACGCCAGCGCGCTTCTATGAGAATGCCGCCCAGCTTGCGACCGTGCACATGCAAATCGTTGGGCCACTTGATGCCGACGGGTGCCGTCGCGAACCGGTCGAGGACGGGCGCGAGCGCAAGCCCCGCGCGAAGCGACAGGAGCTCTACAGGCACTCCCTCCCACGGCCGCTCGATGAGCGTGAGCCAGACACCGCTCCCGGCCTGTGACGTCCACACCCTGCCCGCGCGTCCCCGGCCGCTGAGCTGGTGCTCGGCGAGCACGAGCGTTCCCGCTGGCGCGCCTTCAGCGGCGGCCTCGTGCGCCACGTCCATCGTGGAGCTCACGTCCCCGAACAGCAGAGCGCGCGGTACTCCGGCGAGCACAGCGATCTGGCTCTGAGTCTGGCCGCAGTAAGGACCGGCCGCGCTACCCGCTCCCGGCTGCCAGCTGCCAGCCGCCAGCGTGCTATCAGAGTCCGCGCGCATAAATCAGATAAAGAATCAGCGCGCCGAACGCGACACGATACACCGCGAACACGCCGTAGCTGCGCCGCGCCACGTATCGGAGCAGCACCGCGATCGCGACCCACGCGCTTAACGCGGCTGCCACCACGCCCACCGCCAGCGGGACAACGCTCTCGGCTTCGCGTAGCGCGTCGGGGAACTTGAATACAACGGCCGCCAGCGTGATCGGCATGCTGAGCAGAAAGCTGAACACCGCCGCCGATTCCCGCGACAGCTTGAGCGCGCGGCCGGCCGTGATCGTCGACCCGGACCGAGACACTCCCGGGACGAGGGCGAGGCACTGCGCGAGTCCGACGAGCATGGCGTCCTTCCAGCTCATGGACTCCATGCCGCGCTCGCGGGACATGAACCTGTCGACCGCCCACAGGAGTATTCCCATGACGATGAGATTCGTGGCTATGAGCACCGGCGAGCGGAAGATCGTCTCGGCGGCGTCCTCGAGCAGAAGACCGGCGATGCCCGCGGGAATGGTCGCGATCACCAGGAAGACTACCCGTTTTTCTTCCGGCGTCTCCGCGCGCCGCTTTCTCGCCAGAGAGATCGCGGCGACGATGAGCATTCGCCACTCGGCGTGGAAATATCCGACTATCGCGATGAGCGTGCCCAGATGCAGCGCAACATCGAACGCCAGCCCGTGATCGGGCCAGCCGAGGAGCCAGGGCGTGAGCGCGAGGTGCGCGGAGCTGCTGATGGGCAGGAGCTCGGTGAATCCCTGAATGATGCCGAGTATCAGCGCCTGAAAGATCGTCATTGTGCGAGTGCGTCCTCGTAGAGTCGCTCGTAGCTGCTCACCACTTCATCGCGGGAGAATCGTGACCGCGCGTCGGCCTGTCCAGCTTCGCTCATGCGCTTCCATTTGGCGGAATCGTCAAGCAGGGAGACAGCGGCCCGCCCCATTCCGTCCACATCCCCGACCTCGCAGAGGTATCCGGTCTCGCCTTCGCGCACGACTTCCACGAGACCGCCGGCCTTTGTGGCCACGACGGGCACGCCGGACGCGAGCGCCTCCAGCGCGCTCAGACCGAAGGATTCGCTCTGGCTCGGGAGAAGAAAAAGATCCGCGCCCGCCAGCAGCGGAGCGACCACGTCGAGCTTGCCGAGAAAGTGCACCGCGTTGCGGACGCCGAGCGTGCGGGCCTCATCCTCCGCCAACGCGCGGTCCGGCCCGTCGCCGACCATCACCAGCACCGCGGGCACGCTCTCGCGTATGCGCGCGAAGACACGCACGACGTCCCGAATGCGCTTCACCGGGCGAAAGTTCGAGACGTGCATCACCACGCATTGCTTCGCTCCGAACTGCTCGCGGAGCAACGGAGCGTACCGCTGCCGGTCGTACACTGCGGGGTCCACGAAATTGTGAATTACGCGGACGTCACAGCCCGTACAGCCGAACGCGTGGAAGGTCTCCCCCTTGAGATACTCGGAGACCGCGGTGATGCGATCCGACTTCTCGATGGAGAAGCGCGTGATGGATTGAAAAGAGGGGTCCTGGCCGACGACGGTGATGTCGGTGCCGTGCAGCGTCGTGACGAGCTTTATGTCGCGCCCCGATTGCCGCAGCATCTCGCGCGCGATCCACGCGCTGGTGGCGTGCGGAATCGCGTAGTGGCAGTGAAGCAGTGCCAGGTCGTGCGCGCGGACAACCTCATGCATTCGGGCGGCGAGCGCGAGGTCGTACGGCGGAAACTCGAACAGCGGGTAGCGTCCTACGTCTACCTCATGGAAGAAGACGCGCGGGAGGAACGAGGGAAGGCGGAACGGCTGCCTGTAGGTGATGAAATGCACCTCGTGCCCGCGTTCGGCGAGCGCGATGCCCAGCTCGGTCGCGACGGCGCCGGATCCGCCGTACGTGGGATAACAGGTGATGCCGATCTTCATGTGCCTTGCATCCACCACTCTTCGATGATCCGGGACGCGTCGGCCGAGGACGCGTCCACATGGGTTACCGTCGTTCCGCCGATCTGGTGCCGGAACCAGGTCCGCTGGCGCTTGGCGTACTGCCTGGTCTCGATCAGAATCTTTTCACGCGCGGCGTCGAAGTCTACCTCCCCGCGCGCCAGCGCGCGCACCGTGGCGTAGCCCGACGCCATCCAGGCCGGGGCTGACGACGCGACGTCATGCGACAGCTGACGGACCTCGTCCACCCAACCCGCGGCGAACATGGCGTCGATGCGCTGCGCGATACGCTCCTGCAGTCCGGCGCCGCGGTCCACCACCAGGAATCTCGCCGGACGCGGCTGCAGGCGAGGCGCGGCCGCGTGAAAATCGCTCAGCCGTTTGCCGGACAGCAGCGCGGTCTCGATGGCGCGCAGCAGCTGCGTTCGGCCGAGGTCCGCGCGCGCGGGGTCGAGGAGCACGCACCAGCGCCGCAGATCGTCCGTGCTGAGCTGCTCCAGCTCGGACCCGATGGTGAGCCGTTGCGCCGTGTCGAAAACCGGCGAGTCGGCGAGTGGCTCGACGAGCGCGCGGATGTAGAAGCCCGTGCCTCCCACCACCAGAGGAGTCCGTCCTGCTGCCCGACACTCGGAGATCCACTCATCCGCATCCCGCGCCCACCGCGCGGCAGAGTAGCGCTCGCCCGGATCGATGATGTCCACGCCGAAATGCTGCACGCGGGCCCTCTCCTCCCGCGTGGGCTTGGCGGTCCCGATGTCGAAGCGCTGGTATATCTGGCGCGAATCGGCCGACAGGATGTCGGCGCCGTGTCTCTCGGCGAGGTCGAGCGCGATCGCGGATTTGCCCGCGGCCGTCGGGCCGCAGATGATACGGAGGCTACCGCCTGCCAAAGCGGCGCTCCAGCTCATCCCAGGCGATGCGGACTATAGTCGCGCGTCCGTGAACGTCATGAGCCGGGAGCTTCGTGTCGCGCAGCGCGAGGAACAGCGCGCGCATTTCATCGGGTGCGAGCACCTCGCCGCCCTTGATCGCGGCCTTGCACGCGACCGTCGCGAGCAACCGCTCGTGCCTGGCGATGGTTCCCGGGGCGCGATCACCGGTAAGGGCCGTCAACGTCTCGCGAAGGCACCGCTCGGCGTCGAACCTGGCGTGCGGCGCCGGAACGCTGTGAACGAGCAACGTGTTTCCGCCGAACAACTCGACTTCAAACCCGAGTTTCTCGAGGTGCTCCCGATTCTCTTCGAACGCGTCGACCTCAGGTCCGCCCAGGTGGAGAGTAATCGGAAAGAGGAGACGCTGCGAGGGAGACGCTCCCGTCTCGAGAGCGGTCATGAACCGCTCGTAGAGAATGCGCTCGTGAGCGGAGTGCTGGTCTATGAGCACGAGGCCGCTGCCGTCGTGCTCGAAGGTCACGTACGTGCGGTTCAGCTGAAAGAGGGGCGGCACGTAATCGTTCTCCGGCATCGCTTCGGCCGCGTCGACATCGCCGCGAGCCGCGTCGAACGCGGGCGTCCCGTTTCCGGCTTGCGCAGCCGCGGCCGTAAACTCGAGCGACAACCCGCCGGATTCGTTGAGCGCGCTGTCCGCCTGGCTCTGGGCCTGAAATGAATTCCAGCCCGGCGCGTACGCCCGCGGCCCGAGCGACGCCGAGCTGTCCCAGTTCCCCAGGGCGCGTCTGACCGCTGCCTCGACGGCGCGCTCCACCGGCCAGCGGTCGCGGAAGCGGACTTCGGCCTTCGCCGGGTGCACATTCACGTCCACAAGATCGGCCGGAAGCACGATGTCGAGGAAGAGCGACGGCCTGACGCCGGCCGGGATCGTGTTGCGATATGCGGCTTCCGCCGCGCGCACGAGACCGTGATCGCGGACCACGCGGCCATTGATCGTGACGAAGATCCGGCGCGTTCTCGTTCCGACGTCGGCGGGCTTTTCCGCGAGGCCGCTGGTATGCACGGCGCCGGCAAGATCCTCCACCTGCACCATGGACGCGGCGTAGTCGGCGCCGTGCAGCGCGGCGAGCCGCTCGCGCAGGTCCGCGGCCGGCGGGACATTTATGGCTGGCTTGCCGTCGTGCGTCACGACAAACCGGACCTCGCGGCGAGCCAACGCGATGTTGGTCATCGTCTCGGCGATGGCGCGCCACTCGGAGCGCGCGCCGCGCAGGAATTTCTGGCGGGCGGGCACGTTGTAGAACAGGCGGGCCACCGTGACCGTAGTCCCCGTTTGCCGGGCTGCGTCGGAGACGTTGAGGACTTTGCCGGCAGCGCTGCGAACTTCGAGTCCCGCACCGCCGGACGTGCAGCTCTCCAGGTTGAGCTCCGAGACGGAGCTGATCGCCGGCAGCGCCTCTCCGCGAAAACCAAACGTCACGACTCCAACAAGGTCTGCCGCCGTCCGTATCTTCGAGGTCCCGTGCCGCTCGAGCGCGAGCAGAACGTCATCGCGATCCATCCCGCAGCCGTCGTCGGCTACGCGGATGAGCGCGCGGCCGCCCTCGTGTACGGTGACCTCGACCGACTTCGCGCCCGCGTCGAGCGCGTTCTCCACCAGCTCCTTGACCACGGATGCCGGGCGCTCGACGACTTCGCCTGCGGCGATCTGGTCGGCGACGGCGCCGGGGAGAATTGAGATGGTGGGCACACTGAAAACTACGCTGTTAGCGACTGCGAATTGAGGATTGAGGACTTTGCGGCCTCAGGACCAACAGCCATTGCGGATCTGCGATTAATTGAGGAAAGAGGATGAGCGGAAGACGGGGAACTGCACGGCCCGTTGTCCGCAATCCTCGCTTAATCGTCGATTCTCGATTGTAGTCGGTCCTGAGGCCGCAAAGCCCTCGATCCTCAATTCGCAGTCGCTGAAAACACTACCAGTCCTTCCCCCTCGGATTCTGCGGGACGCTTCGCCGGGTCTTGTTGCCCTGGACGTCCTGCTCTTCTTCTGCGGCGGCATCGAGAATTCCGCTCGCCTGGTCCACGTTCAGTCCGTTCGCGGGGCGCGGAGCGATGCTAGGCGTTCCCTGCGCCGGATCCGGCTGAGGGCTGGCTCCGCCGCCGCCTCCGCCGCCTCCACCACCTCCCCCTCCCCCCCCGCCGCCGTCGCGCTTTCGCAGCGCGAGCTCGTAGTTCCACTTGGCGTCGAACACGTCGGGCCGGCGCCTGAGAGCGATCCTGTAATGGACCAGCGCGCTGTCGAGCGGAGGGTCCGCGGAATCGCGCTGGAGCGCGAGACCCCGCTTGAGATGCACGAGCCCCATGTTGAACTCACCTCTCCACGCGATCTCTTGGCGCTGGCTCTCCAGAATCATCCTGAGCAGCGGCTCGGCTCTGCCCAGCGAACCCCGCTGAAGCTCCTTCGTCCCCGCGTTGTAGTTGTCGAGGGTTGGGTCAGGGAATAGCTGCCGGCATCCGGACAGAATCAGCAGGAGCGCGGCCGCGACGCCGGCCGTTCCTGCCGCCCGCCTGCGCGCGCGCGACGCGCTCGCCCCGAAGCCGCGCGGCCGCACCCGGTCCGGCAGCGTCGAAACGAACGTCCGCAGCCTGCGGCGGCGACCCGAAGCGAGAACGGGCATAAGAGCGTCGAGCACGAGCAGCAGAAAAGCGGGAAGCAGAAAGAACTGGTAGCGGTGCGCGAGATTCTCCCGATTCGCCACGCTGCGCTGCTCGGCCTTGAGCTGCGACAGCGCTCGCACGATGGACGCTACCCGGTCGCCTGCGTCAGCGGCGACAAAGGTTCCGCGGGCAACGCGCGCTGCTTCCTGCAGCAGCGCGGGCTCGTAACGGGTCGTCACAACCGCGCCGGCGTCGTCCCGCTTGACCGACACGCGCCCGTTCTCCGTCACGGGAATGGTCGACCCCTGGCGCGTGCCGAAGCCGACGGTGATGACCGATATCCCAGCCTTGCGCGCCTTCTCGGCGGCATCGACTACTGCGTCGGCGTCTTCGAAGCCTTCGCCGTCACTCATGAGAACGACCGCCTTGTCGCCCGGCGACTTGCTCAGCGACAGCAGCGCGGTCGCCTGCCGCAGCGGCGGAGCGAGCGAGCTTCCCGCCTGTCCGACCACGCTCGGGTCCAGGTTATCGAGAAAGAGATCCAGCCCTCCGTCATCGATCGTGAGCGGAGTCAACACGTAGCTGCGTCCAGCGAAGGCTATGAGCGCCACGCGGTTCCCTCTCCCGCTCGCGCGCAGCCGGCGCACTTCGTTCTTCATTGCCTCCAATCTGTTCGGCGCTTCGTCGGTCGCGAGCATCGACGCGGACGCGTCGAGCGCAAGCACCATGTCGATTCCACTCTGGCGGACCACGGTTCGCTCGAACCCCCAGCGCGGGCCAGCGAACGCGAGTCCGGCCAGCAAGACAGCCAGCGTGCCGATCACTATCCCGAGACGCGACTGTCGTAGTAGCGCGCCGGGCGCGAGCCGCGCAATCATCTCCGGCGTGCCGAGACGCGCCAGCCGCGCATTCCTTCTCCGCCGCGAGTAGACGAGCAGCCAGGCCGTGCCCGCGGCCAGCACCACGGCGAGCGCGAGCGCCCACGGCAGCTGAAACGGAACGGGCATCATGGGATAGGAGCCCGCCGAGCGAGCAGCGTCAGCTCGCCTAGAAATGCGAGCAAGCCCAGTCCGAGCGGCATGCGGAACAGCTCGCTGTACTGCACGTAGGATCGGGATTGGACTGTCGTTCTTTCCAGTCGATCGATCTGCTCGTACACGCGCCGCAATGCCGCGCCGTCCCGGGCGCGGAAGTAGCGGCCGCCCGTCATCGTCGCGACTTCGGTCAACAGAGCTTCATCGATTCGTACGGGCTGGCGCTCATAGATAAGCCCGCCCGGGCCCCGCCCGACGGGCACCGGTGCCATGCCTACCGTGCCAACACCGATCGCGTAGATCCTTATTCCGTATACGCTGGCGGCGCGCGCGGCCGTACGAGGGTCGATGCTCCCGCGATTGTTGACACCGTCGGTCATCACGATCATCACGCGAGAGCGGCCGGGCGCGTCGCGCAGCCGGTTGGCAGCCGTGGCAATTCCGAGCCCGATCGCGGTACCGTCTTCCAGCTGTCCCGCCTGCAGGTTGTCCACGGCTTGCATGAGGATCGGATAGTCCGTGGTGAGCGGCACCTGGGTGAGCGCTTCGCCCGCAAATGCGATCAGCGCGATTCGGTCCGACTCGCGGGCGGCGATGAACTCCTTGAGCCGCGCCTTGGCAACCGCGAGTCGATTCTGCGGCCTGAAATCCTCGGCGAGCATGGAGCTCGAGAGGTCAACGGCGAGGGCGATGTTGATGCCTTCGCTCGTGACATTCTCCACGCGCGCTGTCGACCGCGGCCGGGCGATGGCCACAACCAGCGCGGCAAGCGCGACGTTCCGCAGAATGAACATCGCCCGCGTGATACGCTCGCCAGTGCGCGGCCCCAGAGCGAGCACGCTCGTACGGGAAAAAACGATCGCCGAAGGGCGGCGTTTGCGGCGCAGCACCCACCAGACCGGCAGCAGCAGCAGCAGGACGAACGCCCAGGGCGTGTAGAACTGGATGGAGTCGAAGGTCACGCCGCCTTCTTCGTCTCGAGATCCGCGTAGCTGCTTTCTGCGCGCTCCACTATCGTCCGCGCTTCGGCGCCCAGCTCCCGCGCCCTTGCGGCGTCCACTCTCCACGCCGCGAACTTCGCGAGATCAGTCTGGTGCAGCAGCTCCTCGAGTCCCCGGCTCCATTCCGAATCAAGCAGGCCGCCCGCGCTGGTGGCGGTCACGAGCTCCGTGCTCGTCTGGCTCTCGCGGACGCCTTCCGCCCTGGCCGCCAGGTATGCGCGCAGCACGTCCGTCATCAGCGCGACATGCAGCGCGCCCTGGTCCTTATCGGGCAGGCCGAGCTTCTCGATCCGGTGGAATTCGCGCTGCGCGAACGCCGCCGGATGCACCGGCCTGCTCTTCCATCTCTTGTAAATCCGCCAGAGCCACCATGCGAGGAGCGCGGCAAGGAGTATCCCGAGCGCCAGAAGCAGCCACTTCAACCACCGCGGATACGCGAAGGCCAGGACATCGCGAGCGGGCTTGGGAACGTGCAGAGTCGTATCCGCCGGGAGCACACTCCGCACGAACACCTCGTACGACACGAGCGGAACGCTGCGTTCGGCAACGCCTGATCGAACAATGACGTTGGCGAGGCCGAGCGATTGCGCGCCGATGTCCCAGGCAGCCATGCGGTACGCCGCGACCTGCTCCATCTCCGGCGGCGAGCCTGAGGTCGTCGCGGGCACCGGCCTTGGCTCGGCGATAGCGGGCGCCGACGAGAGGTCAACTTTCGCGGCGGAATCCGTGCTCGCGGGAAACTCGATCGTCGAGCCCGCCGGCGCGCGAACTCTGACGATGACGGTGAACCGGTCGCCGACCGTCACCGTGTCCGGCGTGACGTCGACGCCGATGCGGACCGGGACGGACACGGGTCGCGGCGCCTGCGGCGGTTGAGCGCTGGCCGCCTGGAGGAACAGCAAGCCGAGTGCGATCACCGGCGGCGGGCCTTCGTTTCGCGGGTGCGAAAGAACTTGATCAGCGGGTGGATGACGTTCTCCGGCGTCGCCACCGCTATCTCGTCGATCGAGAGGCGGCGGAGGAGGTGTTTCCTCTCCTCACGCTCCGCGCCGACCGCGGACGCGTATGCGCTGCGCACCCCGCCCGAGCTCGTGTCTATGCTCAGGGTCTCGCCCGTCTCCGGATCGGTGAAGCGCGCGAGGCCTACGTCCGGCAGATCGCGCTCGCCCGGATCCTCGATCGTGACGGCGACGACGTCGTGCCGCTGCGCGAGGAGCTTGAGGGAATGCTCGATGCCGGGCGCGAGAAAATCAGAGACGATGAAGATGATCGACTTCTGCGAGAGCATGCGCGAGACGTACTCCAGCGTCGCGGAGATGTCGGTGCCCGTGCCTTGCGGCTCGAATGCGAGCAGGTCGCGAATGATCCTCAACACGTGCCGCCGTCCCTTGCGCGGTGGAACCACGTGCTCGATCCGGTCCGTGAACAGCACGATGCCTACGCGATCGTTGTTGCGGACGGCCGACATCGCGAGAACCGCTGCCAGCTCGCTCGCCGCCTCGCTCTTGAACCGGCGCACCGTTCCGAACTGCTCGGAGCCGGAAAGATCGACGGCGAGCATGACCGTGAGCTCGCGCTCCTCGATATACCGCTTGATGTACGGCCTTCCCATGCGCGCAGTGACGTTCCAGTCGATGGACCGTACCTCGTCGCCGGGCTGGTATTCCCGCACCTCGGAGAACTCCATCCCCTGGCCCTTGAAGACTGAGCGATATTCGCCGACGAACAGCGAGTTGACCAGCCCGCGCGTGCGGAGCTCGAGCAGCTTGACCTGTCTGAGAATTTCCTTCGAGGGTGTCGTGCGCGAGGCGGGTGGTGCGAGGGGTGCTTCGGCCGCTACGCGCTTCGCGCTAAGACGCGGCCTGCGACCCCTCGCACCACCCGCCTCGTCCAGCACCGTTGTGTCCGCACGTCCGCGGCCGCGGAACATCAGGGCGCCCGGATAGCCTCGAGCACGCGGGCGACGATCGCGTCGCTCGTGACTTCTTCCGCCTCCGCTTCATACGTGGTGAGAACCCGGTGACGGAGCACGTCGGGGGCGATGGCCTTCACGTCGTCAGGCGTGACGAACGAGCGGCCGTGCAGAAATGCGTGGGCGCGTGAAGCCTGCGCGAGCGAGAGCGTAGCGCGCGGGCTCGCGCCGAACTCGATCAACGGCGCGAGCTGCGCCAGCCCTGCTTCAGCCGGATACCTCGTCGCGTGGACGATCTCCACGATGTAGTCCACGATGCGGGCGTCCATGTACAGCTCGGCGATCCGCTTGCGCGCGGCGAGAATCTGCTGCGGCGACGCAACGTGCTCGACGGCGATGGGCTCGCCACCGGCCATCCTGCGGAGCACGAGCTTCTCCTCCTCCCTCGACGGGTAGCCCACATGCAGCTTGAGCATGAACCGGTCGACCTGCGCCTCGGGAAGCGGGTACGTGCCTTCCTGCTCGATCGGGTTCTGCGTGGCGAGCACGAGGAACGGCTCCTCGAGCACGTACGTGGTGCCGCCAATGGTGACCTGCTTCTCCTGCATCGCCTCGAGGAGCGCGGCCTGCACCTTCGCTGGCGCGCGATTGATCTCGTCGGCAAGAATGATGTTGGCGAAAATCGGCCCCTTCTTCACCGAGAACTGGCCGTTGGACTGGTCGTATACCTGCGTCCCGATCACGTCCGCGGGAAGCAGATCGGGGGTGAACTGGATCCTCTGGAAATGAGTGTTGATCGTTTCCGCGAGAGTACGGACAGTCAGCGTCTTGGCGAGGCCCGGCACACCTTCGAGCAAAACGTGGCCACCCGTAAGGAGGCTGATCATCAACCGCTCCACCATGTAACTCTGGCCGACGATGCGCTTCCCCACTTCGGCTATGACCTTCTGGATCATCGCCGTGTCGCCAGCCGGTGGCGCGGCGTCGTGGAGGCGGTCGTGTGCCAAAGGTGCGTTAGTGCTCACGTGTTTCCTCTGGTGAACGTGTAGTTACACCCCGCGACTGTGCAGGATTGACGCCGTTAGCGGGACAGCGCCGCGATGATGTCCCGTTCCTTGCTGGACAGATCCCGCGTCTTACCCAACGGGAGGCGACCGAGTTTCACCGGACCGAAAGCGGTCCTCACCAGGCGCTCCACCGTGAGATCGAGCGCCGCGCACAGCCTGCGGACTTCCCGCGTGCGCCCTTCCGCGATCGTGATCTCGAATTCCCACATGCGATTCCCGAGTGGCCGCGCGGCGACGTCGAGCGGCTTGACGATTCCGTCTTCGAGCTCCACTCCTCTGCGCGCCGCGCGCAGGGCTTCCGACGCATTGCCGCGCACGGTCGCGACGTAGGTGCGCTCGATCTCATTGCTCGGATGCGTGAGAGCGTTCGCCGCTTCGCCGTCGGTGGTGAGAAGAAGCACGCCCTCGGTCATGTAGTCCAGACGTCCGACGTACGTGAGGCCCGGAACGTCTTTCACGAGGTCGAACACGGTCTCACGTCCTTCCGGGTCGCTCCGCGTGGTCATGACCCCGGCGGGCTTGTTGAGCACGATCCACTTGTTCTCCACCGCGGCGGCGATCGGCTTGCCGTCGACCGTGATGACATCCCGGCCGAGCTCGACGTTCTGGCCGATCGAGGGGAGCGCGCCGTTGACGAGCACGCGGCCGGAGGCGATCAGATCGTCCGCACCGCGACGTGAAGCCACTCCGGAACGGGCGAGAGCGCGATTGATGCGCATGGGCGAATAGCAGGTATCAGGAATCAGTGATCAGTGATCAGTAATCAGTAATCAGTGATCAGTGATCGCCTGATACCTGATACCTGATACTTAGCACCTAAGCCTCCGCTGCAGGACGGAGCGCAACCGCCAGCTCATCCGCCCGTGGTAGCTCGTCGAGGTGGCGGATGGCCAGCTGCTCCAGAAACGCCGGAGTGGTGCCGTACATCAGCGGCCTGCCCATGCCCTCGGCGCGACCGGTGACTTCGATGAGGGCGCGCTCGTGCAGCGACTTGAGGATCGCGCCGCAGTTCACGCCCCGGATCTCCTCCACCTCCGCGCGTCCGATCGGCTGGCGGTACGCAATGATGGCGAGCGTCTCGAGCGCCGCCGCTGACAGGCGAGCCGGACGGCTGGCGAGCTGCGCGCGCTCGATGGCGTCCGTAAACTCCGCGCGCGTCAGGATCTGCCAGCCACCGCCGGTCTCGATCAGCTCAACGCCGTGTCCTGACTCGTCGTACTGAGTGCGGAGCTCGGTAAGCGCGCCCGCGACTTCGTCGTCAGTCACATCGGAGTCGAGCGCCGCGAGACTCTCGCGCGAGATCGGCGCAGAGCTCGCGAAGAGCGCGGCTTCAAGCAGCTTCGCTAGCGGGCTCACCGTTGATCTCCACTTCTGTAAAGGCCCGGTCCTGGCGCAGCTTCACTTCTCCGCGCTTCGCCATCTCGAGCAGCGCAAGCAGGACTGAAAGAATCTCCCAGGGTTGTGACCCGGAGCTCACGAGATCGCGCCAGCGGCAGCTCTGCCGCAGCGCGAGAATGTCACGTACGATCGCGATTGCGCCTTCCACGTCCAGCGCGCGCGGCACGACGTCGTGGATCGTCGGCTTCTTCGCGAGGCGAAGCACGCGATCCACCGCCGCGAACAGCTCGGGCAGGGACAGCGCCAGCGGCGCGGCGGCGGGCGCGGGCGAGGTGAACTGCTGCGGCATGTAGCCGCGCGCGAATTTTCCGCGGCGGTCCTCCGACAGCCGATCGAGAACGTCGACGACTTCCCGCACCTGCTGGTATTCCAGCAAACGGCGCACGAGCTCGGCGCGCGGATCGTCCCAGCCCTCTTCGCCCTCACGCCGCGGCAGGAGCATCTGCGCCTTGATCCGAATCAGCCTGGCCGCCATCTCCAGGTAGTCGGCGGCGTCGTCGAGCCCCAGCGTCTTGATGCGAATCAGAAACTGCTCGGCGATTCTCGCGACCGGGATGTCGTAGATATCGATCTGCTCGTCACGTATGAGGGTGAGAAGCAGATCGAGCGGGCCGGAGAACTCCCCGACCTGCACGAGGAAAGCGGACTCGCCTAGACGGTCCACGGGCTGGGCAGGATGAACGGGATCAGCAGCCGGACGGCCGCGCCATGCACGAAGAGGATCGGGCCGAAGAATCCGCGCATCACGCCGCCGCCGACCATGACGAGAACCATCAGGGCAATCAATCCGTACCGGCCGAACTCCTCGTACTTGAGCGCCCACGCCGGCGGCAGCATGTACTTCGCCACGTGGGAGCCATCAAGCGGCGGAATCGGAATGAGGTTGAAGAAAGCGAGCACGAGATTGATCAGGATTCCATAAATGAGCATCAGCTGCAGGATCGAGGCGCTGGCTGCCAGCGCGGGCACGGCCCTGCCCGCGAGTCCGACCACAGCGACCGCCACGACGGCCACCACGGCGAGCACGAGATTCGTCGCCACTCCGGCGAGGGAGACGATGATGTCCCCCCGCTTGAAGTTACGGTAATTGCGCGGATTCACCGGTACGGGCTTGGCCCCGCCGAACATGACCCCGGCCGTAATGAAGGTCAGTATCGGCAGGATGATCGTCATAAAGGGGTCGATGTGCTTCATCGGGTTCCACGTCAGCCTGCCGAGCTGGTAGGCCGTGGGGTCACCCTGTTTGAGCGCCGCATACCCGTGGGCGTACTCGTGCGCGACCATTGAGAAGAGCAGGACGGGCGCTACGAGCAGAAAAGTCTGGGTTTTATCCAAGCGTGGGTTTGCGGGAAGGGCCGAAAGGCGGTAGTTTCAACAACTTAGCCCTTGTAATGGAGATTCAGTAAGTGCCGAATATCGCGTCCGCCAAAAAGAACATGCGTAAGTCGAGAGCCGCCGAAGCGCGCAACCGCGCACAGCGCTCGACCCTTCGCACCGCGCTCAAGAAAGCGAAGTCCACCGATGGATCGGCCGCTGATCGCGCATCGGCCGTCCAGCTCGTTGATCGCGCCGCGCGCAAAGGCCTCATTCACAAGAATGCGGCCGCGCGCCACAAGAGCCGGATGGCGAAGAAGAAGTAGTCATCAGTGGTCAGTGATCAGGAACCGATCACTGATCATTAGAGCGCTGACAGCTCTCCCCCGCAGCTCTCGCAGTACCACTCCGTAGGGTAGTTCATAGCGGCGCACTCCCCGCACTTGAGCGTTTTTTCGTTCTCGCGCCTGGGATCCGTGGGCTGCGCCGTTCCGCTCGACTTGCTCCGCTTCGCAGATGCGGCCGCGGGAGCATCGGGCCTGGGCTGGGCCGACCCGACGCTCGAAGGTCCAGACGGCGCTGACTGGTCGCTCGCCTTTGCTGGCTCCGCCGTCGGCGGAACCGCGACCTCGTCGGGCGCGAGAGATTCGATTGGCACCGGAGGCTTTTCCGGCTCGACCGGGCCAGGTGAATCATTGTGCGTCGCCGCGCGCGGCCTTGCCGGCGTCTTCGACCTGACCCGCGTGGCATCCGCCGGTACTGCGGCGGCAGGCGGCGGGGACTCAATTGGCGCGGGTGGCGGAGATGGCGTGGCCGGAGCGGGCGGGGCGTGCGCTGCCGGCTCCGCGTCCGTCTCGTGATCCGTCGTCTGCTCGATGATGAGGAGGAGCTGGTTCAGCTCCTCCGAAATTTTCTTCTTGTCGTCGGCAAAGCGCGTGAGCTCAACCTCGACCTCGCGCTTCCGCAGCTCCCACTGCTCCGGCGTGAGCTCACCAACGACCGAGCGCAGCTCCGCCTCGTGCATCTCGTCGACGCGCTCGGCCTCCTGCTCGCTCGCCTGCTTGAGGCGGTCCTTGAGGCCGGAGATCGCCGAGCGAACCTCGCCCGTTCTCTCCGTCAACTGCTGGCGGACCCCCGTCAGCCGCTGCTCGTAGTCCGCGTGCACGCGCTTGAACACGTGCTCAGGCGTCGATTCGCGCCGTGATTCCAGGGTCGCGATCCACTGCTCGTAGCGATTCCTCTCGTCCAGGAGCTGCTGCAGGCCGTCGTGAGACCGGCTGGGCTTGGCCACCGTCACCTCGTCGTGTGCGTCATCGTGTGAACGAGCTCTCCATCAACGATAGTGAAAATCGCGCGCCCGCGAACCCTCTCGCCGGCATAGGGCGTGTTGCGTCCCTTCGAGAGGAATGTGGCAGGGTCGATCGTCCATTTGGCGTGCGGATCGAACACCGTGACGTCGGCCACGGCCCCGCGCCTGAGCGTCCCGCCCGGAAGGTGAAACACGCGCGCGGGAGCGCACGACATGCATTCGACGAGGCGGCTGTAGTCCAGCACTCGCGTCGCGACGAGATTGGTGTGCACCACGGCAAGCGCGGTTTCCAATCCGACGATTCCGTTGGGCGCGTTCGCGAACTCCTGCTCCTTCTCGTCGTAATGATGTGGCGCGTGGTCGGTCGCGACGAGGTCGATGGTTCCGTCTGCGACCGCGTCCCGCAGAGCGGCGACATCCGCCGCGGTGCGGAGCGGCGGATTCATCTTGGCGTTGGTGTCGTACGCGCCAACGCGGTCTTCGGTGAGCGTGAGATGATGCGGGCAGACTTCGGCGGTGACGTTGATCCCGCGGTCCTTACCCCACCTGATGAGCTCCACTGATCCGACGGTGCTCATGTGGGCGAGGTGAACGTGTCCCTTCGTTCGCCGCGCGAGCAGGATGTCCCGGATCACCATGATCTCCTCGGCCTCGGAGGGAATCCCCTTGAGGCCGAGCCGCGCGCTGACGATCCCTTCGTTCATGGCGCCGCCGTGCGAGAGCGTCGGCTCCTCGCAATGGTCGATGACGGGCACGTTGAACGTCCGCGCGTACTCCAGCGCCGTCCGCATGAGCTGCGCGCTGACGACGGGCCGCCCGTCGTCGCTGAACGCCACGGCGCCGGCGCCGATCATCTCGCCGAACTCCGCGAGAGCCTCACCGCGCTGGCCCAGCGAGATAGCCCCGATGGGATGCACGCGCGCGGCCTTCGCGCGCTGCGCCTGGCGGATAATGAACCCGACGGCCGCCTGATTGTCGGTGACCGGGTCGGTGTTAGGCATCGCGCACACGGCGGTGAATCCGCCTGCCGCTGCGGCGCGCGCGCCGGTAGCCACCGTCTCGACATCCTCCCTGCCCGGCTCTCGCAGATGACAATGCACATCGATGAACCCGGGCGAGACGATCATGTCCGTACAGTCGAGCACCTCGGCTGTGTCAGGCGCGCTCAGGTTTTGTCCGCACGCCTCGATCAACCCGTCCACCAGCAGCACGTCCAGCCGGCCGTCGATGCTCTGCGACGGATCGACGACCCTTCCACCGCGGAGAAGAATCGGGCGCGTCATCGCGCGGCCGCCTTGGCCGACTCCGCAAGCTCCGGATTCCTTCCGGCCAACAGATACAGCACTGCCATCCGGATGGCGATGCCGTTCGTGACCTGGTCGAGAATTACGGAATGCTCGCCGTCGGCGACGTCGGAATCGATCTCCACTCCGCGGTTCATCGGGCCGGGATGGAGAATGAGAACGTCGCGGGGCGCGCGCGACAATCGCTCCCGGGTGACGCCGAATACGCGATTGTATTCGCGAAGGGACGGGATGTAGCCGCCCGTCATGCGCTCGATCTGGAGCCGGAGGATGTTGAGCGCGTCCGCCCACTCGATCGCGTCCTCGATGCGATCGAACACCGTGACGCCGAATTCGTCGATGGCGTTCGGCAGCAGCGACCGCGGACCGCACACCGCGACCTCCGCGCCAACCTTTCGCAGCCCCCAGATGTTGGAGCGCGCGACGCGGGAGTGGAGCACGTCGCCGCAGATGCACACGCGCTTTCCCTGCAGGTCGCCGAAATGGTCGCGCAGGGTCAGCATGTCGAGCAGGCCCTGCGTCGGGTGCTCGTGCATCCCGTCGCCGGCATTGATCACGTTCGACTCGATCCGCTCGGCGAGGAACTGCGCGGCGCCCGACGAGCCGTGCCGGATGACTACCATATCTATCCGCATCGCCTCGAGGTTGCGCGCGGTGTCCACCAGCGTCTCGCCCTTGGACATGCTCGACCCGGCGGAGGACACATTCACAGGGTCGGCCGACAGACGCTTCTCGGCAAACTCGAACGAGATGCGCGTGCGCGTCGAGTTCTCGAAGAAGAGATTGACGATCGTGGATCCCCGAAGCGTCGGGACCTTCTTGATGGCCCTCTCGCTGATCTCCTTGAACGGCTCGGCGGTGTCGAGAATGAGATTGATCTGCTCGCTGGAGAGCGCCTCGAGTCCGAGCAGATCCTTCCCGAGCGCGCTGGTCACGCGGTCCCGGCCTCCGTCACTATCACCGACGTCTTGCCGTCCACCTCCTCGAGCAGGACGTCCACCCGGTCGCCGGCCGCGATTTGGACCGTCTTTCCAACGATGTCCGCGCGTATCGGCAGCTCCCGCCCGCCGCGATCGATGAGAACCGCGAGCGCGATTCGCGACGGCCGTCCGAAATCGGCGAGCTCGTCGAGCGCGGCGCGGACAGTCCGTCCCGTGTAGAGCACGTCGTCGACGATGACCACGATCCGGCCGTCCAGCTCCCAGGGGAGGTCCGTGCGCCCGACCACGGGCCGAGGGCCCACGGTCTGGAGGTCGTCCCGGTACAGCGTGATGTCGAGTGCGCCGCGGGGGACGCGAACCGTCTCGCTCGCCGCGATGAGCTCGACCAGGCGGTCGGCGAGCTGGACTCCGCGACGCTGAATCCCTACCAGCACCAGGTCGTCGGTCCCGCCGGTGAGCTCGAGAATCTCATCGGCCATCCGCTTCAACGTTCTCTCGACTGCGCGAGCGTCCAGGAGGGTCGAGTTGCGGGAGGGCATCGACGATCAAATCTAACGGCCGGGCATTATGGTTCTAGTCGCGAGCGATTGAATGCCCTGGCCCAGACGGTCGCCTACGCTTCGCTAAGACGGCGCCGTCTGGACCAGGGCACACAATCGCTCCAAAAGCATTGTACCGACCGAGAGCAGAACGTCGACTGCCCAGCCCGCACCGTTCCAGCAGCGTTCAACCTACACCGAGACCGATGACCATGTCTTCACCGTTCCTTGGGCTTCGCACAGTTATTTACAAGGTGCCGGATCTCGCTCGCGCCAAGGCTTGGTACAGTGAGACGTTCGAGATCGCGCCGTACTTCGACGAGCCCTACTACGTGGGATTCAGCGTCGGCGGGTTCGAGCTGGGGTTGGACCCGGACGTTACCAATCAGACGGCAGGGCCGGGCGGCTCCGCTGCCTACTGGGGAGTCAGCGACCTCGCCGCAGTTCTTGCGAGTCTGGTCGCGCGCGGCGTGACCATTCGGAGCCCGCTGCAGGATGTCGGCGGTGGCATTCTCGTGGCTACGGTCGAGGATCCCTTCGGGAATTCGATCGGCCTGATCGAGAATCCGCACTTCGGCACGCCGGCCTAGCGCTGCCGAGACCGCTACGGCGCACCGGTGACGTGCGCGTGCACGATCCGCGAGATGTCGGCGATGAGGGCGGAAGATATCTGCCCGTTCCGCACGCCGCGCGTGAGCACGACGATCACGTAGGGTGAGCGACCAGGCGGGTATACGATCCCGCCGTCATGAGAAACCGCGGTGATCTCGCCGGTCTTGTGGGCCACGCGCGTCCCCGGCGGCAGGCCGGCGGGAATCTTCTCGTTGAATTCCTGCGCGAGCAGTATGTCCAGCATGTCGCGCGTGTCGGCCTCCCCGGCGACCTGTCCCCGCTCCAGGGCAGCGAACAACGTCGCGAGATCGCGCGCGGTCATGGTGTTGATCATCCCGCGATCGAAGGCCTTCTGGTCTTCCACTCCACGCAGAACCAGCGACCGGGTGACGCCGAGTTTCCTCGCGGTCACGTTGATCTGATCTGCGCCCAACACCGCGACCATGGTATTCGTGGCGAGGTTGCTCGACCGCGTAATCATCCGCCGCGCGAGATCGCGAATCGGCACCCGCTGGCCGACCAGCCCGTACAGCGCCGAATCGCCGTCAACCCCCGCGTCGAGCGCGTACGGCGTGCCATCGACGATGGATGCGAACTGATTGATCAGGAGCAGTTGCTGCTCGAGCGAGATCCGCTTTTCCCGCGCCGCATAGAATGCCTCGACCAGCACCGGGACTTTCATGGTGCTCGCCGCGTGGAACACGGTATCCGCGTTCCGGAAGTACGAAGCACCCGAGCCCAGGTCCAGGAACGCTACGGCCACCTGCGCGCTGTCGGTCGCTGCCACGCGCCGGTCTATCGCCGCTGCAAGGCTGGAATCGCCAGCGGCGGCGAGCTGCGCGGCGAGGAGGAGATGGACGATCACGCGGACTCTCCGTCGACTTCATCCCATATCCGCGTGGTATGCCGCTCCTGCAGAAACAGCGAGCCTATGACGAACGTCGTGAGAGCGATCGTTATCGGGAAGATGAGACCGGCGTAGATGTTCCCGGTGCGGGCAACGAGCGCGGTCGCGATCAACGGCAGAAATCCGCCGAACCAGCCATTGCCGAAGTGGTACGGCAGCGACAACGACGTGTACCTGATCTTCGCCGGGAAAGCTTCCACGAGAAACGCGGCGATCGGCCCGTACACCATCGTGACGAAAATCACCTGCACGAGCACGAGCGCGCTGAGCATGACCGGATTCAGCGGATCCGAGAAATGCTTCATGCCAAGGTAGATCGGGTAGTACGAGAGCGCGGCCAGCAGGTTGCCGGCCATCATGACGCGCTTGCGTCCGACGCGGTCCGAGAGCGCACCAAATACAATGAACATCGGCGTGCCGAGGATGAGAGCTGCAGCGACGATCAGGTATGAGGTAGTCAGCGGGACCTTGAGAACGGTCTGCATGAAGAAGAGAGCGTAGAACTGGCCCGTGTACCACACCACGGCCTGACCTGCGGTAGCGCCGAACAGCACGAGCAGGAAGAACTTCCACTTCGGCCACGTCCCGAATGAATCCGTGATCGGAGCGGTCGACGTCTTTCCCGCCGCCTTGAGCCGCGTGTACAGCGGAGATTCCTGGAGTCGATTCCGGACGTAGTACGACACGACCACGAGTACGACCGACAGGAGAAACGGAATTCTCCAGCCCCACGCCTTGAACGCTTCTTCGGACATCGACGCGCGCACGACCAGGATCACGCCGAGCGAGAGAAAGAGTCCGAGTGTCGCGGTCGTCTGGATGAAGCTCGTGTAAAAGCCGCGCTTGCCGTCCGGCGCGTGCTCGGCCACGTAGATAGCGGCACCGCCGTATTCCCCACCCAGCGCCAGTCCCTGCAGCATCCGGAGAATGACGAGGATGATCGGGGCGGCCACGCCGATCTGCGAGTACGTGGGAAGAAATCCGATCGCCGCGGTCGCTCCGCCCATGATGAGCAGCGTCACGAGAAAGGCGAACTTCCGTCCAACCAGATCGCCGATTCTTCCGAACACGAGCGCGCCGAACGGCCGGACGGCGAATCCGACCGCGAAGGTCGCGAGCGTCTTGAGGAAGTTGAGCGTGGGGCTCCCGGCCGGATAAAAATGCGTCGAGATGACCGCGGCGAGGGCACCGAAGATGTAGAAGTCGTACCACTCGATCATCGTCCCGGCCGACGACGCCGCGATGACGTGTCGCAGCGACTTCTTGTCGATCGTGAACCGCTCGCCGGTTCCGGCCGGTGGCGGCTCAGTCATGCGGGATCCCCGTCGCGACGGGCGGACTGTCGCCCGTCCATCTGTCCAGTATGGTTACTGCAGCCATGTGGCCGGTGACGTTGGTGGTGGTCCGGAACATGTCCGGTATCGCATCGAGAGCCAGCAGTACGCCGATCCCCGCGACCGGGATACCCACGGCCGCGAGCACTGGCGCCATGATCAGAATCGTTCCACCCGGTATCGAGGGAACGCTGAAGGTGAGCAGCGCGGACGTGACGGCGATCGTAGCGAGCTCTCCCACTCCCAGCTCCACGCCGTAGAGATGGGCGACGAACACGGCGCCAGCGGGGATCGCGGCAGCGCTCCCTGGACGAAAGATCGATGCAGAAATGGGAAGAAAGAATCCGGGCAGCTCGCGATTGATTCTCAGCCTGGCCATGGCGCCTTCGAGCATGGCCGGAAGAGCGGCGAGCGAGGAGCGCGCGCTGAACGCCACGGTCTGCCCGGGCGCGGACGCCGCAGCGAAATCCCGAACCGGCGTGGTCGATGCGACTGCCACCAGCGGATAAAACGCCGCGATCACCAGCACGCACAGCGCGACGACGACGGCCACGAACACGCCCAGCGCGCCGATGGCGTTCGCGCCCAGCCGCGCAGCGAGCACGAGCGAGAGCGCGAAAACTCCGAGGGGCGCAAAGAAGAGGACGACCTGAACGATGCAGAGCATCGCCTCCGACACTGCCTCCGCCAGATCACGGATTACGTTGCGTCGCGCCTCATGGAGCCCCGTAGCGGCGAGCCCGAACGCGATCGTGAAGATCAGCAATGGAAGCATCGCGCCGTCAGCAGCGGCCTTCACCGGGTTCACTGGAATGAGGCTGACGAGCCACTCGCCTATGCCCGGGACCGTGGTCGCTGCCGCCGGTCCCGCGGCCAATCCGGCTGCCGCCGCGCGCGCTCCGTCGAGGGTGAGCGACGAGAACACAGATTGCGCAGCGAAGACCGACACCGCCGAGATAGTGAGCGCCAGGGCGCCGAGGAGCGCAGCCGCGCGCCACCCGAGCCTGGCGAACAGCTCGCGCGCCCCGGGAGCGAGCAGCGCGGCCAGGACAGTAGACACCACGAGCGGTATCACCGTCATGCGGATCGCGTTGACCCAGAGCGTTCCGACGGGATCGGCGAGCATGATGGCCGAGTCGGCGAAGCCGGGGTCGTACCCGCGCAGCATGGCGCCGATAGCGAGGCCTGCCAGTAATGCAGCGATAAGCCAGAGCGAGCGACTCACTGGAGCTTTATGGTCTGGCCGGTGACGTTCCGGCTCGCGGGCGAGCAAAGAAAGAGCACCGCTTCGGCGATCGCTTCCCGCTCGACGTACGCCGCGTCCGGCCCCATTGCCGCCTCGTTCTGCGCGGTCCTGATCTGCGTCGGAGCGAGCGCATTGGCGCGGACGCCCGATCCCGCTTCCTCCGCCGCGACCGAGCGCATGAGCGCCAGCACTCCGGCCTTGGAAATTGCGTAGCCGCTCATGTTCTTGCTGCTTCCGTCCGGCAGCACCGATGCGGATGCGAAGTAAACGATCGCGCCCTTTTCCGCTCGCAGCAGCGGGAGAAACGCGCGCGTTGCCAGGTACGCGGTGGTGAGGTTGATGGCGATCTGCCTGTGCATGGCCGCGGGATCGCTATCGGCGACGGGCCCGCTCATGCCGAACCCGCCGGCGAGATTGACGAGCGCGGCGATGGACCCGTTGCTGTCTGCACCGACTCGCTTCGCGGTGGCAGCGACGTCGTCTGGATTGGTGAGGTCACAAACGTACGGCGACGCGGTGGCGCCGGTGCGGGCAAGCTCTTCCGCGCGCGCCTGGACCTGATCGTCGCGGTCGATGAGAGCCAACCGTGCGCCCGCATCGGCGAGGGCTCGGGCGACTATCTCTCCCACCTGACCCGCGCGCCCGACGCCGGTGAGAACGATGGTTTTTTCGGAAAAATCGGCTTTGCTCACGGTCCGATATTACGCGAATCGGCAACCGGGCGGCAAATTAAGTGTGAAACGAGCGCGCTCGCTCGCCCGCCGGATAGACCGGACGGGGATCAGTCCGAGAGTCCCGGTCGAGGTCACGTCACAGAACGTTTCCTAGCGCTTCTGGAAAAGGCTCACGCCTTACGCCGGCTTCTCCATTTTGCCTGCGGTCACCTTCGCTCGCTCCCACAGCTCGCGCAGCTCGCGTCCGTGGCAGGTCTCCCAACTGGAAGGAATCGGCGCCAGCCGCCGTTTCTCGCCCTCTGATTTGAACACGAGCCAGCCGTGCGCGAGCGGGTGCGAAGGATCGAGGCGACCGTCCAGCTTCCGCCGCCTGTTCCCCTCTACACGGTGCTCGATGCCCGCCAACGGGATCGGATTGATCTCCCGGCGATCAGCCGCGCGACGCTCGGCGCTGGCTGGGTGCACCTCACATATTTTCCAGCTCTTTCCCTGATCGTCAGCGAACGTTCTGTAGGGCATCGGTGGTCGAACCTCGACTATGTACGGTATCAAGCATAGCGCCACGACCCTCAAAAGGTCGAAAGGGGGCGTCTAGAGCTCCTCGATGGCGAAGCAATAGAAGTCCTTGAACTTTCTGGAAACGAACAAGCCGCTTCCGGCGTTTCTGAAGCCTGCCGCGGTGAGCTCCTTCAGATACCACCGCTTGGACCGCAAGCGTCCGCTCATGTCGCTCGCTGGTTCATCCACTTCGTCGTCGCGCGTGAGGACGTGGAGATACAGCACGCCCCGGCATTTCCGGGCGAGCCTGGTAATTCCCTCCCGCGCGTCGGCGTCGCCAACATATCGCAGCACGTCGCGGCACACGACCAGGTCCGCTGGGCGGCCGCCAAGCTTCTCGATCGAGACCTCGCGGTGACCGTACAGTCGCGCCGCATAGGGGCTGGCATCGTACGTCTCAACGTCGCGACAGCGGGGACGTTGCCGGGAAAACTCCCTTGCCCACCACCCCGTGCCTGCACCCACGTCCGCAAATCGCCGGATCTCCAGACCGTAATAGGAGCAGAACGCGAGCACGAAGCGCACCTCCGCGCGCGCCTCAACCTTCGTCACCACCGCAGTGGCCGGATTCGTGTAATAGCGGCGGTAGTAGCTGGCGTCGAACGCGGAAGGCAGCATATAGAATTCGGTAATTGGACGCAGGCAAGAATAACTACGTTTTTGGTTTCAGGCACCCTGCCGGTGCCTGGGGAGGCTCCGGTGATTCAGATCGCGCGACATTGCCTTGACCGGATCCGCACATGACGCGGCAACCCGGCGCCGTGCCGGCCGAAGCCGACCTCCGCCCCGAGGACGTTCCGCTGCACGACGACGTGCGCTGGCTCGCCGCCTCGCTTGGCAAGGTAATCCGCCGGCTCGAGAGCGAAGCTGCGTTCGAGACGGTGGAGTCGCTCAGGCAGGACTGTCGCGCCAGACGGCGCGGCGAGCCGGACGCACCCTCGCTCGCCGCCCTGCTCGCGCAAGTCGAGGCACTTCCCCTCGAGCGCGCAGCCGTCACAGCGCGCGCGTTCACTCTGTTCTTCCTCCTGATCAACACGGCCGAGCAGGTCCACCGCGTCCGGCGAGCGCGTGCGTACCGCAGCGCGTCTGATGCGGAACCGCAGAGCGCTTCCGCCCGCTGGGCGATGCGGGAGCTACGCGCCGGCGGCCACGCCGCAGCGGATGTGGAGCGCGCGATGTCACAGCTGGACGTTCGTCCCGTGCTCACCGCCCACCCCACGGAGTCCACGCGGCGCACGCTGCTCGCGCTCCAGGCGCGAGTCGCCGACCTGCTGCTCGCGCGCGACGGTTCCCCGCTCGCCGAACGGCGCGCGCTCGAGGAATCGCTCGACGCGGAGGTCGAGCTGCTCTGGATCACCGCCGAGGTGCGGCAGGATCGCCCGACCGTGCGGGACGAGGTGAGCACCGTTCTCTGGTACCTGGAAACCACCATGCTCGACGCCGGCATGCGCGCGCGCGACGCGCTGCTGCGCGCCTTTACGGACGAGTTCGACGGGCAGGAGTCCGAGGCGTTGTGGCAGATCGTCCCCCTACGGATCGGCAACTGGGTGGGCGGCGACCGTGACGGCAATCCTTTCGTCACCCCGGAGGCGACCCTCGCGACGGCGCGGCGTGCGAGCTACGCGATGCTCGGCCGATACGCGAACGTGCTCACCGGTCTGGTGGATAGACTGTCGGTCTCGGCGACGATCGCTCCGCCAACCGACGCGATGCGCGAATCCATCCAGTCAGACAGCGAGTTGCTCCCCGGCGTGTTCGAGACGAACCGCGCGCGCAACGCCGACGAGCCGCTCCGGCTCAAGCTCTCGCTCATGGCAGCGCGCGTTAAGGCCGCGAGACGACTCACCGCCGCCCGCGATGCCGGCAAATCTCTGGCTGAGCCCGCTGCATACACGAGTGCCGGCGAGCTCGAGCGTGACCTCCTGCTCGTCCGCGAGAACCTCGTTGCGGCAGGCGCGACGCACGCCAGCCGTGTGACGGTCGACCCGCTGCTGGCCGTGGTCCGCGCACATGGGTTGCATGGCTACCTGATGGACGTGCGCGATCACGCGGACGCGCATCGCGCCGCTGTGGACGACATCGCCCGGATGCTCGGCGTCGCTCCACTCACGGGCGAAAGGCTGCGCATGGAGCTGGCGGGAAAGCGCCCGCTGGTGAATCAGCACCTCGAGCTGTCCGGGGAGACTTCGCGGGTACTCGAGACCTTTCGCGCTGTCCGCACCGTGCAGCAGGAATTGGGGGAGCCCGCCGCGAGCACGTACATCGTTTCGATGACGACCGAGCCGGACGATCTGCTGCGGGTGCTGCTGCTCGCGCGCGAGACCGGCCTAGCCGACCTCGCGGCCGAGCCGCCGGAGTCGCGGCTGGACGTGGTGCCGCTGTTCGAGACGCTGGCCGATCTCGAGCGCGCGCCCGACGTGATGCGCGCGCTGCTCGGCGATTCCGTCTATCGCCGGCAGCTGGCCGCGCGCGGCAACCGGCAGGAGGTGATGATTGGTTACTCCGACTCGGGGAAGGACGCCGGAATTCTGGCGTCGTCCTGGGCGCTGTACCAGGTGCAGGAATCGCTCGCCGAGGTCTTTCGTGAAGCGGGCGTGGAGCTGCTGCTGTTTCACGGCCGCGGCGGGAGCGTTGGGCGCGGCGGAGGGTCGCCGGTGGCGCGCGCCCTTGCCGCGCTCCCGCCCGGGACGGTAAATGGGCGGATCAAGATCACGGAGCAGGGTGAGATCATCTCGCAGCAGTTCGGGCTCCTGCCGATCGCCGAGCGTACGCTCGAAGTCATGCTCTCAGGCGTGTTATTGCAGAGGTTCAACGAGTCGTCGACCGCGGTCTCCCCGGAGGAGATGCGCGAGTTCCGAACGACGATGACCGATCTCGCGGAGCGCGGACTCGCCGTGTACCGCGGGTTCGTCCACGAGGACGACGCGCTGTTCGCGATGTTCCGCGAGGCTACGCCGATCCACGAGTTGGCCGACGCGCGGTTCGGCTCGCGCCCCGCGTACCGCCCGGGCGCGAGTGCGGGGATTACCGGGATCCGCGCGATCCCGTGGGGGTTCGGCTGGACGCAGATCAGGCTCATGCTTCCCGGCTGGCTCGGCGCCGGCACCGCCCTGGCGCACTACGCGGCGACTAGCGATGGCCTCGAAACTCTTCAGAGGATGGCCGCGCGCTGGCCCTTCTTCGACGACCTGGTGAGCAAGATCGAGATGGTGTGCGCCAAGGCCGACATGGAAATCGCGCGCGCGTACGTGAGCGGGCTCGGTGGAGACGTCGAGCTGTTGGCGCGGCTGGAACGCGAGTACGAGAGCGCCGTGAGCGCGGTGCTGCGGATCCGCGGCAGCGCGGTGTTGCTGCGCGACAACGAGGTATTGCAATCCGCGATCGCGCTGCGCAACCCGTACGTTGATCCGCTGTCGCTGCTGCAGATCGCGCTGTTGCGCAGGAAAAAGGCGAGCGATGAGGCCGATCCAGAGTGGGAAGCGCTGAAATCAGCGCTGGCGACAACCGTGAGTGGCATAGCGCAGGGACTGCGGAACACGGGCTGACAGGAGAGACGAGCGCCTGCGCTTGCCTCCGTCATCTGACCGCGTTACCACTACCGGATAGATGTCGTCGCGGGAATGGACGTCGCCTTGGCGCGATAGCATTTGATCGAACGCCCGTGGCGCTCTCCGCGCGCGGCGACAATGCCGACACCAGCTCTCAGCAGGCTGAGTTTGCAATAGAACTCGCAACGTTAACTCAGACCAGGCCTCCGGTTGTAGATTAGACCACTACTTTGGGAGGGTATTCATGATGTCGTCTTTGCCCAATCCGCTGATCACGAGTTCGCCGGACCGCCTCGGAGGAACTCCGGTGTTCGCGGGAACGCGAGTGCCCGTTCAGAGCCTCATTGAGTACCTCGAAGGTGGTGATTCGCTCGATGTCTTTCTCGATCAATTTCCGAGCGTTTCACGGGAGCACGCCATCGCCGTGCTGGAGATTGCAAAGGACGCACTAACGGCTTCGGCGACAGCAGCGTAAGCGCCTCGCTAGACGAACCGATGCTCGTGCTACTGGACGGCAATTTGCCACGCGCGCTAGCCGGGATCTTGAGGGTCTCATTCCGGATCTGCTTCGGGCCATTGTCATAGCGCCAAAGGGCGAAGCGACTCACGTTGGCGTCTGACCGGGGCGCTGTAGCGCGGGCTTATCCAACGGATGGGGTGGGATTCGAACCCACGGTACGCTTTCACGTACACACACTTTCCAGGCCGGAAAGTATAGGCAGGGATTAGGACCTGATATCCGCATTTACCTATGACGGACCGCGAAATGTCCTGTGCAGACCTGCGTTGATGTCCCGGTGATATCCGCATCGCCCCGGCCGCCCGACACCGGTGAGGACGATGGTCCTGCCGCGAAAACTCGGCTTCTTACATCAGGCGGTATTACGTCAGGCGGTGACATATCGCCAAATTTCGGAAGGAAGAACCCCATACCCTGACCACGATGCAGCAGCCGCCCCCGCCAGCGACCACGACGCAGCCGCCTCCGGGCTCGCGTGAAGAATTCCGCCAGCAGGTGGCGCGCGCCATCACCGCAGCCGCACTCGCGTGCGCGGCCTGCGCTTCCCCCGGCCCGATCGCAGCGCCAGATCCGGTAACCGCGCCATCGGCGGTTTCGGTGCGAATTGCAGCCCCTTCGCCGCTACCCGCACATGCGATACTGCCGCTGCCAGCGTCCGTTGTCATGTCCACGGGTGACAGCTTCGCGGTCACACCGGCCACGCGTGTCAACGTCAACACCGGCGATGAGCACATGGCTCGGATCGCCCGCGAGCTCGCGGCGCTGTTGCGCGGTCCTGCGCCAGCGGCGAACGGTGCATCCACGAGAGCCGCCCTGGACGTCGCCGTCTCGGCCGATACAACGCCCGTCGGCCAGGTCTACCTCACGCTCGACGGATCTTCACTCCGTTTCGGAGAAGAAGGCTACGCGCTCGCGGTTTCCC